>UQVF01000015.1 GCA_900544365.1 uncultured Veillonella sp. | reverse complement strand
TATATGTCTATTTTATTGCAAAAAAAGAATGTTGGCGACTACTCTTATATGAGTAGCCCCAACATTTATTATAGAGCCTAATTTCCTATAGAACTAATAATAAGAGAGGACCTCCGATGATAAGCCATCGAAGGTCCTCTTTTTCTATGGGAAAAGTTTATGTTAGCTCTATGTATACATTTCCTCAGGTATATTTCCTATGGTATAATAGTAGTGAAATAAAGCGCATTGTGAATAGAATCATTGGAGGAATAAAGAGATTGAATCAAAAACTAAAAAGTCCCACGCATGACCAATTATTTAAGGCCATATTGTCATTGGAAACTATGGAAGAATGTTATGAATTTTTTGAAGATATCTGTACCATAGGAGAGTTGAAATCGATTTCTCAACGTTTGGAAGTAGCAAAGTTGTTGAAAGCTGGTACGGGTTATGATCAAATTGTGGAATTAACAGGAGCTAGTACGGCCACCATAAGCCGAGTAAAACGATGCTTAAACTATGGGGCGGATGGATATAACAAAATATTGCCTCGTATTGAAGAATAAGAGTGTTGTTAAAACAGTAAGTGCATGTATATAAAAGAGGAGGGCTCACCCTATGGAAGGTGAATTACTCATTGGTATCATATTATTTTTCGCAGGAGCCCTAGCAGGATTTGTGGATTCTATTGTGGGAGGCGGAGGTTTGATTTCTTTGCCTGCCTTGATATTAACCAATATGCCGGTTGCCATGTGTATTGGGACAAATAAATTGTCTAGCGTTTTTGGATCAGGTACAGCAATGATTAACTTTGCTAGAAATAAATTAATCAATTGGGATGGGATTAAATGGATTCTTCCCTTTACTTTGCTCGTCTCTATGTTGGGGGCATATATAGCGGTTTATGTACCATCTACATTTTTGAAGCCAGCTATTATTGTGTTATTGTTAGCTGTATTCATTGTGGTACTTACCAAGAAAGATTGGGGTGCTATTTCCAAGGTTGAACCTAAGCGTGGATGGAAGTTAATTGCGTATATGTCTGTAGCTATCTTAATTGGATTATATGATGGATTTTTTGGCCCTGGAACAGGAATGTTTCTGATTTTTTATTTCCTTTTCATGGGCTATGACTTTTTGGGCGCCTCTGGCAATGCAAAAGTCCTTAATACAGTCAGTAACTTTGGCTCTTTAATGATGTTTATCTATATGGATCAAGTTCATTATGGGTACGGACTGGCAGTAGCAGCGGGACAAATTATTGGAGCTACTACAGGGTCTAAACTAGCGATGGTAAAAGGGACAGGATTAGTACGCTTTGTGTTCATTGTTATGTCTCTGACTATGCTGATAAAATTAACCTATGACTATTTACTTTCACAGGGCATTATATAATAGGAGTAACTATGCAAAAGTTTAGCGATAATCAGGTGGCATTGATTAGTGGTGGTACATCAGGTATAGGATTTGCAACAGCAGAATTACTGCTAAAACAGGGATGGTGCGTTGTCATCAATGGTCGTAATGAATGGGATGGACAAGAGGCAGTGGTAAAATTACGCCGTATTTCTTCAAAAGTACGATTTGTACAAGGCGATGTGAGTAAGGTTATGAATTGCCGACGTATTGTAGAAGATACCGTGCGACTATTTGGCAATTTGAATGCGTTGGTAACAGCAGCTGGCTATTACGAAGAACGATTGTTAGAGGATGTGGATGAGCAAAATTTTGATGAAATGTTTGGGACTAATGTGAAAGGTACTGTCTTTTTATGCCAAGCCGCAGCACCGTATTTGAAACAAGTTCATGGTAGCATCGTGACCATTTCTAGTGATGCAGGCCTTCAAGGTAATGTGGCATGCACTGTGTATGGTGCGTCTAAAGGGGCTGTAGTAAGCTTCACTAAATCTTTGTCGCTAGAAATGGCACCGCATCGTGTGCGAGTGAACTGTGTATGTCCAGGAGATGTAGATACATCATTAGTAGCGAAACAGTTAGCTAATGAACCATCTGGTGATATTGTAAAAGCGAAAGAAGAAATGGCGTTACATTATCCATTAGGGCGTATCGCTCAGCCCCGTGAAGTAGGAGAAGTTATCGCTTTTCTCATCAGCGAAAAAGCCTCTTTTGTAACAGGTGCAGCATGGACAGTAGATGGTGGATTAACAAGTTGGTAATTCATAACGAAATTTGATACAATAAAGGTAATAAGTACATTGACACTTAATGTTTTGTGGTAACTATAGGAGATACATATGGAACAGTTGGAATATAATACAACACTTACTGATGTAACGAATGTACAAGAAGAAGTGGAAATGATTTGTCGTTGGGCTGCTGCTCGTGCAGCTGGTATCGGAGCATTACCAAAATTTAATTATATAGGGTTATTGGCAAATGATGTGTACATGGTATCTCGTATTGCTCAAGCCTATGGTGTATGCCCTGCAAAAGAAGGGATTACCGGTTTTTTAGTAGGCCTTGGAGGCAGTGCTGTGGCGGCCTTAGTATGCACCATGGTGCCAACGATGATTCTTCGAGTGCCAGTAGCTGCAGCAATTACCTATGGTGTAGGTAAAATGGCAGCCAAATGGATTGAAGATGGTATGCCAACATGTCCTAATTATGAAGAATATCGTCAACGCTTAGTAGATATCTATGAATATAATAAAGAAACAGTAATGACATTGGCGAATACTCCACTACGCAATAAACCTTTGGGTAATGAAGAGGTAGATTTCTTAGAAGGCGTTCATGTATCAGGTAATGACTATTTAGCAAGTGCGAAAGGATTTGCAAGTTCCTTTGTAGGTGCTGATTTGCTAGCTAATATTGGTGCTGTGAAAGGCCTTGCAGTAGGAGCGGTATCTATCTTAGTAGCGACTGTGAAAGATACATTAGAAAAAAGTGGTAATGAAGAATTACTAGATAATGCTCGTCATGCGGCAAAAGGTGTAGGTTCGTTGCTTAAAATTTTAGCTACAGAAGCCTTATCTTTGACTGGAAGTGTAGCAGGTACATCAGCATCTAAAGCAAGTGCCTATACACATGCAGCCTACGAAAAAGCGGAAACTGTACGTCAATCAATTAACGACTCTTTACAAACTAAAGTAGAACCAGTAGTAGAAAAAGCAACTGCTGTTATGCAGGATGTTAAAGAAGCTGTAGAGCCTACTCTTCAACAGGTTAAAGAAGTAGTGGAGCCAAAACTTCAACAAGTGAAAGAGGTTGTGGAGCCAACACTACAGCAAGTAGAAGAAAAAGCTTCTGAGTTGACAGCGAAAGCGATTGATCAAGCACAAGAAGCAGTGCAAGACATTCGTGAAAAAGCAGAGCTTGTAAAAGAAACAGCTATAGAATTAGCGGAACAAACGAAAGAAAAAGCCATCGATTTAGCAGAACAAGCAAAAGATAATTTCAAACAATAATCAGAGAGGTCATCACTATGAATATTTTACAAATCCTTAAGTATGGAAAAACATTTACATCTGATGCCTTTATGTCTACAGTGAATCGTATGGGCCGTAATATTATGTTTGCACGAAAAGCAGTAATGTTATATTATTGTTTACGTGATAAAGACACGCCAAAATTTGTGAAGGCTGTCATTGCAGGGGCCTTGGGATATTTAATTTTACCTATTGATTTTATCCCAGATAGTGTACCAGGCCTTGGCTGGGTCGATGATATAGCCGTCTTGTCTATTGCTATGAAGGTTGCCAATCGTTATATTAAGGCTTCTCATAAAGAACAAGCACAAAAATTTGTGCCTATCGGATCAATTGATTAAGTAGTAAAAGGGGCTCCTTGGAGCCTCTTATTGCATAGGAAAGGAGGTATACGATGATTTCTACATCATTGCGTGTCCGATTTTATGAAACGGACATGATGGAGATAGCCCATCATACGAATCATTTACGATGGTTTGAAATGGGAAGAATTGAATATTTCCGCCGTTGTGGTATTAGTCTATGGGACATGATGCAGGAGGGCATCGTCTTTCCTATTACAAAAGTGAGCTGTGAATATAAGGAAGTGGCGCGCTTTGACGATGTATTGCGGGTGGAATTAACAGTGGCCTCTTTGTCACGGGCTCAATGTACTTTCACATATCGGATTATCCGTGAAAGTGATGGTGCGCTGATATGTACTGGAGACACTCAAAATGTGTTCACCTCCAAGGAAACCGGTAAAATCATTCGTTTGCCAGACGTATTTTTCAAACCTATGAAAGCCGTAGCAGAGGAGGAGTAGGGAATGACGCCCATACAGAAAGAATTACCTATTGGAGTATTCGACTCTGGCATCGGTGGATTATCTGTATTATCTGTGCTAGCACAGGAATTTCCAGAAGAAGATTTTATTTACGTCGGAGATAGTGCGAACAATCCAGTAGGAAATAAGTCGAAAGAAGAAATAGAAGCAATTGCTACAAGAATTGCAGAATTTTTGATAGCACAACCAGTGAAGCTTATGGTGATTGCTTGTAATACATTTTCGGTAGTAGCTTTGGACAAATTATCCAAGCGATTTGATGTACCTATTGTGGGCATGTCGCAGGGGATTCATGATGCGCTCCGTGTCAAGGTGAAACAGAAGAGAAAAGGTCCGTTAGGGATTATGGCTACCGTGGCTACTATCAATAGCCATAAACATATGGATGCAGTGCATAGTTTAAAACCCCATGTAAAAGTGGTAGAACAAGGCTGTAAAGATCTAGCGGCTTGCATTGAAGAAGGTCATTTGGATGATGCTATTCTGCGGGAGTGCGCCAAAGAATGCGTAAAACCATTGGTAGATACCAATGTAGAGGTAGCCATTCTGGGGTGCACTCATTATCCACTAGTTGAACCTGTATTACGAGAGTTAGCAGGAGACCGTATTTGCTTTGTAGATCCTGCATGGGAAACATCTGATGCAGTAGGAGCTATTTTGTACGGGGAAGATCTGGAACAGACAACAGGCCGTATTGGGACTATACAAGTTTGTGTCACAAGTCACGCAGAACGGGTGACGCCTATCGTACAAGATATTTTCAAGGATACTAGCTTAGAAGCTAAACTCATTACTCTATAGGAGGAAGTATGTATATTTACACATTCATTGATACCCTGGTGTGGATTGCTTGTATCATTGCTGTTATTTACATCGCCTATCGCATCTTTGCATGGCGCCAAGGCAATGAAGACATTGTGATTATGGTAAAACGCCGTACTCCATTTGTAGTGGAAGACATTAGTTTTGATCAAGTGGTATTATCTACGGATATTCCATTTGTAAATAGAGGAAAACAATACGGGACTATTATGGATATGTTCCCTCGTCACTTGTTGCCACAAGAACAATTTGATAACGTACAAATTCAATCGTGGTTGACCGATGCAAAAGCAGAACGTCATGATGGCTATTGGGAAGCCTTAGTATATAAGCAACGTCAAGGCAGTACCATTCGTTTGCGCCTAGTAATGACGGCAAATAGTGGTAATATACGTAAAGATTTAGTTGGATTCCCGGATATGCCGATTGATATCTATCATCAAGTAGTAGGTCGTGAGGCATACCGTATTTCAAAAACTAGAATTATTCTAACTGCGGAAGAGTTAGAAGTAGCAATGCGTAAATAGGAGGTATATCATGGCAGAATTAGAACTTTTACCAATCCCTACGCGCATTTTAACGAATAAAGATGATATCGTAGAGGCTATTGTAGAATTTGCAGGGCCGTATATTGGACCAGAGGATATTGTGTGTGTAGCAGAATCCGTCGTGGCTATCACTCAAGGGGAGTTCACACGTCCAGAAGATTTGAAAGTATCTTGGCAAGCTAAATTTTTAAATCGCTTTATCCATCCAGATGGATCTATGGCATCTGTATATGGTATGCAGGCGGCTATGGATAAAGAAGGAGAATGGAAAATGATGTTTGCCTTCTTCTGTGGCGCCGTAGCTAAGGTGTTCAAAAAATCTGGTGTGTTCTATCAAATGGCGCGTACAGCATCCTTAACAGATGATGTAACGGGTACGATGCCTCCATTTGATAAATGTATTGTATATGGACCAAAACAACCACATGCAGTAGCCGATGCTATTATGAAGGCCACAGGAGCCTATGGGGCTTGTGTGGCTGATGTGAATGATTTAAAACGAGCAGCTATTTTGGGGCATAGCCGTGGATTGAAACCACAACAAATCGCACAAATTTTGATCGATAATCCATTTGGCAATGATAGCCAAATGACACCTATTGTTGTCATCAAAAATTATGCCTCTGTATCTGCGCGAAAAGGATAAAAAATGTTGATACTTAGGCTTGCAAATTGCAGCGTATCAGCGTATACTGAAAGAGAACTTTGGGGAGCCTCATGGCTGAGAGTAAACAAATGTTTTGACCCATAACCTGATTTGGATAATGCCAACGTAGGATAAGTTTGATTCGTCATACTGAGGACATCCAACAGGATGTCCTTTTTTTGTGTCTTTTATAGATGATATCGTATATGGATACAAATTGAAGGTACATCTAAGTGGATGTACAAGGAGAACAGAATAGTGAGACGATAGAGTGCTACAGCATGAAGGGGCATACCACCGCGGGTATGGTTTTTCGTGCTGTTTTTTTATACTAGTATGTGAGGAAAATCCCGTACAGGTGATTGGCGGTATACTAGTTTTGAAATAGGTGTATAGCAAACGCTATAGTTAGGAGGATACGATGAAAGTAAATGGAGCAACCTATCATTATGAAGGACAAACAGTACAAGAGGTGCTGACAGCCTTATCATTTCGCATGGATCGCATCGTGGTGGAATTTAATGGAAAGATTCTTTCCAAAGCAGATTGGGAAAGCACTCGTGTGAGCGCTGCAGATACAATGGAAGTAGTAACCTTTGTAGGAGGTGGCTAAATGGTATCCTTACAAGATAAAAAAGTACTGCTCATCGGCGTGGGCGGTGTTGGTTCCCATGTGGCAGTGGCATTGTGCCGTGCTGGAATTGGGACGCTAGAAATCGTAGACTTTGACGTTGTGGATGAAAGTAATTTAGGTCGTCAATACTATGACGTGAATGATGTGGGCGTGTTAAAAGTTGAGGCTATGAAAGGTCATCTCAATCGGATGAATCCAAACTGTGAAGTCATCATTCATAATGAATGCCTTACACCAGAGCGATTATCTGAATTAATTAATGGCTATGACATGGTTGTAGAAGCCGTGGATAAAGCGGTTACAAAAGCGTGGATGACAGAAGTTGTCTTAACTCATCCTACGGAACCTTTACTAGTAGGTTGTTCTGGCATGGCTGGTTGGGGCGATAGTAATGGTATTCGCCGTGAACGGAGACACCATCGTTGGTATTTATGCGGTGATGGTGTGAGTGATATCGATGCTATCGGAAAAATTACTGCCGCTCGTGTTATGGTTTGTGCTGGTCATATGGCAAATGCGGTCATTCAACTATTACACGGAGAAGATATTGATTAAGGAGGAACCTATGACACTTTCAGTACAAGATATGGAAACACAAGATACATGGACTTTAGGGGGACATACATTACAGTCTCGATTTATCTTGGGGTCTGGCAAATTTTCTATCGACTTAATCGAAGCTGTCTTAGAAGAGGCAGGGGCTGAAATGATCACCCTAGCATTGCGTCGTGCAGTGGGGGGTGAAGTAGAAAATATCTTAGACGCCATTCCAAAAGATACTATCTTAATCCCTAACACAAGTGGTGCTCGAGATGCGGAAGAAGCGGTGCGCATTGCGCGCTTATCCCGAGCTACAGGTTGTGGAGATTTTGTAAAAGTAGAAATTATGAAAGATTCTAAATATTTACTACCTCACAATGGAGAGACGATTAAAGCAACGGAGATCTTAGCTAACGAAGGATTTATCGTTTTGCCTTATATGTATCCAGATTTAGAAGTAGCTCGTGATTTAGTCAATGCTGGTGCCGCCGCAGTGATGCCTTTAGCTGCCCCTATCGGATCTAATCGTGGATTACAGACGAAGGAATTTATTAAAATTTTAGTGAATGAAATTGACTTACCTATCATTGTAGATGCTGGTATCGGAGCTCCCTCCCAAGCAGCAGAAGCGATGGAAATGGGCGTAGCTGCGATTATGGCGAATACTGCCGTAGCCTCTGCGGGCCATATTCGTGGTATGGCAAAGGCCTTTGGATTAGCCATTCAAGCAGGACGATTGGCATATTTGTCAAAATTAGGACCAACACTTGAAACAGGCGGTACTGCTTCCTCTCCATTAACAGGATTTTTACGATAATTACAATAATATCTCTTATATATTGATATATAACACATATATATGAGATATAAGAAATAGTGAATGCTTATGAAAATATTGAGCTAAATTGATGAATGTAGCTCAGCGATTGCAGTGTCAGGAAAGGATCGCTTATGTCTAGTACCACCAGATATCATATAGACGATCCATGTTGGAAATATCGCCCCCATATGGATCAAATTGAAAGTCCCATTTTAGAAACAGTGTTACAAGAACGTGAACAATATACGTACGACCACTATACAGCAGATGACGTGCGCCGTGTGTTGCAAGAAGATACCATTGACTTAGCAGGACTGAAAATTTTGTTATCTCCAGCAGCAGAGCCTTTTTTAGAGGACTTGGCGGAGAAGGCGAAAGCTGTAAGAACAAGATACTTTGGCAATTCTGTATATTTGTTTACTCCGCTATATATTTCAAATTATTGTGATAACCTATGCGTGTATTGTGGCTTCAACTGTAAAAATCAAATTCATCGTGCCAAATTAGACGAAGAAGGCATTGAGGAAGAGTTAAAAAACATTGCCAAAACAGGATTACAAGATATTCTAATTTTGACTGGGGAAAGTGAACGTCACAGTCCTATTTCGTACATTGGTCGTGCCTGTGAATTAGCAAAAAAATATTTCAAAGTAGTAGGCGTAGAAATTTACCCTGCCAATGTAGACGATTATGCGTACTTACGAGAATGTGGTTGCGATTATGTGACGGTATTCCAAGAAACGTATAATTGGGAAAACTATAAAACCTTGCATTTGTTAGGTAATAAAAGTGTATTTCCCTATCGACTTGAAACGCAGGAACGGGCTTTACGTGGAGGTATGCGTGGAGTAGGCTTAGCTGCCTTATTGGGGTTGGATGATTTCCGAAAAGATGCCTTTGCCACAGCCTTGCATGCCCATTTGTTACAACGTGCCTATCCCCATGGAGAAATTAGTATTTCATGCCCACGTTTGCGCCCTATCGTTAATGATGAGACCATCAATGCAGGTGACGTAGGAGAGGCTCAATTGTTGCAAGTTATCTTGGTGTATCGCCTATTTTTGCCGTATGCTAATATTACTATTTCTACTCGAGAAACAGCACGATTTCGTAACGGAGTCTTACCATTAGCGGCAACGAAGCTTTCAGCAGGTGTCAGCACAGGCATTGGTGAACATTCCTCAGAAGAAAAAAAGCGTGAAGAAGGAGATGCACAATTTGAAATTGCCGATAGTAGAACCGTAGCAGAAGCGATGGAAGACGTAAAAGCCTTAGGTATGCAAGTGGTGATGAGTGATTATATCGATGTGCTCTATGAAGAAAAATAATCAATCTATAGATACCTTAGTGTTGATTACGAATCGACACTTGTTAAAAGATGGCATGAGTCTAGGAACATATGGTGTAGCACTGTCCAAAGAAGTAGAAAGATTACAAAAGTATGATAAAGATTGTATTAATCATACAGAAGAAAGCGATTTACCATGGGATATACATAAAGCATATGAATCTAGAGTAGTAGCAAATCTCGATAGCAACAGATTGTTTCAGCGAGGAGTAGATAGTGTTGAAACGGACAGATGGATGAGAAATCATCACAGTCTGTACACATTATGCCGTGACACAGACCTACCCTTTGAAGAGTATATCCAACTCTGCGATGCCATAGGTAGTACTGTAGTATACCATGGTAAAATCATCACTACCCTAGAACAATTAGAGATTATCTTAAACAGACAAACACGAATCCATATGCCCACCAATCTAATACGCCATTGGCAATCCGAACAAGAAGAGCTGTGGAACACATTCCAAAGCCATTGGAATACCGTCACAGTATGGAGTACCGTACACAACGAAGATGATATCAAGTTGTTAGCATCTTTCGGAATCCCTAATTTGGAGTGCATCTTAATTAGCCCTATTTTTCCTACACCATGCAAAGAAGGACATCCCGGTATTGGTGTTAAGCGGGGGAAGGATCTGCTTGAGGCTGTTCAAACTATATATCCCCTTGCTAAGGGGATTGCATTAGGAGGTATACATAGGAGTAACTATATAGAATGCTTGAATCATACATTTACTGGCGTAGCTATTATGTCTGATTTCATGAAGCAAGTGCATATATAGTATATAGATATAAGAACGCTATACACTTCGGAGCAAATCTCAGTGGAACGTAAATTTGTGGAGAAGTGTATGTCGTTCGCTCCTTACGTTCTAGGCACGAAAGTGGGGAAAGAACGCCATATATAGCGAAGTTTGCAAAAGCGGCCTCAATCCTGTAAAATAGATAGGTAAAGATCATAAGGAGGAGCTATGTTACTGTCAATTGTTGTTCCCGTATTTAATGAGGAAGATAATATTCAAAAATTTTATACTACAGTCAAAGATGTATTGCAAACTCTTGACTATGACCATGAAATTATTTTCGTCGATGATGGGTCCAGTGATGATAGTGCAGGCATGCTACGATATATTGGTAATCAAGATCCAAAAGTAAAAGTTTTGTTGTTGGCACGAAACTTCGGTCATCAATTAGCCTTAACATGTGGATTAGATTACGCACAAGGTGATGCGGTAATCACAATGGATGGAGACATGCAACATCCACCAGAGTTGATTCCAGAACTAGTCAAACATTGGGAAGCAGGTGCAGATGTAGTCCGTACCATTCGTGATTCCACAGAAGATGCTAGTTGGGCAAAAGCTTTCACATCGAAATACTATTACAAAGTGCTTAATAAATTAGCCAATGTTCCTATCGTGGAGGGTGGTTCCGATTTCCGATTGATGAATCGTAAATCTTTGGAAACTTTGAAATCTTTCCGGGAACATGGTAGATTTTTACGAGGCATCGTGGGAGACTTAGGATTCGTGCAACATGAATTTCACTTTGTAGCACCCCCACGTTTTGCAGGCACTTCCAAATTTAGCGTAAAGAAAATGATGCGCTTTGCCTTAGATGGGATTACAGCGTTTTCTCGAGTGCCTTTGCGCTTAGCCTTATATATCGGCTTGCTATGCGGACTGCTCAGTTTAATTATGATCGGACATATATTATTTGTTCACTTTTTCTCTGATAATGTAATCAGTGGTTGGTCTACTTTAGGGGTGGCTATCTTCTTTTTAGGTGGCGTGCAACTGGTAGGCATTGGTATCATTGGAGAATATGTGGGACGAATTTTTGAAGAAGTCAAACAACGACCGTTATATTGGGTGAAAGATACCATAAACTGTCAGATAGAAGACAAATAATCGTATATAAGAGAGGAGTCCTATGACGAGTAAAAAGAAACAATACCTTGCAGTTGCTCTATTAGTAGGCTTTTTAGGTACTAGTGTACAAGGAGCTTATCAATATGGTGATGCAGGCAATGAAATTCTTGGTATTCAAAAGAAACTCATCGCTGCTGGCTATAAAGCTAGAGAAACTAGCGAATATGATGCGAACACAAAGTGGGCGGTTAGATTATTTCAAAAAGATCATGGATTAACAGTGGATGGTATATTAGGGGCAGTGACCTATAAAAAATTAATGGGTAAACCATTGCCAGCGAAGACTAATACAGTATCTAAGAAGAAAGAAATTTCTGAAAAAGATGCAGTCTTATTGTCTCATATTGATCCAAGTAGACATACAGAATCTACAGCTATTACCTCTACCTTGAAGCAAAAAAAAGGCAAAGCTGCGGTCACACAAGGGCTTACTTCCAAAAAGAAAGGTAAAACCTACAAAGGATTAGATATTGGAGGTCAATCTGTATCGGGGAATGTAAAAGAAATTTTGACCTATGCTAATACATTCACTGGTGTGCCCTACAAATTTGGCGGTACTACACCAGCGGGATTTGATTGTTCAGGATATATTCATTATGTATTCCAAAAAATCGGTTATGATTTACCACGCCAAGCTGACGAACAGTATACAGTGGGTAAAAAAGTAGAGAAAAGTAATCTACAACCAGGTGATTTAGTATTCTTTGAAACCTATGAGCCGGGGATTTCCCATTCTGGTATTTACATCGGAGATGGACAATTCATCAGTGCCACATCTAGCAGTGGTGTTGCCGTAGCAGATATTGATGATAGCTATTGGGGACCACGTTATGTAGGGGCAAAACGCGTACTATAACACACAAGCTGTAATGATACTTTCATTACAGCTTTTGTCATATATGTGATAGGTTGAAACGTAAAGGAGTTAACTATGACGCACGCAGGCATTCACATACAAAATGTACAATTTTCTTATGGAACACAGTCAGTTATCCATAATATGACGATTACTATTCCAAAAGGTGAGTTTGTGCTGGTAGTGGGACCTAATGGATCTGGGAAAACCACGTGGTTACGTATGGTAGCAGGGCTATTAGAACCAACTGCGGGACATCTTTGTTTAGACGGTATAAGTCCGAAAGAGGCGCAAATGAAAGGACTTATTCATTTGGTGCCACAGATTTATAATAAAAATGCAGCCCAATTTCCAGCGACAGTAGAAGAAGTAGTAGGGTTAGCATTATTCCATGTACCCAAAGAAGATAAAAAAAATCGTATATTAGAGGCCTTACAACTAGTAGGCATGCAAGACTTTTTGAAACGCCGTATTGGTGAGCTCAGTGGTGGTCAACAACAGCGTGTTATGTTAGCCCAAGCGTTAGCACGGAAACCTAACTATATTCTACTGGATGAGCCCACAAGTGGTATTGATTACGAAACAAGTAAGAAAATTTATGAAGTGTTGCGTTCCTTGAAACAAGAAAATATTACTGTTATCATGGTTACTCATGATGTGACGGAAGCTATGGAAGTGGCAGATACGATTTTATGTGTGGATGGACATGCTTGTTACTATGGACCTTGTGAAGGTTTTATGGAAAGTCATCAAGGCTCTCGGTTGGCATGGCATATAGGAGGTTAAGATGGATATTTTATCTTATACATTTATGCAACGTGCCTTTTTAGCAGGCCTCATCGTGGCGCTCATGTGTCCCTTAATCGGTATGTTTATCGTTATCAAACGGCAATCTATGCTCGGCGATGGCTTAGGTCATATCGCCTTTGCCGGCGTGACGGGAGCATCCTTATTGAAGGTATACCCTCCATTAGGAGCGGTGGTCTTAACTGTACTATCTGCGATGGGTATAGAACTAGTGCGACGCTATCAAAAACAATATGCAGATATGATTATGGCATTATTCTTTTATGGCGGATTATCCTTAGCCATCGTTTTTTCTACGATGGTAAAAATGCCGAGTACGGGTCTATTGAACTTCTTATTCGGCAGTATTTTGACGGTCACTATGACAGATATTTATGGCATTGGTGCTGTGGCGATAGTTATGGGAATCATCATGAAATTTGTGTATCACTCCTTAATGCTTACCTCTTTTGATGAAGAGATTGCTCGTACCGTAGGCATCAATGTGAATCGAGTGAACATGATCTTCGCCATATTAACAGCCCTTGTGGTTGTGATGGGGATGACCGTAGTAGGTATTTTGTTAATCAGTGCCCTTATGATAGTTCCTGTTGCCTCTGCTCATTTATGGAAACGAGGTTTTAAGGAAACCTGGGGCATCGCTACCGTTTATTCAGTGTTATCTGTTGTTGGTGGACTATGCAGCGCCTTTTGGTTAGACTTTGCACCAGGGGGGACCATTGTGCTCACAGCTATTGGACTTTATATAATTACATTTTTTGTGAATTTGGTGAAGTGCAGATAGCAATACAATATAACTCAGTATTGAAAGTATCGTCATCATATATAAGTCAATGACCGTACCTAAATGCATACTTTCATCAAAATCTGTGGTATAATAAAGGCAATAGACAATTTTAGGAGGGAAACCATGACAGGAAATGAATTACGCCAAGCGTATTTGAATTTTTTTGAAAGTAAAGGACATTTAAAGCAAGAGAGTTATTCTCTTGTTCCAGATAACGACCCATCTTTATTATTAATCGGTGCTGGTATGGCGCCTTTGAAACCATTTTTTACAGGTAAATTAGTACCACCTTGTACACGAATTACGACAAGTCAAAAGTCAATTCGTACAGGGGATATTGAAAACGTAGGACGTACAGCACGTCACCATACATTCTTTGAAATGTTGGGGAACTTCTCTTTTGGTGATTATTTCAAAAAAGAAGCCATTCATTGGGCATGGGAATTCTTAACGGAAGTCATCAAATTAGATAAAGAAAAATTGTACGTTACTGTATATCCGGATGATCAAGAAGCCTATGACACTTGGCATAATGAAATTGGCTTACCAGAAGACCATATCAGCCGTTTGGAAGATAATTTCTGGGAAATTGGCGAAGGTCCATGTGGTCCAGATAGCGAGATTTTCTTCGACTTAGGACCAGAGCGTGGCTGCGATGATCCAAACTGTGCACCAGGTTGTGATTGTGACCGTTTTCTTGAAATTTGGAACCTTGTGTTCACGCAATTCAACCGCACTGCAGAAGGTACTTACGAGCCATTGGCTAAGAAAAATATTGATACTGGCGCTGGTTTAGAGCGTTTGGCATCTGTACTACAAAATAAAGAAAGCAACTTTGAAACAGATTTGATTTTCCCAATCATTGAGGCTACAGCGAAAAAAGCAGGTGTTACGTATCATACAGATGCGAATACAGATGTTTCTTTGAAAGTTATTGCCGACCATATTCGTGCTATTGTGGCATTGATTGCAGATGGTGTGTTACCATCCAATGAAGGCCGTGGATATGTACTTCGCCGTATTTTGCGCCGTGCTGTTCGTCATGGGCGTCTATTAGGTATTCAAGGACCATTTTTGGTACCATTAGTAGATATCGTTGTAGATATCTTGGGCGGAGCTATCACGAATATCGTGGAGAAACAAGACTTCGTAAAACGAGTGGTGGCGAACGAAGAAGAACGTTTTAACCAAACATTGGCATCTGGCCTAGACATGTTGAGCCAATTATTGGATACATTGAAAGCTGAGGGTGCTACGACAGTACCAGGTCAAGACGTATTCAAATTGTATGATACTTACGGATTCCCTTGGGAATTGACAGAAGAAATCGCTTCTGAAGCTGGTTTCACTATCGACCAAGCTGGTTTTGAAAGTGCTATGAATGAACAACGTACTCGTGCTCGTGAAGCTCGTGAAGACGTAGACGCAAAAGTAGCTACTCCAGATATTACCCATTTATCTGGTGAACATATTTCTGACGATGAAACTGCAACAGCATCCACAGTATTATTAATCGGTGAAGGGGCGAAAGCTATCGACCGTGCGGAAGATGGTCAAGATGTAACCATCATCGTAAAAACGACTCCATTCCATGCAGAAGGGGGCGGACAATTAGGTGATACTGGTTTCATCGTAGGCCCATTGGGTAAAGTAGAAGTACATACAGCGAAAAAATTACCAGAAGGCACTACGTACCATGTAGGTACTGTGGTAGAAGGTAGCATTTCTGTGAATGACGAAGTGACATTCGAAGTCGATGTAGAACGCCGTCAACATATGGCACGTAACCATACAGCAACGCACTTATTGCATGCTGCATTGCGTTCCGTATTGGGTACGCATGTGAACCAAGCAGGTTCCTTAGTAACACCTGACTATTTGCGCTTTGACTTTACACATTTCTCTCCTGTAACAGCAGAAGAATTACAAACCATTACAAACATGGTAAACGAACAAATTCTTCGTGCCTCCACATTGGAAGTAGAAACTATGTCCATTGATGCGGCGAAAGCAAAAGGTGCGATGGCGTTGTTCGGTGAAAAATATGGTTCCGAAGTACGTGTCGTATCTGTGCCAGAATTCTCCATCGAATTGTGTGGCGGTTCTCACGTAGAAAACACAGGCTTTATCGGTCAGTTCCGTATCACTTCCGAAGGTGGTATCGGCTCTGGCGTACGCCGTATCGAAGCGGTGACAGGTAAAGCAGCTCTTGCTTTAGCACAACAAGAAGAACAAACGTTAAAAGCAGTAGCTTCTCTTGTGAAAGGAAAACCACAAGAAGTAGTAGGTAAAGTACAACAAGTATTAGACCATGCGAAAGCTGTAGAACGTGAGCTAGAGCAAGTGAAAAAAGAATTGAACAGCGGTAACCTTGATGGAGTCTTAGCTGGTCAATTTGCAGTAGGCAATGTAACAGCTGTGGTCGCATCTGTGCCAGTATCCGACATGGGTGAATTGCGCGATATGGCAGATATGGTTCGTGATAAAATCGGCTCTGGCGTAGTTCTTTTGGGAGCAGCTGGTGGCGATAAAGTGAACTTCGTCTGCATGGCTACGAAAGATGTAGTGGGCAAAGGTATCCATTGCGGTAACATCGTAAAAGCAGCAGCTCAAGCGGCTGGTGGTAACGGTGGTGGTCGTCCAGATATGGCACAAGCTGGTGGTAAAGATCCAGCAGCGATGGACCAAGCCTTAGCAGTAGGTAAAGAAGCCATCCAATCCATGGTTGGATAAGCTTACTATAGATGAGACTTTCAGTAGAAAACTCATAATAAGGAGGGATTGTATGAATCTTTCAGATAAAACAATGGTGATTAAACCGGTACAAACTACGCCGTTAACACCAGAGGAAGTATTCCAACATGTGTTTCAAGCACTAGTGGAAAAAGGGTATAACCCGATTAGTCAAATCACAGGATATCTCATTTCGGGAGATCCAACGTATATTACAAGCTACAACAATGCTCGGAAAGATATTCGTAGTATCGAACGAGATGAGCTCATTGAAGAACTTGTAAAAGAGTATGTGAAAGCGAAACAATTATAATGCGAATTATGGCACTAGATGTGGGAAGTCGGACGATTGGTGTCGCATGCAGTGATGCGCTGTATATTACAGCGCAAGGCATTGAAACCATTCGCCGTACGTCTCACGAAAAAGACTTTCAGCGTATTGCGGAATTGATCCGTGAATATGAGGTAGACACCATTGTGGTAGGGATGCCGAAAAATATGAATGGTACCAAAGGGGAACGGGCAGAAAAAACGGAAGCCTTTGTGGAAAAGATGAAAGAAGTCATCTCTACGCCAGTTGTATTTTGGGATGAACGTCTATCTACAGTGATGGCGGAGAAATCTTTAATTGCCGCTGATGTAAGTCGTAAAAAACGGAAAGAAGTCATTGATAAGATGGCAGCTGTTGTCATTTTACAAGGATATTTAGATAGTCGTTCATAAGGAGGTTACCATGATCGAACAAGGTTACGAAGGTGAAGTATCTGTGATTGTCATTGAAGATGAAAATGGAGAAGAAAAGTACTATGAAGAAGAAATGCTCATCCAACATGATGGAAAAGCATTTGCCATTCTAGTCTCTCTTCCTCCAGAAGAAGACACTGAACATGATGAACCAGAAGTGATTATTGCGCGCATTGATGAAGAAGAGGGAGAACAAGTTTACGTGGCTCCAACTGATGAAGAATTCGATGCAGTCATTAAATTATACGAAGAAATGGACTAATCGCTAGTAAGGGCTGTAACAGATTGCCGATAGGCAGTTCCGTTGCAGCTCTTTTTCTGTATGGTGGTCATCATGTTTAGAAACAATGAGTACAGTGGAGAAGTAAGAGATATGGCAACAGAAGAAAAGAACACACAAATTCAGTATGAACTATATATTCCCGCCCAATTTGACGAGGAGATTCGACGTTCATTAGAAGCACTGATGGAGGATATGTTAGAAGATATAGGGACTGTGCATGAAGGGGAATCGATGTATAAAGAAAATGGTGAAATTGACCATTGTGTACTTCGGTTTTCTATGGATGAAGGGGATGAATTCGTAGAGGAAATACTTCTCTGCTTGAGAGAAGCAGGTGTACCTTGTGGTGCTAAGTTATATCAAAATGGAAATGTTATTGCAGAATTAGGCAATTTACATCATATCCATGTTGTGTTGGATACCTCATTAGGGGATGCGAAACAGTTCAAACGATTGGATACAAAAATTTCTAAGGCTTTGAAAGAGAATAATGTTGTCAGTGGTACCACACTACGTATCCCAGAGGGGGTAGCTACCTTTGCCTATTATGTAGCAGATAAGGACCTTGCAGTTAACACCATTGAGAAATATCTTCGTAGAAGTACGCTAGGGAAAGGAGCTACAATCGATGTGGTAGACTCTGGACTTACGATTCATGAACGGTTTATGACAGATATATATAGTATCTATCGTGGGGTAGTGCCTGATTTGTGGACTGCGATTAAAAATGAGTGGAAAGGTATCTCTTCGCAAGAGTGGATGCGTTTGTTACAACGTTATCCAGACACACCAGAAGGCCTTAGCTTCTTGCTCAATAGTGTGAATGGTACGTACCAACAGGAATACACATCTATGAAGGTTATATTCCCTATGTTCCTCTATGAAGGCAAACGATTCTACTTGCTGTCCGCACGTCAAATGCTAGAATTTGATCTTCATGGACAAGATGTGATGAACATGGATATATTAGGGCCTGATGTAAAACCGTCACAAGTACGAGCGCCTTCTAAACAGAGAAATCTGTGCTTGTTTGCGACTACTGGGGAAGGGGAAGAGGCATCGCGTTTCTACCTTGACTATAATCCGACAAAATCCGGTCATGTAGGACAGGTAATCTATTACAATGGGGACACGCATAGGCTAGAGGTGTTGGCGCCGTCTTTCGGTCACGCCTTGTTAGAGATTATGGATGAAATGTCTGACAATTTAGCGGATTCCATTCTAGAAAGCGTTATGGAACACATCATGAATTTGAATGTAGAAACATTAGACCTTGACAGCGATGATAATCAGCTCCTGATGAGTACTATGGCTATCCTAGCTGAAAGTACCATAGAAGATGGCATGAGTCCTACAACCCTTAGAAGTGGATGTATGGGCATGGTATTGTTAGAAAATGCTACCTTTGATATGGAGCAATTTAAACAGGATTTGCTCGATCAATGGGATATTGTTTCCGCAACGAGTGCAAATGATATGAAAGCAGGAGCAGCAGTGGTTACGAAAGATGTGGATTCTGTAGATACAGCAGATATGGAGGAAGCACACGTTTTAATCATTGATGATGTGAAAGTTGTGATAGCACCATTCGCCTTTGCTATGCCTGCGGAAGCATTAGAATCGGGGGCGTTGCGGAATTACCTCTTTGACAATGCCTTAGACGTGGTTAAGAAACATACGAACCATGTAGCGATCAGTATCGTAGAAGGTACGGGTAATGCATTGGAAGAAAGTGTTTTGCTGTCGAAGTTACTTGCAGTGGCAACAGTGCAAACAGGAGCTACTGCTATCTATATGCATGGCGTCCTCTATGAAGCGGACAAGTACTACCAAGAAACAGAGAATCTACGAGATAATGTGTTGCCTATGATGAACCTCGTGTGGGTTGATATCGATTTTGAAGAAGATGGAACCGTATCCTTGTATACGAATGGTATGGAAGAGCTCGACCAACTCAATGTGGAATTCTTGCATTGTCCTTGGGATCCAGAGCGTGCTTGGAAGTATATCCTTAGTGTGGCGAATTTTATATTGACATCCGGGAAAGAGATAAATGATGGTGATTCTATCGGCAGAACAGAGACAGAAGAACTGGTGGTTCACATCGATGAACCAGTCCGTGCAGATGGATTACAGAGTATACAAATTTTCTTTAATGAAAGTGAAGGAGCATAAATAATGAAAGGGGCTGTAGAATTGTAACAGCCCTTTTTCTATATATAGAAAAATTGCTATATACACTCCTAAAATGGTATAATATAGTATTCATTGAAAAGGAGATTGCTGTGAAACAATATGTAAAATACATCTACGGATGTGTAGCGATTCTGTTGGTCACTGTACTTGGTGTGCTAGCAGGTATGTATTATATTCCTTGGACAGGTGGTTCTAAGGAGGATGTAGAAACGGTTGTCATTAGTGAGAACCAAACCGGTGCGGAGATTGGCGATGTGCTCTATGAAAGAGGCCTCATCACGTCCCCAACAGTGTTCCGTGTAGCCTTGCGCTTGACGGGGACCATGGATAAATTACAACATGGGTATTACCAAATCCCTCATCATGTTAGCTTGAGCGAAATCATTGGCTTGCTTCAACAAGGGAGATTACAAACGGTGAAGCTCACCATTCCGGAAGGATTTACTATTGGTGAAATTGGAAAACGCATCGAAGAACAAGGCATCGATACGCAGTATGCATTCATGGAAAAAGGAAAAACCTATGCCCCATATGATTATATGGTGGGTACAAGACCTGTTACGTATCGTGTAGAAGGATTCCTATTCCCTAGCACCTATGAGATTCCTGTAGGGAGCAAAGCGGAAGATGTCATGGCTATTATGGCGGATGAAATGAATCGTCAATTGACGCCGAAAATGCGACAAGATATTGAAGCCCAAGGAATGACTATATTTGAGTTTATCACATTGGCATCATTGGTAGAAAAAGAAGCGAAGTTCGACGAAGATCGTCCTATCATTGCGGCTGTATTCCGTCAGCGTTTAAAAACAGGGATGCCTTTGGAGTCTTGTGCTAGTATCCAATACATTCTAGGATATCCGAAACCACTGATTACGATTGAAGATACAAAACTAGAAAGCCCATACAACACATATCTTCATAAAGGATTACCACCGGGGCCAATTGCAAACCCAGGCATCAAATCCATGGAGGCGGTTCTCTATGCACCACCGACAGAGTATTTATTCTTTGTAGCCGACAAAGAGGGACATCATCATTTTACAAAAACCTATGATGAGCATTTGAAAATAGTGGATCAAATTTATGAAAATTAAAGAGATTTTAAATGAACAACGTATTTATGCACTCTTGCATGATGTGCCAATTTTACGAGAGTCGGAAGTAGAACTATTTGAAGACTTAATCGGCTTGTACAAGCCGAAACGTGTCTTGGAAGTGGGTACTGCCATTGGGTACTCGTCTTTGTTATTGGCAAAACATATGGACAAAGAAGGTCAGTTAATCACTATGGAATTAGACGATGTGCGCCATGGGATGGCAACCCATTTTATTTCGCAGTCGGAGTACGGAGATAAAATTACGTTGCTGAAAGGAGATGCCACAGATTTATTAGAAACTGTGGAAGGACCTTTTGACTTAGTGTTTCTAGATGGTCCGAAAGGGCAGTACTTAAAGCAATTGGAGCTCATCGAGCCGAAGCTCGCAAAAGGCGCAGTAGTACTAGCAGATAATGTGTTATTCCGTGGCTATGTGCGGGGAGATAAAGAACCGCCACGTCGCTTTAAAACCATTGTGAAGCGGCTGCAAGAGTACTTAACTTATGTAGAACAAAAAGAACACTACAACACCACCATTTACCCTATGGGAGATGGCATGAGTGTGAGTGTATGGAAAGGATAGATTATGAAGAAACGACATATGGAATTACTAGCCCCAGCTGGTAATATGGATAAATTAAAAATGGCCATCCGCTATGGTGCAGATGCCGTATATTGCGCAGGCCGTGCTTTTGGCTTGCGTGCCGCTAGCTCTAACTTTGACAATGATCAGTTGAAAGAGGCCGTAGAATTTGTACATAGCCATGGCAAAAAAATCTATGTGACTTGTAACATTATTCCTCATAATGAGGACTTAACAGGGTTAGAAGAGTACTTACAATTTTTAGAAAGTATCAAAGTGGATGCCATCATCGTAGCAGACTTAGGTATTTTCTTGTTGGCAAAACGCGTGGCTCCAGGCTTAGAATTGCATGTAAGTACCCAAGCGAATACGACGAACTATCTAACAACCCAGTTCTGGAAAGAACAAGGGGCAGCTCGTGTTGTGGTAGCTCGTGAAGTCAGCATTGAAGATATCAAGACGATGCGTGAAAAAGCAGATGTGGAAATCGAAGCTTTCGTCCATGGTGCCATGTGTATTTCTTATTCCGGTCGTTGTTTGTTGAGTAATTACATGACCAACCGCGATGCAAACCGTGGGGCTTGTACACAAGCATGTCGCTGGAAATATAATTTGGTGGAAGAAAACCGTCCTGGCGAATACTACCCAATCGAAGAAGACGAACATGGTACATACATCTTTAATTCTAAAGATTTGTGCTTGTTGAAATATATCCCTGAGTTGTACAAAGCCGGTGTAGATAGCTTGAAAATCGAAGGTCGTATGAAATCTGTACACTATGCAGCAACTGTATCTAAAGTGTATCGTGAAGCGATTGATACATTCTTAGAAGAAGGTGACGATTGGTATGTACGTGATGAATGGTATGCAGAATTAGAAAAAATCTCTCACCGTCCATACACAGAGGCCTTTGCCATGGAAAAACCAGGTGAAGAAGCACAAAACTATGGTAAATCTTCCAATACGCAAACTCATGACTTTATTGGCCTCGTAGAAGGATACAATGCGGAAGAAGGTTATGCGTATATGGAACAACGTAATAATTTCAAGGTTGGAGAAGAAGTGGAGTTCTGTCAACCGAATGGACCATTGGTGAAACATGTCATTACTCGAATTACCGATGAAGATGGAAACGACATCGATGTGGCGAAACATGCGCAAATGAAAGTACGTCTATACATCGATACACCTTTGGAAGAATACTCCATGATGCGTCGGGAAACAAAGCAAAAATAATTTCTTACTACATAAGAGGAGGACTAAGATGCAAGAACAGGACATTGTGTATGATCCGCAGTATGTGTACTTTCAGATTGAACGACAGCATACGAATTATGTGAATCGCATTTTAGAGGGCTATGAATATGTAGGGGTGATGACAACGGTCAATACAGAAGGATTGTGCATGGTTCGTACAACAGAATCTACCCGTGAGTTAGCAAAACAAATTTTACAATCCCTACCCGTTTCTGTAACTCTCTTGGATTGAGGACGATCTGAAAGAGAAATCATGTAAGTTGTACTAGCATTGCATATTGGTGAGTAGAGTGGAGAACTAAGAGATATGGCAACAGAAGAAAAGAAAAAACAAATATCTTATGAACTATATATTCCGGCTCAATTTGATGATTCTTGCCGCGGTTCTTTGGAAGTATTACTGGAACATAAACTTACGGATGTGGGCACCATCCATGAAGGGGAATCTGTGTATAAAGACAATGGTGAAATCGATCATTGCGTACTTAGGTTTTCCATGGATGAAGGGGATGAACTAGTAGAGGAAATACTCATCTCCTTGGAGGAGCTCGGTATACCTCATGGCGCTAAGCTATATCAAGAAGGAACAGTCATTGCAGAATTAGGGAATTTACACCATATTCATGTTGTATTGGATGCATCGTTAGGAGATGCTAAACAGTTTAAACGATTGGATACAAAAATCTCAAGAGCTTTAGAAGAAAATAACGTTGTCAGCGGCTCAACACTACGCATTCCGGATGGAGTGGCTACCTTTACTTATTACGTCGCAGATAAGGACCTCGCTATTAGTACTATCGAAAAGTACCTTCGTAGAAGTGCACTGGGACAAGGTGCTACTATCAATGTGGTGGACTCTGGTCTTACTATTCACGAACGGTATATGACGGATATATCCCGGGTGTATCGAGGGTTAGTGCCTGATGTATGGAATGTTATTCAAAGCGAGTGGAAAGGGGTGTCCCCTCAAGAATGGATGAATTTATTACGGCGGTATCCACATACTCCGGAGGGGCTGAGTTTCTTGCTTAATGTAGTGAATGGTACCTATCAAAAGGAATATACGTCCTTGAAAGTAAACTTCCCTATGTTTATGTACGAGGGTAAACAATTCTATTTACTTTCAGTGCGTCAAATGTTAGAATTTGATCTTCACGGACGAGAAGTAATGAATATGGACATATTGGGGCCTGATACAAAACCATCGCAAGTACGAGCTCCTTCTAAACAGAGGGATCTATGCCTTTTTGCTGCTACCGGGGAAGGGGAACAGGCGTCCCGTTTGTACATCGACTATAATCCAACGAAATCTGGTGCTGTAGGTCAAGTCATTTATTTTGACGGAGATACGAATACATTGACGCTGTTAGGATCTTCTTTCAGTGAAGCCTTGCTGGTACTCATGCGAGATCAATCCAATGGTGTAGGTGACTATTTAATTGAAAGTATCATACAGAAAACGATGAGCTTAGATATAGATATGGCGGATGTACAAAGTGCAGAGAATCAACTATTGTTTGATGCAATGCGGAATTTGGCTGAAAAAATCCTAGAAGGCACTGGTGGCATAGGTCCTATGGTTGGTAAACGTGGTTTTATGGGCATGGTGCTGTTGGACAATGCAGAGTTCGATGTGAATCGTTTTAAAAAGGACTTGCTCACTAAATGGGATATCGAATCTATAACAAGCCCTGAAGGAATGAAAGTTCGTGCTGCCATCGCCACAAAGGATGTAGATACTGTGGCAGAAGAGGATATGGAAGAGGCTCACTTCTTAGAGATTGATGATTATAAAGTAGTGGTGGCACCCTTCTCCTTTGCTATGCCAATGGAAGCCGTTATGCAAGGGGCGACAAGGAATTACCTTTGGGATGATGCATTGGATGCGGTACTTAATCATACGAGCCATGTGGCAATTAGTATTGTGGAAGGCCCTGGAAAACCTTTGGAAGAGGGGATTTTACTAGCTAAGTTACTGGCAGTGGCGACGGAGCAAACCGGAGCTAGTGCGATATATACAAATGGAGTTTTGTACGAAGCTGGCAAGTACCATGAGGAAACGGAACAGTTACGGGATGATATGCTACCTATGGCAAATTTAATCTGGGTAGATATGGACTTTGAAGATGATGGTACTATTTCCGTGTCCACTAGTGGTATGGAACTGTTCAAGCAACTCAATATTGAGCTCTTACATTGTCCGTGGGAACCGGAAAAAGCTGAGAACTATGCGCTAGCTGTGGCAGACTATATTTTGACATCAGATACAAAGGTGCAAGATGGTGATTCCGTTGGTAGAACTGAGGGAGAGCAAATGACAGTTCATATCGGTGAACCAGTTCATGCAGATGGATTGCAAAGTATACAGATTTTCTTTGATGAAAGTGAAGAAGAATAAATGTGTGGTGAAAGGGGCTGTAACATTGTAACAGTCCCTTTTGTCGTATAAAGAGTTGAATATCTATCTGCAATTTAAGGTTAAATTATTTGTACCAAAGTGTTCAATTTCTACTTGCAATTTAAGGGTTAGAAAAAATTAAATAAATTATAAAAAAACACTTGCATAGATGTAAAGGATATGATACTATATATTTGTTGTTACGGTAAGTAACAAACGGTAGCGAAACAGTGTTTCCCAAGGATAGTTAAGGTGGTTCGTTACTATGAATGGAAGATATCGGGGCATAGCGCAGTTTGGTAGCGCACCTGGCTTGGGACCAGGGGGTCGCAGGTTCGAATCCTGCTGCTCCGACCATTTTCTTATGTGCGGGTGTAGCTCAATGGTAGAGCCCCAGCCTTCCAAGCTGGTTGCGAGGGTTCGATTCCCTTCACCCGCTCCACTTATACATGTGCTTGTATTTAATACGTTCCCATACAGAGACAATGTCTATGTGATGGGTTATTTTATTATTTACAGTAAAATAACATGACATAACTACATATGGTTCAGTAGCTCAGTTGGATAGAGCAACGGCCTTCTAAGCCGTGGGTCGGGGGTTCGAATCCCTCCTGGATCACCACTAACAAAGGATTCTACTTGATGTAGGATCCTTTTTGTGTGGCAGGGATGCTATCGCTAAGACCTTCGCGTCGCCTATGGCTCCTAAAGGTCTAAGCTTGCCGCTATCCCTCCTGGATCACCACTAACAAAGGATTCTATGTTTTCTAGAATCCTTTTTATGTTGGAGGGATCGACGCACTAAGGTCTCTGCGTCACTGCGTTCCTGGAGACCTAAGTTGCTTACGTATACGGGTATGCTATCGCTAAGTTCTCTGCGTTGCGATGCTCCTAGATAACTAAGCTAACCGCTATCCCTCCTGGATCACCAGCATTAGCACTTTGTTTCGGCAGAGTGCTTTTTCATTTGGAGGGCCTTTCGCTACGCTACAGGGTGAACATCGTATCGGCTAAGTGTGCGTCGTCGCTATGCTCCTAGCGCACTAAGTCGATTACGTATCCCTCCTGGATCAATATCAAAAAGCAGATATTTTTGAGTGGGTTATCCATTTTTATATGATTTATTAGTTAGACCTAAGATCACTAATGGACTCATTTTTTTAATACTGTTGATATGGTATACATCAATAATGAAATAGGATATTATAAGATTAAAGAGTCATATGCGGGAAAATTTTTAGGAAGGAGGAGAGATTAATTGGCGATAAAAACTTTTTTATCGAGAGAAGATTTGAAGAATAGATTAAAAAGTAGAGGACTTGAATTTGATAATGATGAACTAAATAAGGTTCTGATAAAGCAAAATTATTATTCTTTGTTTAATGGATTTGAGAACTTGTTATTAGATACATTAAAACCTAAGAGATATAAAAATGTTACATTAGAGGATTTTAAGGCGCTATGTAGCTTTGATAAAAAATTTTCTAATATTATATTTTCTAAACTAAGCAAAGTAGAAGAAGCGTTAAAGACCTCAATTGCCTATCATTTTACAAAAAGGCATTGCACGACGCTTAATAACACTATGCAATATACAAATAAATCAAATTTTATGGATCCTAGTGATAGCATCGTATCAAGTGATACATATTGTTCGTATTCTCAAAACTATCCATTTGTTAATGAACAAAATAAAAAAATCTATAATAATTTTACAGACTTTATTCTTTTCAAACCATACTACTTAACAAATCTAATTGATCGGAATGACCATATTGAAATGAAGTTTTATCAATCTAAAAATTATGTGGCGCCAACGAATGTTGCTGTATACAGAGATTGTTATAAAAATGTTTATAATGATATAGCTGTTCCTTTTTGGGTATCTATAGAGGCCCTAACTTTCGGTGAACTTGTCAGATTAGTGCATTATTTACAAGATGATGTACTTGGGGATGTTTTAAGTGATTTTAAATTAAAGAAATCTAAAAGATCCGAGTTCTTGAATATGCTGGATTTTTTGCTATGCTTGCGAAACAGTTGTGCACATACGTCCTTGATTAATAGGTTTACCACACCTACATGTTATAAGGTTAATACTAATATAGTTAAGTCATTTTCGTTAAATCCACAGAAGCGTTATGGCTATCAGTACTCAAAATTGTCTTTATTTGATGTGCTCAAAATTTTAGGGTATTTCGAATCTTTGACAGAGTTAAAGCAACTTTTGAAAAAATTTTTCTATTCTAATAATAGAAGGATGGGGTATTCTGCGGGTAACATATTGAATCAAAAGTTGTTAAAACGTATGGGATCTTCTGATTATGGACAATGGAAACAAGTATTAACAGGAAAAATTCAATATACTTTATGAATAAAGAGTTGACGAATTATAGTGGTTTTGTTATTATAATAGACAATTAGATTTGGCTCTTAAGAGCTCTTGGTGATGGAGGCATCACCTACTGGAAAAGGACAACACATTGTGTTGTCCTTTTTTGGCGATGTATGCTATATATAGAAAAGATTGAGGGATTTCCTTATCTTTGTCCTAAAACCTTAAATATGCGGATAGTCAAGATTGAGTTATCCATTTTTTGTGCTCCCCCCTCCTAGTAAGACAACTTACTTTTATATATGCTATAATGTGAAAACTGAAAACGTAATGAAGAGAGAGGGCGCTTTTATGCAAGATATAAAGAAACTATTTAAAGATATAAAGTTAGACGTATATAAACCAAGTTCAAAGTCTTATTTTGATCCGGTGCGTAAGTATTTTGTGCCTAAAACGCCGGAGGAAGAAGTAAGACAGAAAATGATTCTGTTTTTGCTAGAACAATTAGGTGTACCTTGTAATAGACTCCGCGTAGAAGAATCTATGGCGCATGTAAAAAAGAGCGAGAGAACGAGCAGATATTGTTGTGTATCGTGATGAAGAATGTACAGATGCACTTATGGTAATAGAATGCAAGGCGCCTCATATTAATGTGCGTGGTGATGCGGTGTTTGAACATGCTGCAGGATATAGAGAGATACTGAATGCAGAGTATACTATGCTAGTGAATGGTGTGGAGGCTGTTATATATATCTATGAGGATGGTGAATACTGGGAAGTTGAGGATATTCCTTCCTTCGAAGAACTGTTAGGGGTTGATGTGTCAATCACAAATAAAGAATCGAGACATCATTCGCTTCAGTTAAATTTAGATCGGTGTTGCCGATATAATCCGCTGACTCATATAGTAGATATTACACATAACGGTTCTTTAACAAGAGGTAGAGGTGGTGCAGCTAAAAGAGCTGACGTCATTGCGTATATTAAGGAACGTGCTCCGGAGCTTGTTCACGGTGATGAAATACATCTTGGCCGGGTCAACCATTCTCGATTACTAGATTGGAAAGACCCTAATGTACAATCTTTTATTAAAAATTTATTGCGATATGCGGTACTTCGAGATGGATTTAGAGCGGAGTATAAAAAGTAAAAAAGCATAAATGGACAGCAACCTCTGAACCTAGTTGATTGCAAGCATTTGTAAATTGAGTCGGTGTATTGTATACCGGCTCTTTTATATTCCCGTGTGCTTTATACCCTTTGACAAATTCATTTATGTGGATACTATGACACATCATAGGTGAAATTCAATAGAACATACAAATATGTGTTGATAGGTGTAGGCTATCTTGATATAATAAAAATGTCTATACCTTGTTGGAGATGAAAATTTTAGAAACGTGTACTTTGTGCATTATATAGGGACAATACATGTTGTTTTCATCAATTTAGTTATTTAGAAAACTTGGTAAAAGGATAGCTGAAGATGATATATATCGAAAAATTTGCGGTTTGAAAAATCCACTTATTCAGTATATAATTAGTGCGATGTTTATCAAGAGGGAACTGTCTGTTTATCATGAATAATTCATGTTTTCTTCATGAAATTTTCATATACTATAGATTCCTGTCATTCTATGTATTGTATTTGTAAGGAATGTTTACCTATTTTATTGAGCTATCAAGTTGATTGGACTCTTAATGAAATAGGTAAGCATTCAGTATAAATGCAAAGAGGAAAATAATTATATATAGGCTCTGCTTAGGGAGGTTGTTAACGTAGCAGAAAGCACCAAAATAGAAAGTGAAAGTTGTTAATTATCATTAGTGTGTTCACGGTTAGGAGTAAGTATCGGTATGAATAAGATATTTAAAGTTATTTGGAGCAAGTCAAAGCAATGTTATATCGTCGTGTCTGAAATGGCGAAAAACCACTCTGGGAAGAAGAAAATTGTAGTAGCAAGTATCCTGGCGGCTATGGCTGTGGGGGCGGATATGAGTGCATCTGTACATGCCGTAGATGAAGGGACTGCTAAACCTGGTGGGATTGCATTAGGGTCTGGATCTTTTGCAGGGTCAGATGGTTCGATAGCATTAGGTAAAAAAAGTTATGCCGTAGGAACACAACGTGACGGTACAACAGATCCTAGTATAGCCATTGGACAAAGGGCGGTCGCTATAGGGAACTCTTCATTGGCAGTCGGCTTAGATACTGATATTAGAAATTCTTATGCTGTTGCTGTAGGTCGATATGCAACTGTTAATGGTGATTATGGTATCGGCATGGGTTTTAAATCTGTAGCCACAGAACATGCTACAGCGGTTGGTGAAAGTGCGCGGTCTAAAAAAATGGGAGCTGCAGCCTATGGTGTAAGTGCCCGTGGGTACAGCCAAGGTGGCGTTGCCATAGGTATCCAATCCTTAGCTGGTGCTAATACATTCAATGCAGATGGGACTCCAAAAACATTTATCTGGAATGACGATGAAACCACAATTTCTAGCTATCAAAAATTTGGTGATGTTTCCATAGGCTTGCGAACGATGGCTACTGGTGGTAATGCGACAGCATTGGGACGTAGTGCTGCTGCTACAGAAGCTAATTCTATCGCTATTGGCGGTGGTGATGGAAACGCATTGGATGATAATAAAGAACGGACTAAAGCATCAGCGGAAAAGGCTGCTGCTATTGGGTATAGCGCCTTAGCTTCTGGAAAAAGTGCATCTGCGTTAGGTACAAAAGCGTCTGCCTCCGCAGAAAATGCAACAGCTATTGGTACAGGTGCGGCAGCTTCGGGAGCCAAAGCCCCCGCACCTGTTGATAACCGCTACAGCAGAAAAGGCTGATGCCATAGCCATTGGTACAGGTGCTACCTCTGGTGGTACCAGTGGTATTGCTATGGGTAATGATGCTCAAGCACAAGCAGCAGATACTATTGCAGTAGGTAGCTCATCTCGTGCTTCGAATGACAATGATAGTGCATTTGGTAATGCAGCTACAGCAGCTGGTAGTGGCTCTACTGCTATCGGTTATCAAGCCAATACTACAGCGGCTAATTCTACAGCCATTGGTGCAGCAGCACAATCCACAAAAGCCAGCGCCACAGCTCTTGGTAACGGTGCTAAGGCGTTTAGTACATCTGGTATTGCCATTGGTGAGGGGGCGACTGTTGGTGTAGCAGAAGGGAGAACTACAGCAGGGACTACACCAGCTGTGGATGCCTCAAATAGTATTGCCATCGGTAAAAATGCGAAGGTACTGGCTGGATCTGGTAGTATTGCCTTAGGCGCGAACACCCAAATCACCGCTTCAGATGTAGGTACATCTAGTGGGTCGGCACAGAAAACATATCCGTATATGTTAACAAATACACAAGGAACAGATGCGGTGGCAGATAAAGAGTATGGTATTGTAGCGATTGGTACGAAACGTTCTTCCACTGGAGATACTGGATTTGCACGCCGTTTGACAGGTGTAGCAGGTGGTGTAAACGATTATGATGCAGTCAACTTGAAACAAGCGAAAGCGATTGAAAGTTCCTTAAAAAGCGGAGAACGCCATATTAAGGCAACTTCCTATACACCAAATGCAGCAGGTACCATTACATTAAATTATGTAAATGGAGAAAATAAAGATGTAACAGAGACTGCAACCATTACAGATGTGGCTAAAAAATCCGATGAATGGACATTGCGGACACAAGATGGAAATGCTACGGTGGCTACACCGCAAGCTGTGACTGGTGTAACCAAAAAAGCTGTTACCTTAAAAGCCGGCGATAATATTGCCATTGAAAATAATAATGGCACAGTTACGATTAAGGCTAAGGATGTAGTGACTTCCATTACTAGTGGAAATACGACGGCATTAACAGTAACTCCTAGTAATGGCGCTGTAACGATTACCCCTAACATCGCAAGTGCTGTAGGAGCAGCGAATGAAGATGCTAAACTAGTTACTTCTGGCAGTGTGAAAACAGCTCTTGATGCTAAAATTGATAAAACTGCAGAGATGCACATCAAAACGGGTGAGTATACAGTTGGTACTGATGGTAATGCATCTTTGATTCAACAAAATGGTAATAACCAAGATCAAAACACTCGTGTAGTAATTAAGGACATTGCTAGAAAATCTGTAGTAGATGGTATCAATACAACTGTGAATACTCATACATCACAGATTGCAAATCTTACCACTACGGTAGGAGGAAAAGTTAGCCAAACTGAATTTGATACTTTCAAAGGGAAAGCCATTACTTTCACGGGTGATGATAATCAAGGTGTAGCTCGTACATTAGATACCACATTAACGGTGAAAGGTGGCGCTAATTATACATCTAACACACTGAATACGAACATTCAAGTAGCAAAAGATGGCTCTGCTGGGGCTAATGGTTTACTTGTTAAATTATCTGATACCTTAACGGGAATAAAATCCATCGCTGGCGATGAAAAAAATAACTTAATTATCAAAAATGGTACTAACACTGTAACAATTACACCAGGTAAAGGTGATGATAAAGGAACTGTTAACTTTGGCGATGCAAAAGTTATAGCATCTAATTTAGAAGCAGATATTACTTACCGTGCGAACAGCGTTGCAGATACAGCTGCGAACACAGTAAAATTGAAAAAAGGTTTGAACTTCGTAGCGGCTACAGATGCAACTACAACAGCAGAAGGACCTAAAGCAGGCTTATCTATTACAACTGGTGCAGATGGACTAGTAACATTTGGCTTGGATAAAGCTACTCGTGAAAAAGTAGACAATGCAGCAGATAAAAACTTAAGTAATTTATCTGAAGCTGGTAATAATAAAATTACTAACTTAGCAAAAGCAGCTGCGAAAGAAACCGTAAAAGTAGCACCTGGTATTAACACAACAGTAGATACAGATACAACTACAACGGAAGGTGTAACGACTTACAAAGTCAATGCAAATGATACAAAAGTAGCTATTGCTGGGGATGGATTGGCTCTTTCTGGTGGTGAATTAGGTGCTACGGATCGAGTTCGTACATATACATTAGATTTATCTGATGCTACCAAAGGTAAATTAACAGCTGTAAGTGGTTTGGCTACTGTGATCGGTGGGACAACGATTGCTGACAATGGAACTGTGACGGGACCAACGTTCAATATCACTAATGCAACTGGTGGTACTGATACTGCAAATACCTTAAAAGATGCTATCGATAAATTAAATGCTACTAATGAAGGTCAAAATACAGCAATTACGAAATTAGGAGATACGGTAACTAAAAATTACAATACCTTATCCGACAAAATCGATAAAGCTGGTGAGACTGCAACGAATGCATTAACAGAAAAAGGCTTAGACTTCTATGGTAATAAAGATGCGGCAGAAACAGATAAAGTACACCGCAACCTAGGTCAAGCTTTAAAAGTAAAAGGTGCTGAGAACTTTACTCGTGAAGCAACAGCTACGAATAACATTGATGTAGTAAAAAATACTGCAGGTGATGGATTCGATGTGAAATTAGCAGAAAACCTTGGTAATATCAAAGAAATCGCTGGTGATGGTACACATGACTTGGTGATTAAAAATGG
>UQVF01000014.1 GCA_900544365.1 uncultured Veillonella sp. | reverse complement strand
TATAAAAAAATAAGGGCCTACTGCTAGACCCTTTTGTGAAAGTTTATATATACAATAACACTCCATCTATAAACAATTTAGCGCCATACCCGAATAGGATCAACCCACAAATTCGGTTAATCCAAACCAGTTGCGAAATCTTGATGCGCTTTGACAGTTTGTGAATGATCGTCGATAACGCTCCAAACCAAGCAAAGGCAGACACGATGTATCCCAACAAGAAATAGAGCGATGCTTCTTCTGGAATGCTGGCTTTCACAGCACCGAACATCATGGTCACATCGATAAGTGCCTGTGGATTTAGCCATGCCACCGCAAAGGCCGTGGTCACAATGTTCCAGATGGTCACATTCGTATCCACATGGGACACATTTGGTTCCGAATTAAAGACGGTATACCCCATGTAAAAGATAACCGCCCCGCCTAGCAATAAAATGATGCCTTTCAAAACTGGCCATATGTCAAAGATGGCACCAATACCATAAAAGGCTGACACGCTCAAGGTGATGTCGAAAAATGCCACGATTAAAATCGTTGTAATAATACGTGACACCTTTTGTACCAATGCTGTATTAATGATAAATAGATTCTGCATTCCTATAGGCGCCAACACAGCAACCCCGATGAGCAATCCTTCCCAAAAATAGGTCATGGATGACTATCCTCACAAGCGCCTTGTTTCATGCAACGAGCATCATATTTTTCAGCAAAATGATCTGGGTTGTACGACTCTTTCGCCATGCGAAGACCAGGCAAGCCCATATCTTCTTCACGGTTGATAAACTTTGTATCTGCAAATTCATGACGAATGAATTCATTATTGATAGCTTGGTACAAACCACGGATAGTTGGATTTGCTTTCTCAATATGAATCAGTGCCATATGTTCATTTAGCATTTCTCCAATCGTGAAAGCTTCCACTCGTCCGAACAATTTAATGCAGCCACCTACAAGGCCTAATGCATCCCAATGATCAAACAGCAAATTGATAGCAGTTAGTTCATCCTCAATGCCCTCTTCATGATGTGTCTCCACCCATTGTGCTGCCGCTTCACGACAAAGAGGAATCGTATTTTCATCAATTGGCATATATTCATAGTTAGAATATTGCATACGGAATTGATTTAAATGATTTTTCTTTTGACGTAACTTTTTACCCGCTAAGGTAATCATATCTTCTGTACGGTAAATATATTCAAAGTTGTCACGGTCAGGTGTAAATTCATAGCAATCTGGGCACAACTTTTGCATCCGTTCCATCATGATTGGGTTCACACCTTTTAATAAAAATGGAATTTGGTTCTCCTTAAACCACTCTTTCGCCATTTGTAATCCATCTACAAACTTGGCATCTTTTCCCGCAAACGGTGGTAACATAAATGGAGATTCTGTCACTCCACCACCTTTAATAAATAATACGCCTTCTTCTTCTGCCCAAGTAATGCCATAAATATCTTGCCACATAAATAATGTGGTAAAACTATTATCTGACGCTTCATAATGATGCTCTGAGAAATACGCATCAATACGGGGCTTATCTTCTAAGGTAAAACGCTTAAAGTCTAAAATAGGACTCGCCTCCTAATACTCTGATTTTATGATATAACATTACTATTATATGCTATTCATCGATAAAATTCAATGCAGGAAGAGTATAGCATTTACATTTCGTGATTTTTATTTATTTTGTATATAAATTTGATATAATAAACTTGTCACTATATCCCATTCCGTGACGGAAAGGGGGTGTTATTAATGTCAGAATTTATTTTCCTGTTACTCGTTACTATCATGGCAAATGTTATTAGTTATTTGATTTGCAAATGGCTAGATAGTAACAACAAATAGTGACTAGCCAAAGCCGTAACATAAACGGCAAAGAAAAAGCACAGGGCGGCAACCCTGTGCTTTTTTGGTGTATCAATGCCAGATACATTTCCTGTTGTTTTAACTCACCATTATTGTATCACAAGTTAAAGCAAAGGTAAACATAGAATACCTCAGTATCTCCACTCCTCCGTAAAGCGCCATTGTAGGAGCGGCCTTTCTTGCTCCTCTTATTTGATACGTTCAGCAAGTATAAGAAGAGCACGGTGTGCCCCGAACAAACATTATGAAATACCGTTTGTGAGGGGTATACCGTGCTCTTCCCTTATGCACCATTTAGAATGGCAAGAAAGCCAATACTAGAATAAGCTTTCGTCTTCTTTTAGATCTTCTCCAGAGATAACTGCTACAGAGGCAATTTTATCTCCTTCGTCTAAGTTTTGTGTTTTCACGCCCGAAATGGCTTTGCTTTTCTTCACGGCAATATCGTTCACGTCAAAGCGAATGATCTTACCTTGTTCAGAAATTAGCATCATTTCATCGTTGTCATTTACGATTTCTACAGCTACGACTTCGCCAGTTTTATCGGTGATTTTAAAGTTTTTAGTCCCTTTACCACCACGTTTTTGTACTGTGTAGGAGCTTTCTACATTGCGTTTGCCATAACCTTCTTCACTGATAGTAAAGACTTGGCATTCTTCGCCAGTACCGTGGATGATGCTAGCACCGACAACTTCGTCACCAGCGTTCAAGTTGATACCTTTCACACCACGAGCAGCACGTTTCAACAAACGTACGTCACTTTCATGGAAGCGAATAGCCATACCTTTTTTCGTACCTAGCAATACATCTTGGTTGCCATAGGTCAAGCCCACAGAAATCAACTGATCCCCTTCGTCCAATGCCACTGCATTCAAGCCACCACGGCGGATGTTGCGATACTCATCGATGGATGTGCGCTTCACAACGCCTTGTTTTGTGACCATGAACAAGTTCACATCGCTGGAGATGCGTTCTAAATCGATCATGTTCGTCACTGTTTCCCCTACGTTAAGAGGAAGTACGTTGATGATGGCTGTACCACGAGAGTTACGACTGGATGCTTCTGGCACTTCGTAGGCTTTCAAGCGGTATGCACGGCCTGTGGAGGTGAAGAACAACAATGTATTATGAGTGCGCACATGCATAATTTGCGCCACATAATCGTCTTCTTTCGTTTTCATGCCCACAACGCCTACGCCACCTTTATGTTGGTTGCGATACACATTGGCATTCATGCGTTTGATATAGCCTTGACGAGTTAAAGTGATAACCATTTCTTCGTCAGCGATTAAATCTTCCACATCAAAGTCAGATGTATCAATAGTGATTTCACTGCGGCGTTTATCGCCATATTTTTCTTTCATGGCGATTAACTCCTCTTTAATGATTTCACGTTGGCGTTCATCGGAAGCTAGGATGGCTTTCAAGTCCGCAATCAACACCAATAATGCTGCATGTTCTTCTTCAATTTTTTCACGTTCTAAACCTGTTAAACGAGCTAAACGCATATCTAAAATAGCGTTCGCTTGAATTTCTGTAAGGTTGAACTTTTCAATCAAAGCAGTACGAGCAATATCTGTAGTTTGAGAACTGCGGATCGTATGGATCACTTCATCAATATGATCTAAAGCGATCAACAAGCCTTCCAATACATGCGCACGAGCTTCTGCTTTCGCCAAGTCGAACTCTGTACGGCGCACGATCACTTCTTGACGGTGCGTTAAGTAGTGACCTAACACTTCTTTCAAAGTCAATACTTTTGGATGTCCTTTTACTAGCGCCAACATAATCACACCAAATGTATCTTGTAATTGTGTATGTTTATATAGTTTATTCAACACAATATCTGGTTGCACGTCCGCGCGCAATTCGATAACGATGCGAAGACCACGGCGGTCACTTTCATCACGAAGGGCCGTAATGCCGTCCACCACTTTATCACGGCTTAAATCTGCAATGGTTGCAATCAAGCGCGCTTTATTTACTTGGTACGGAATTTCTGTGACTACGATTCGATGTTTCCCTTTCGTCATAGCCTCAATATGAGCTTTCGCACGCATTTTGATGCTACCACGACCTGTGGCATAGGCTTTTTTAATGCCATCACGACCAAGGATAGAAGCCCCTGTTGGGAAGTCTGGACCTTTGATAGCCGTCATCAATTGATTCACATCTACCTCTGGATCGTCGATGAGCATTACAAGACCATCTACCACTTCCCCTAAATTGTGGGGAGGAATATTTGTGGCCATCCCTACGGCAATGCCGGCGGAACCATTGATCAACAAATTCGGAATCTTGGCAGGAAGTACGGTTGGTTCTTCCAAGGATTCGTCATAGTTCGGCATGAAGTCCACTGTTTTCTTCTCGATATCTGCGAGCATTTCTGTCGCAATACGAGACATACGAACTTCTGTATACCGCATAGCCGCTGCAGAGTCGCCGTCAATGGAACCGAAGTTACCATGACCATCCACGAGTGGATATCTTGTATTAAAATCTTGGGCTAAACGCACCGTTGCATCGTACACGGAGCTATCACCATGTGGGTGGTATTTACCAAGTACGTCGCCGACGATACGAGCCGATTTTTTGTACGGTTTCGACGGTGTCATGCCTGTTTCATGCATCGCATATAGAATACGACGGTGTACAGGTTTCAACCCATCACGTACATCTGGAAGTGCGCGCATAACGATAACGCTCATGGCGTAATCGATGTAGGAGCTGCGCATTTCTTTATCGATTTGGACCGGCAGAATCTTGCCGTGACTCCAAGCCTTTTCCTCCATTGTATCACCTCATTTTACAACACTGATTATATAACTAATCCATTATACCATTTTATGCACTTTTTTTCTATCTTTTTACATGAAAGTTTCAATACGCTCAAATATAAACACTTATAAACGTATATATTGTATAAATATTCTTGTTCCTTTATTTGTGAAAGTCTAACATCGCCTCATTTAATCGATTCATACGGAACTGTTCCACCACATCGATCATAAAGCGTTCATCATGGATAGGATTCACATCCATCTTGAATAGATGTGATTCACAATGACAATCGCTACAGCCAAAGTCTTTTACCTCATCTGTGCTGATGACTTTCATCGCCTTCGCCAATTCACACTCTAAATCACTGGAGCTACGAATTGGTAAGGCTGCCACAACCGTGCTGACACTGCGCAAATAATCTAAATGCCAATGTTTCTTTTTCCGCTTCCTCTTATGACGTTCAATGCGCTTTTCTAAATTTACCTTCGCTGAGCCTACGTACACATAATAGCCTGGATCAAAGTGCATGTCGCCCTTGCTACCGATGGTTAAGGTCACCGGCTCTTCTACCTGCAACACCATGAGGTAATCCCCACGGTCCTCCGCTTCTCGGCGCACCGCTTCATCATTGTACAAGCACTCGCGCACCACTGTAGGTTTCGTAAACTCCGGTGTCCACTGTAACGCCATCGCTTTCCAATCTAACTGCGGCGCTACCTCAATAAATGTTTTGGTAAATTCCAAATCTGTGTGAAAGTCTGGGGAAAACCACATAGCTCGTTCCCACTGCACTAAGAACAGAATCCCTGTGCAGTATCCTTCTTGTTGTAACTCTTGTAAGTGTAGTAAATGTTTTCGTCCTCGCTCCGTCACCGCATCAGGGAACATCGCTCCTTGATCACCAAATAAAGTGCAAGACTTCACTTCCAATAAAAAGTGTTCTTCCTTATCATTGGTAAGGAGCAAATCGAATCGACTATGACCCACGGTGTACTCCCGGCGTACCACACGCCACTCTTCCCAACCAGGGATGAGTTGTTCCCCGATCATGTACTCTGCCATATCATTACAATAATTGGTGTCCAACATGATAGGCACACCATCACGTTCAATACCGATGACACGATATTGTGTTTTTGCTCCTTCTTTGGGATGATGTACCACATACATCTTCACCCCTACAAAGAGAAGTTCCCACATACGTCCAGGGTTCGGCAAGTGAGCTGCAATCATCTGTCCATCTAATTCTAAATGCACCACAAATCGGTTAGGTCGCGCTACAAAAGTAGCAACCTGCACATTTTCATATAAAACTTTCACTATATATATCCTTTTCTTACTATTACTTTATATAGGGTAGCATTCTTATTTCGATACTAGCTAACCTATTTCTTTAAAAGCCATTATACTATCGCAAATAGGCAATGCTTCTAATGAAGTTATCTAAAGGTATCTTTCGTAGCAAATAGACACATACAAATCAGATTTCCTATATCAGTTTATAAACTAGCTTGCTATTCTACAAATTAGAATAATATATTCTATATATCAAGGTTGATTTATTATAAAAATTATCTTCAGCACCAACAAACAAGTTCTAGGTTCATAGTATACGCTGCACATATCATACATACCACGCGCGCTACACCTCTATATACATGCCAAATCTTTCCACATGGATACTCTTACAGACTAGTATCATACTCCACTCCTATATAACCATCATAACATATACACTGTTCTGTGGATAACCATGTGGGTATCCTGTGTCTAGTCTGTGTGTAAGCTACAAGTTATTCACTTGTTATCACATGGTATGTGTATAACTATGTGGTTATCTTGTGTATACTCTGTGTGTAATCCAATGATACCTTAAGTATACTTTTATTTTTGTCTTAACTTAATCACTTTTTGTGGATAATTCTGTGTGTAACTTTAAATTTCCCGTGTATAAGCCGTGTATAGTTTGTGAATAAAATTCGTTGCCTCAGCTACATACAAGAATCACTTCTTATAGTATACTAATAGCATAGGCTTTCGCCTAGTCATATATCAATATACAAATCAAAAATCCTTTATATTTGGATTTTTTAGCATAAGTCTCCTAGTAACTACGAACTAGGCGACTATGCATATACTACTTAATTTACATAAAAGCATTTCTTCCTTTCCTAGATTTACTAGCTACCTGTTAGCTATTTAAGATTATCTATCTCTAGAAATCATGCCTACTTTTATGATATAAAACAATTACCAACTACTCAACATATAAGGAGATACACATGGCACAAGTGGCAGGCAATTTACAACGTATCCGTAACGGGAAACGCACTTATGCGATTACCCCTCGGATCCCTGGTGGTTTCGTACAACCGCAAATGTTACAAAAATTTATCGACGTGGCAAATACATTCCACGCAACTTTGAAAATTACAGGTGCTCAACGCATCATGATTACCAACTTAAATGCAGAAGATGTAGACAAAGCATGGGCAATGCTCGGTATGGAACCAGCTCATACTGTATCCAATCGTGTCCGATCTGTAAAAGTTTGTCCTGGTACAACATTCTGCAAACGGGCGAAACAAGACAGTGTACACTTAGGTATGCAATTAGAACGGAAATACATTTCTAAAGAAATGCCTTCTAAAATGAAAATTGGTGTGTCTGGCTGCCCTAACTCTTGCTCTGAAGCAATTACAAAAGATATCGGCGTGATTGGCAATGATCAAGGTTGGCAAATCTATGCAGGTGGTAGCGCTGGTGCCCATCCACGCTTGGGCGACTTAATCACAGAAGTGGCTACTGAAGAAGAAGTACTCACTATCATAGATCGCATGATTGCCTACTACAAGGAAAATGCACAAATCGAGCGCATGGGACAATTCATTGACCGCATTGGTCTCGACGCATTCCGAGCTGCTGTGTTAGATACAGTTGATTCCCCAACAGTTACTTCCAAAGCATCTACAGAACCAGTAGTCAAATTACCAGGACAAGGCAATGCAGGTCTTGCAGAAGCTGCTACCCCAGCTAATGAAAAAGGGGCGACTCCACTTGCTCCAGGCCAATTAATTACAAAAGATACTATCGTTCGTCATATCGTCGAAGTGTACCCAGAGTTAATTCCAATTTTACAATCCATGGGCATGGGATGCCTTGGCTGTCCTTCTTCCACAGGGGAACCTCTATGGCAAGCTGCTAATATTCATGGCATGGATATCGATGAATTAGTAGCAAAACTAAACGCAGGTCGCAATGTATCTGAAATTGCTATTACAAAAGATTCCATCATTCGTGATATTATAGATATGTATCCACAAACGGTGCCTGTATTGCAATCCATCGGTATGGGTTGTCTTGGCTGCCCTTCTTCCACGGGAGAACCTTTATGGCAAGCCGCTCAAATTCACGGTATCGAAGTAGATGAACTTGTTTCAAAATTAGAAGTCGCACGAAAAGGAGCTTAACATGTCAGCAGTACTTGGACACATTCACTTTTGGTTGTATAAAAAAATTCAGCTTATCGCTGAGCGTGAGCAACTGATTAAAAAAGAGGCACAAACTCGCCTTGACGATTTAGCCGATGAATTACATGCAACAGCTATCGATTTGTATGGAAAACCAATTCCTCCAGATCGTCAATTAGATCGTATTATTGATCACAACAACATCCACGGTTGGCTACATAATCAATTACAAACATCTTCCGTTCGCGAAGCTACTTTCATCAAAGATTTAACCGATTGTGGTGGTGATGATGGTATAGATGCTGTATTAGAAGCTTTCATTAAACAAGGCGCAATGTGCGGTACAGAAGCAAAAGAAAAACTTACTGCTCAAACAGCACCTGCTATTTACACAGTGATGCAAGACTACTATGTAAATGGTATGCCTTGTGATCCAAGCGATACTGTAATCGAGCAAAGTGACACTACTTTTAGTTGGTACGGAAATCACCAAAATCAGATTTCTTATTGGAAAACAGCAGGCGTAAATCCAATTATTATGGCAGCTGCCTTCCAAGCATGGTTCAATGCTTTCGTTAGTCACGTGGCACCAGACTTTGCATTCACTGTAAATCTTGATGGTGATATTCCTGTATATACAATTGCAAAAAGCTAAGTAGCTTATCCTTTTTATATTAGATAGAGCAGCACATTCGCTGCAGTAATTGACTTTCACCCTTGTGAAAGTACCAAGAATAGGAGGTTCTACTATGGCAGGAACTGTAAAACAAGAACTAGGTTTAATTTTTGATGGTCCTAATTACAAAATTGTGAAAAAAGGCGGCGTCGCTGGTGACCAAGTGGAAAAACACAATCATCCAGAGGCTAACGTCATCTTCACTGTAGTGAAAGGGAAAGTACACGTATTCCTTAACGACACAGAATCCCATATCTTAACACCAGGCGAAGTATTGCACTTCGACGGCAACAACTACATCCAAGCTACATTAGTAGAAGATAGCGAGTTCGTTGTAAACTTAATTCATAAATAAAAATAACCCCTAGGTCTAATGGCCTAGGGGCTTTTTCATATCTTATTTGTTGATGCGTTCTACTACTACTGGAGTTAAGTCGATAACTTGGTTACCTTCTTTAACAGCACCAGCAGATGTTGGGTTAGCTACTAATACATCGATATCTTTTTCTTTTGCAATAGCTTGAATTGCTTCTGCCACTTTTTTATCCAATGGAGCTAATGCATTGGCTTCTTCTTGATTATATTTTTCTTGGATGCTACGAACATTTTTGTCAAAGTATGCTTGTTTTTCTGCATCTGTTTTGAAGTTGTTTAATTTTTTAAATTCGCCTTCTAATTTAGGGCCATATTCTGCACGTAATTTATCGATTTGCATTTGGATAGCACCAAAACCATTGTACCCTGTGTAGATAGCTTCTTCGTTAATTACGCCTACGTTAGCAGCGTTAGATACTGTGAAAACACCAACCACAGCTAGTGCACCTAAAGTTGCGATTTTTTTAGTTAAGTTCATGTATAAGCCTCCCTATGAGAAATATTTTCATCTATTTATCTAGTATAGCAAAGTTATTTCTATTTAGCAAATCACCTTACGCCTCTACTATACCTCATATATATGAATAGTAAATGAAATCCATAGTTACAAATCTATGTAAAGAATTTGCAATTATTGTTCTTCACTTACATATACATATTCTTCTTTTTTCAATTTGCTGATAATTTCTGGTACCATGCCAATCAAACGATCAAAACCAGTATATTTAGCAGATCCTTTGATATTAAATAATTCAATACGTTCCCCTTTGATCACAAGCACTGCTGTTGGCTCAACTTTCGCTCCGCCACCGCCAGCTTTTTGACATCCACCTAAACCAAGGGATACGTCAACGAATGGTACAATCGTAGTATCGCCTAATTGTACAGCTTCGCCCACTACGGTTTCCACACGAATCATTTCTTTAAATTGTTCAAATAAAGGCTCTAAATTGTCTTTTAAGTTTGTAAGTTTAGTATCCATCATGACCTCCTATGATTCTTCAACTTCTGAAAGTTCTTTATTTTGCACTTTGCTTACGACGACGATACTGTACAAATGCTTTTGCACTATCCATCAGACACTCTCTGACTGCTTTTTTTACAATAAATAGAGTTCCATAGAAGGCAAATACGCCTAATTGCATATGCCCTTTCACTGTTAAACTGCCTGTATAGGCAAACTCTGTATAGGAAAAATTAACTTGTTCTACTTGCTTCGGACATAATGTATAGGCAGCCGCGGTGATTAGCCCCATTTCATAAGGTCTAGGAATCCCAAAATCACCTTCTAGTTGGAATACTCTAGGACTAGCATGGCTAGCACATTGCTTACTAACCGTAAACAACGCTTCATAGAGTTTAGGGTTTGATACATGTTTCCACCACCAATAGGTTGGTAAGTCTTTTGTATCTTCTTGTTTCTTTGTTGTCTCTTTTTGCGGTGATGTAGATTCTACTGGTTCCAGTACATGTCCATTCGCATCAAATCGCACAGATTTTACAGGTTCTGGTCCTGAATATCCAGATAGCGGATACGGTTCAGGCTCGTCTAGTACTTCTTTTGTGTCTACATCTTCTTTACTGTCTGTCGCTAACGGATCTAGTTCTTCTTTTACCCTACGATTTAACCAATCTTCATAATCACGGGCAGAACCAACTTTCATAGACCCTAATACATAGACCTCCTTAAACAAGGGATGCCCTTGCTTATACGCAAGATGTACCTTCAATACTCGATACATCCACTCAATACGGAAGTCAAATTCATAAGGCTTGCGCGAACTTACTTTCAGACTATATGTGATAGGAATACATAAAATGGCTATGATGAAAGCTATTACTAGCAGCAATAGAATCATCCATAGTGACACGATACCACCTACCTTTCAGTATGTTATACGATATACATACTTAAATTATACCATTCTTTACCCTTAATGCTCAATACCAAGGCGTGCTTCTACTCCTTGATCATAATAATGACGGTACGCCTCCATAACGGTGACTAAGTCCGCTTCATCCAATAACCATTGAGGAGCACCACGGCCAGTAAATATCACTTCTACATTAGGATTGCGAGCCGCTAGTAACGCGCGCCCTTCCGCTTCGTCAATTAAACCGAAAAATAACGCCATATTGTATTCATCTAAAATAACAATATCAAAGTCTCCCGTAGCCACCGCTTGTAGAGCCCGTTCTTGTCCAATATGGATTAAGTCTTTGTACTCTTGTGGGGGCTGCCCTTTGGGAAAGACCACTACATCATCTCCCCATCGACGCAACTCTTCCTCGCTTTTCATGCCTTCAGGAATGATGAAAAATGGTTTTCCTACTGTTTCTACTGTTATAGGTTCCAAATGATCTAATACAGCATGTTCTGAGTATACTTTTGACTTCATAAATTGAAGCAATAGTACTTTCTTACCAACTCCAGCAGCACGCACCGCTAGACCGATGGCAGCAGTTGTTTTTCCCTTGCCATCACCTGTATAAACTTGTACATAGGATTTCATAATTGCCTCCTATTGAATGGGCAAAAATAACAATGGGTCTGTAGCCACACCATTCACACGCACTTCGTAATGAACATGGCTACCCGTACTTTTACCAGTACTTCCCATCAATGCAATGGATTGTCCTTTTTTTACAGTCATTCCTACTTGTACTAGGAGTGCTGAATTATGCCCGTATTTTGTCACAAATCCATTACCATGATCAATTTCTATTTCATTACCATAGCCACCATTATACCCTGCATAGGTCACAGTGCCCGCCGCAGTAGCTACTACTGTCGTTCCCGTATCATTAGCGATGTCTAAGCCTTCATGGAAAGCCCCTCCACCGTATACAGGGTCTTGTCGTGCTCCAAAAGTAGAGCTAATGACACCTTTGGCAGGCCAAATGGATGGCATATGACTATTGGCATCCGTTGCATCACCTTCTATAGCTAGCATAGATTGTAATTCTCGAATATCTTTACCCACTCCATCTTTGAGGACATTATAGAGGGTATACATAGATACCAGACGTCGTTGTACTTGCCGATCTAGGCTAGATATATGGGCAGATAATTGGGTAGTTGTGAAAGTTTTATTTGAGCTTTTGGGAGAAGGATCCTCTTTCTCTTCTTTACTTTGTGTACTACCATCTGTTTTTGGCACTGTACCTGACTCTGTACCTTTAATCATATTTCTAATATTTTGATCGAGTTCATCCAGAGTCTTCATTTTTTTATCTAAGACCTCTACCTTTTGGTCCAATAGTTTTAATTGCTCTTTTTGTAATTGATTTTCTTGACGCAATTGCAAAACTTCTACTTGTCTTGCTATCCCCCAGATACCAAATCCCAAAAAGATAACTAAAATGGCAATTAATATAATAGCTATCGTCTTTATTTGTTGTTTTGTAAACTGCAAATTCCAGTCATTACCATCTTGTTTCAGATGTGACTGCAACCACTTAGGTATTTGCATATAACATCCTTTCTATGCTGACACGGAAGAACTGGCTAACACATCTCCATTGCTTCGTTGTCCCATAGCAGATTGCAAGCTAGCTAATTCTTCTCGTGAAAGACTGGCTAAACTTTTACCATTCACAATTGGTTTCGTAAAAATACGTGATTCATTTCTTCCATACACACTGGAAATGACAATCCCATTGAAATTACCATCTAATAATGTTAAGGAAAAGGATAGTTCATTACCAATGTTTTCAAAGGCATTGTATTTCACAAAACCAATATGCTGAAATGTTTGTGCCTGTGTAGATTGAATCACTTTTTGTTCTGATAAAATCGTTTGCCAAGTGCTTGCCATATCTCGTAATTCTTTCACTTCAATGGCAAGACGTCGCTCAATACTCTGACCATTTTCGCCATCCATAAAGTATCGGTACCGCTTGGCTAGGCGACTCACTCGGATATGTAAACTGAATGCATGTAATACTAGCAGTACAATGATCCCCGCTAATACCCATGGTAACCAAGGTAATAGTTGTTCTAACACAATAATCCTTTCTATTCTAATTCATGTTCAAATGGCTTGATAGCACGTTGTAAAATGCCATGTAAAGAGGCTATCAATACACCGTAGTTAACGATAGGCACCCCTTGCACAGAGGCTACATCAATACGTCGTAATACCTCTCGACGTGTCAACATACAGCCACCACAATGAATGATGACATCATACTTAGATACATCATGAGGGAAATGTCCACCACTAGTCCACTCTAGTTCTAAGTCTGTGTATCCTTTTGCTTTCAGCCATCTCGGAATCTTTACAGTTCCAATATCTTCACATTGTTGGCGATGTGTACAACCTTCACTAATCAATACTTTAGAACCTGCTTGCAAGTGGTCTATAGCATGTACACCTGCCACCAAATCTTTTAGTTTCCCTTTAAAGCGTGCCATTAAAATGGAAAAACTAGTTAAAGCAATCTTCTCCGGTACAATTTGACTCACCGCCTCAAAAGCTTGGGAGTCAGTAATGACTAATTTTGGTGGTTTATATAGTTGCTCCAACGTCGTCGCCAATTCTTCTACTTGGCATACCATCGCTATACCATGATGATCTAAAATTTCCCGAATCATTTGCACTTGTGGCAAAATAATCCGACCTTTGGGAGCCGATTCGTCAATAGGACATACTAGCACAAATACATCTTTTTCTTCGATATAACCGCCTAATAAAGATTGTACATCCTCATCTACAGGTTTTAATTTGCTTAATGCCTCTAGCAAAGTCATGCGGTTTGCCCTATCGTTGACATCTGCTATTACTATCTGAGATGTATAAGGTTGTAGTTCTCCGTGGGATTTAATGAAGTCAGAACCTTGATGACCTTCTACTTCATTGATGACCACTAACGTAGGTATATGGCTACTTTGTAGTTGTTGTAACCACTCTATATCTTCAGGTATGGGCTCAATATCTGTACGCAACATATACACGGCTAAATTCATCGTTGGCAGTACTTGTTTTGTTTTTTCTACCCGCAACAAACTTAATTCCGATGTATCATCGATCCCTGCTGTATCTACGATCATGACAGGGCCTAAGGGCAATAATTCCATCCCTTTAGACACTGGATCTGTCGTCGTTCCTGCGATAGGAGATACTAAGGAAATCTGTTGCTCTGTTAGCGTGTTAATCAAGGTAGATTTACCTGCATTACAGCGCCCAAAAAAGCCTATGTGCAAGCGATTCCCTCTGGTTGTTTCTAATACCATAGACTTCCTTTCTATTCACTTTCAATATAGCTAATTAAGCGCATCAATTCTTCTTCGCTTTTGAAAGAAACTTCAATAGTACCCTGTATTTTTTTTGTGTTTTTTAAACGAATATCTACTGGAGTGCCTAAGCTATCTTTCAATCGTTGCATTAACTTGCGTAACTCCGCTGTTGGCTGAGGCTGAGACGATGTTAATCGTTTCTTGCCAGCCTGTAACTCTTTTACTAGTTGTTCGACCTGACGGGCATTTAAATCTTTTTCCTTAATCCGTTCTAAGGCTTGTAATTGTAAATGTTCCCCATCTAGCGCCAATAACGGTCTTGCTTGCCCTACGGTTAGCATACTTGTTTCTAGTTCTTGTTGTAAGAACTCTGGTAATTGTAATAATCGTACAATATTCGCCACATAAGAACGACTACGACCTACAGTCATGGCGATTTCTTCCTGTGTTTTTTTGAAAGTATCCATTAAATACTGATATCCAAAAGCTTCCTCAATAGGGTTTAAGTTTTGTCGTTGCAAATTTTCTACTAAGGCAATTTCGCTCACTTCTTCTGTCGTATAGTCACGGACTACCACAGGAATTTTAGTCAACCCCGCTTGTTGACACGCACGCCAACGACGTTCACCGGCTACGATTTCATAATGATCATCTACTTTGCGAACTGCAATAGGTGCAATGAGTCCATGAGCTTGAATCGATGCCACTAAGGTTTCCATATCTTCTTCTGTAAAGCGTTTACGGGGCTGATTAGGATTAGGTTGTATTTTAGTAATATCCATTTCATAGCCACTTTTATGACCATCTTTAAAAGAACCGGACAATCCAAAGGATCCTAATCCTTTACCAAGACCACCTTTTGATTTCTTAAGCTCCACGCTCAATTACCTCCCGTGCTAAGGCACAATATACTTCAGCCCCTTTAGACCGCTTATCATAGATAACTACTGGTAATCCATGGCTAGGAGCTTCCCCTAATTTCACATTTCGTGGTATCGTTGTTGTGTACACAGCCTCGCCAAAGTAATTCGTTACTTCTTCTGCCACCTGTACCGCTAACTTAGTTCTACCATTATACATAGTGAGGACAACACCTTCTAATTCTAATTCTGTGTTTAGTTCTTCTTGTACTAACTCGATAGTTTTCACCAGTTGGCTCACACCTTCTAAGGCATAGAACTCTGTTTGTATAGGGATTAATACGCTATTGGAGGCAGTTAATGCATTGATTGTTAACATACCCAAGGAAGGAGGACAGTCAATAATAATATAGTCATAGTCACCTACAATAGGTGCTATCCGTTGTTTCAATGTATACCCTTTGTCTTCCATCGCTACTAAGTCTACCTCAGCTCCTGCTAAGTCGATAGTAGTCGGCGCAACCTGCAGTGTATCTATGACAGTAGATTCTATGATATCAGTGATAGACACATCATTCACAAGCATTTCATACACACCGTGGACAATATCCTCTTTATCGATTCCTAATCCACTTGTAGCATTTCCTTGAGGATCTAAGTCTAATAAGAGTACTCGTTTTCCTTCTACAGCTAAACAAGCGCTCAAATTAACAGCGGTTGTCGTTTTACCAACACCGCCTTTTTGGTTGGCTACGGCAATAATTCTAGCCATGATTTCACCTCTTTCTTATCGTCTTATCACATTATAACATAGATTGTTGTATTTTTTATGAAAGGCAACAGTATTTCCTCATCTTTTTCATATATTTTTTTACTGTTTCACGTGAAACACTTTGCTATTTGTGTCATATAATATTTCCTTACTTTGTATCAAGAACAGTATATTTCCAATTCTATATGTAAAAACTATCTATAGTATGAGAGCACTTTTTTTCGTATATCAGTTAGAACTTTGGATTATATTCTATCTATCAATCTACGACAATTAATGTATATAACCTTTGTTTCAATGTGAATGATAACCAACAATGTTTCACGTGAAACAGTATAACGTTTGCGGCATTCAACATATTGCTATTCATTGTTTCACTTGAAACAATCTAACAAACTATTAAATAACAATCTATGATGATCTATGCTCACCTATGCTGACCTATGGTAACCGATATTGAGCAACAAAAACTAAACCTACAGTAAAAAAAGGAACGTTGATTTCACATCTTCAACGTTCCTCTTTAGTCTATAACATATGGTATCACATGTTACGTATGTTTTTATAATATTGTCATGCTATTACTCATTAGTTAATAGTTCTTTATGCTATCTGATACTTAATAGCTTCTATGTTATGCAACCTCAATACACATTAGTATTACTCGTCCCCTAACAGTCCTTTTACAATGTTCACCGCAGAGATACCATCTTTAGCATAAGAATCAGCACCTGCTTCATCTGCATAGGCCTGAGACAACACCGCACCACCTACGAGAACCTTTGCATTGACGCCAGCTTCACGTACTGCCGCAATGGTTTCGTTAATCATCGGCATTGTAGTAGTCATCAAGGATGCTATACCAATAATCGGTGCATTGTGTTCTTTCGCTGCTGCAACAATTTCTTCTGGGGACACGTCTTTGCCTAAGTCTACGATTTGGTATCCATTGTTTTCTAACAAGGCAGATACGATATTCTTACCTAAGTCATGGATATCACCTTTAACTGTGGCTAGGATAATCGTCGCCTTCTTCTCTGCTGTTCCTTCTGGCAACACTTCTTTAATCGTTGTGAACGCCGCTTGCATTGTTTCTGCTGCTAGCATGACTTGTGGCAAGAACGCTTTACCAGATCCGAATCTTTCCCCTACTACTGCCATAGCATCAGATAACCCTCTACGAGTCACCTCTAAAGGATCTAACCCTTGCGCCAAAGCTTCTTTCACCAACGGCACAACAGCCTCTTTTTCACCTTGCTCTACGGCATGTTTAATGCATTCAATAGGGTCATCACTATGGAAAGCTTCCGCTGCAGCTTTCACTTTTTTCGTCACCACTGCATTTTCATCGTCATCACCATATTCCGCAATGAAGTCCGCCGCTGCTGGATCAAATCCCATGAAGGTACGCCCTGTAATGAAAGCTTTTCGTACGATTTCATTCATTGGATTCATGATAGGACATGTCAAACCGTTGCTCAATGCCATCGTCAAGAATTGTGCATTCAAGTACGCCCGTTGTGGTAAACCAAAGGATATATTAGACAAGCCCATCACTGTTGGGAAACCAAATGTTTCGGCATAGAGTTTTAATGTTTTTAAGGTCTCTCTTGCTGCATGTTGGCTACTTGCTAAGGTCAATACCAATGGGTCTAGCAATAAATCATTTGGACGTAAACCATAGTTATACGCTTCCAAGACGATTTCCTTCGCCAAGGACACACGCTCTTCTGCCGTTTCTGGCAATTCTTTTTTACCTAATGGCAAGCACAGTAAGGCTGCACCATAGCGTTTCGCCAATGGCAACACCGCTTCTAATTGTTCTGGCTCTGCGTTAACAGAGTTCAACAATGGCCGACCTGGGTAGGCTTTTAAGCCTGCTTCCATCGCCACTGGATCTAAGGTATCAATGGATAATGGAACCTCTACAAGCATCGTTAATTCTTCGATAGCTCGTTTCATCGTTTCCCCTGGGTCAACGCCTGTTACACCCATATTCACATCTAGCACATCAGCACCTGCTTCTACTTGGGCTAATGCATCTTTCTTTACCATTAAGAAACTGCCTTTACGAATTTCTTCCGCCAATACCTTACGGCCTGTTGGGTTTATGCGTTCCCCGATAATGATTGGTTTTTCTTGCAAGCCCACTTTCACTACACTAGTACGGCTTGTGAAAGCAGTAAACGGTTCTACATAAGCTCGTTCTGCTGGTGTATGTGCTCGTGCCGCTTTAGCGATGGCTTCGATGTGTTTTGGTGTACTACCACAACAAGCCCCTAAATAGGATGCCCCTGCATCGAGGAAACGAGGAGCATATTCACCCATTTCTTCTGGCCCCAATGGGAAGATGGTTTCTTTCCCCACTAATTGTGGCATACCCGCATTGGGCTGAATACTAATTGGCAAATTTGTTACCGCCGCCATACGTTCTACGAGTGGCAATAATTGCTCAGGCCCTAAAGAACAGTTGATACCTACGACGTCTGCTTCCATAGCATCCATCAAGATTGCCGCTACTTCTGGTGGCGTACCCGTGATAGTACGACCATCTTCACTGAAAGAGAACTGACAAATAATTTTTACATCATCTTTTGTTTTTCCTAACTCTTCACGAGCGTCTTTCGCGCCTAATAAAGCTGCACGCATTTCTTGGATGTCGATGATGGTTTCGATAATAATATAATCTACACCAGCGTCGATGAGGACTCTCGCTTGGTCTTTGAAAGTCTCATAAATCTCATCAAATTGAGCTACCCCGAGTGGCGCCATAAAACGACCGCTAGGACCCATATCCCCGGCGACTTTTGCATTCGGGTTAATCTTATCACGAGCCGCTTGTGCTACTTTCACAGCAGCCCGATTAATTTCATCCATACGATGACCCAATTGGTATTCATCCAGTTTTAAAGCTGTCCCACCAAAGGTATTCGTCGTAATAATATCACTACCGTGACGCAAATATTCTGCGTGGATATGTTCCACCACGTCCGGATGTTCTACGTTAAATAATTCTGGACAAGCCCCGTCACCAAGACCTGCTGCTTGCAGCATGGTACCCATGCCGCCATCTATAATATATACCATATGTCCCTCACTTATGTATCAAGCACATTGCTCGCCCAAGGCAATATACTTCGCATGATGATGAAACTCTTCCCCAGTATCAGTACATCACGCTACTTATCTATACATCTAATTATTGTTCTTAATCAAAATCTCTTTGTTAGCATCTTACAGTTATCAGTATGATATAAAGTACCCCTACTACAGATAAGCCATACACAACTACTATAGCAACTTATACTGGTTAACACTGTATACCAATGATAATACTACTAACAGTTATTATACCTTACACAAATATCAATTATGTTGCAAAAAGTATAACTATCATTAGGATATCTTTTCCATATTATTTATCACAAACAGTATATGTATTTAAATACACGAAGTTGTTCCCTTATCTGGTAACTTCCGAGATGCACAATCTACTTGACTGCAAGATGTGCAACCCCGTTGTGTCTTTGGTCCTTCTTCATCAACTGTTTGACAGCCTACGATAGCCGTTACTGATTTACGTGGAAATAGCATACTTGTGTCTGTCACTGTCAATCCAATTTCTTCTGTTTTAATAATCTTAGCAAATTCTTGCTGTACTGTGACTGGCCAATTGCCATAGCCTGGGCTAAAGCGCCATGTCGTTTTAAAACCTTGCTTTTTCGCATCTCGATCAATGAGTTCATTGACTTGATCTGCCACTTGTTCTACTGCCGTTGTGGCCGCTGCATCTACGAGGAGACCTAGTGTAGATTTGCCTTCTTTAAATAAAGCAGAACTACGTTCTTCTACGGCTTCTCCTACTGTAACTGCTAAGACATATACTTTTTTAGCATTTCCTAAATGACGAATGATGCCTGTCGCATCTAGCACCATTGGTGGATCACTGAGTATGGTATGCGTTTCTGGATCGTAATCATAGCATTGGTACACACCTCTAGGTTCTGCCACCAATTGTACTTCTAGGGCAGCTTCTTTCACATACTGCTCTGGAAATCCTTCCGCATGCTTTAATCCGGAGTATCGTTTTATTTCATCTTCATTGAGTTTTGGTAATCGTCCGTTATAGATTGCCATTATCTCACCTCAATCTTGTATTACAAATATAAAACATGTGCGAACACAGAGTGACCGCACATGTAAAAGAGTACCTAATAAGTATACCATAGTTCATACTTATAAGCATTTTTCTATATTTTATTATAAGTTATAGTGCTAAGCTATAAAGGTTTTGTTTTAATCTCTTTTGGTTTGCGAGGATATTTCTTTGCTGTAGGCTTTACCTTTTTAATATACACGATAGCTCGTTTGTCCTCTAAGGTAGGTAACGTCACTTCTTTGACCTCTACAATTTCACCGCCCAAGATGGATAAGGCACGTTTACTTTCCTCTAGTTCTTCTTGGACAATAGAGCCTTTTAATGCCACCATGTATCCCCCTACTTTCACGTAAGGCAGTCCCCATTCTAACAAAATAGATAACCGGGCCACCGCACGGCTAGTGAGAAGGTCGAAGGATTCCCGATACTCCTGGTGTGCCAAATCTTCCGCACGGCCATGTAAGGTTTGTAATCCTTGCAAACCTAGGTCTTCAATCACACCATCTAAAAAACGCAATCGCTTTTGTAAGGAATCAAACAATGTAATCCGCAAAGACGGATCGTATATGCCTAAGGGAACTCCTGGAAAGCCGGCACCGGTACCTAAATCGATGACTGTCGCACCCTTTGTAAAATACTTAGGATCATAGCAAGATAGAGAATCTACCACATGTTTTAAAGCAAACTCTTCTGGCTCAGTGATACCCGTCAAGTTCATATGCTCATTAGTGGTGACCACTTGTTCGTAAAACCGTTGTAATTGATCCACTTGCATATCAGTGAGGGCTAAGCCAAAAGCTGCGGTGTGGGCTTTCACATAGTCTGAAAATGTCATATTAACCTCTTTCACGGTAGTACTGCTCAATTTGCACTAACAGTACAGAAATGTCCGCAGGAGACACCCCTGAAATACGGCTCGCCTGACCAATGGAATGGGGACGAACAGCCGTCAATTTTTGGATGGCTTCCAAGGAAATACCTTTCATCGACGTGTAATCCCAGTCTTGAGGAATAATTTTAGCTTCTAACTTACGAACTTTTTCCACTTGTTCTAGTTGCTTTTTAATATAACCATCATAAGTAATGGTAATATCGATTTCTTCTTCCACTGGTGCTTCGTAACGAGGCAAGCCGAAAGCCTCAGCCACTACTGCATAGTTCAGTTCGTTACGTTTCACTAAATCGTAAGCCTTAATGCCCGTCTTAATACGAGGCGTACCAATGCGATCTAGGATTTGCTGTGTTTCTTCGCTAGGGTTTACAGGTGTATCTGCTAATAATTGAATAGCTGCTTCAATTTTACCTTGTTTCTCTTTGAAAGCCTTATACCGTTCTTCCTTAACAAGTCCGATTTCATAGCCTTTTTCTGTTAAGCGCATATCTGCATTGTCTTGACGAAGTAACAAGCGATATTCACTGCGGCTCGTCATCATGCGGTATGGTTCTTTCGTTCCTTTTGTGACTAAATCATCAATAAGTACGCCGATATAGCCTTCGGAACGAGATAGGATGAATGGCTCTTTGCCTTCTAACCATAAAGCGGCATTGATACCTGCCATCAATCCTTGTGCCGCCGCTTCTTCATATCCAGATGTACCATTTGCTTGACCGGCGGAGTACAAGCCTTGGATATGTTTCACTTGTAAGGCCGGTGTCAATTGCAATGGATCTAAACAATCGTATTCAATGGCGTAGGCAGGACGCATAATTTCCACATCTTCTAGGCCAGGGATGGTACGCAAAAACGCATATTGCACATCGATAGGTAAGCTAGTACTCATGCCTTGTACATACATTTCGTTCGTATGATTGCCCTCTGGCTCCACGAATAATTGATGGCGTTGTTTATCTTCAAAACGAACTACTTTATCTTCAATAGATGGGCAATATCTTGGTCCCGTCCCTTCAATAACCCCTGTGTACATTGGGGCACGATGTAAATTGCCACGAATAATATCATGTGTTTCCTGATTGGTGAAAGTCAACCAACATACTTGCTCATTGCGATCAATCCAATCGGACATAAAGGAGAAGGCTCTATGGTGAGAGTCACCAGGTTGCATTTCCATATTCTCTGTGTGCAAAGTTCGTTTATCTACACGAGCTGGCGTCCCTGTTTTAAAGCGCATCAACTTGATGCCATGATTCAATAACGATTGGGACAATAATTCCGCTGTCCGTTGTCCATTAGGACCACCTGTATACGCCAATTCCCCAGTAATAATCTTACCTTTTAAGTACGTACCTGTACATAAGATGATGGCTTTTGCTTGGTATACTTCGCCTAATTCAGACACAATGCCTTGTACCACACCATCTTCAATGAGCAATTCATTAACCATGATTTGCTTCACATTAAGGTTCTCAGTATTTTCTAAAACTTCTTTCATACGGCGTTGATAGGCCACTTTATCAGATTGAGCCCGCAAGGAATGTACCGCCGGTCCCTTTCCTGTGTTGAGCATGCGCATTTGGATGGCTGTCGCATCCGCATTGATGCCCATTTCACCGCCCAAAGCATCTAGTTCACATACTAGATGACTTTTACCAGGTCCCCCAATGGCTGGGTTACACGGCATAAGGGCAATGTTATCTAAATTCAATGTGGCCATCAACGTGCGGTGCCCCATGCGAGCTGTGGCTAAGGCAGCCTCACAACCAGCATGACCACCGCCGATGACGATCACATCATACGTATCTACTAAATACATGTATTCTCCTATTTTCCTAAACAGAATCGTTTAAATAATTCATCCACCATGGATTCACGTAAACTTTCACCAGTAATATCGCCCAGTAATTCCCAAGCAGCGCGAATGTCCGTGACGATTAAATCGATAGGCATGCCGCTATCGATGGCAAGGATGGATTGGTCCAAGCTAGATTTCGCCTGTTCCATCAAGGTGATATGGCGCACATTGCTGAGCATCGCCTCATGACTGGCCTGTACAGAACCGCCTTGTACCAAGGATGTAATGACCTTTGCCATCTCATCCATACCTTCTCCTTGGGCTGCACTGATGGTGACAATCTCTGTGAAAGTCCCCAGTGCTGCAATCTCTTCCTTCATAATACATTGCATTTGATCTGCTTTATTCAAGAAGATGATGCTTGGACGATTCGCAATGAGCTGTAATAACTCTTGTTCCTCTGGTTCCAATGGCTTGGACCCATCAATGACAAGGACCACTATATCTGCTTTATCTAAATATTGACGTGCTTTTTCAACGCCCATACTTTCTACAATATCTTCGGTCTCACGAATCCCTGCCGTATCAATTAAGCGCACTGGAATCCCTTGGATGGTCAAAAATTCTTCAATACTATCACGTGTGGTGCCTGGAATATTCGTCACAATGGCACGGTCCTCACGAAGTAAAGCATTCATCAAACTAGATTTCCCCGCATTAGGACGACCAATGATAGACACCATCACACCATCACGCAATAATTTACCACGTTGTGCTGTCGCCAATAAGGTGTCCATTTTTTCAAGGATAGGTTCTAATCCAGTGCGTACCTCTTGAGCCGATACCTCTTCAATATCTTCCTCTGGATAATCAATGGTTACCTCTAAATGGGCAATCATAGCGATTAACTCATCCCGTAAAGCACGAATATACTTGGACAAGGTACCGTCTAATTGATTCACTGCCACTTCCAAAGATTGTTCCGTCTTCGCATCAATAATGTCGATGATGGCTTCCGCTTGGGTTAAATCAATACGACCATTCAAGAATGCTCGCTTCGTAAACTCTCCTTCTTCCGCCTGACGTACCCCCTCTGAAAGTAGGACTTTCAGTATTTCACGGACCGACACAAAGCCGCCGTGACATTGAATCTCTACCACGTCCTCTGCCGTATAGGAATGAGGGCCTTTCATCAACACCACGATGACCTCATCCAAGGTTTTACCCGTTTTAGGATGGACAATATGACCATAATGGATCGTTCGCGTCTGGCGATCACCTAGTGGCACAGATTGTTTACTGTGAAAGATACGATTTACAACATCACAAGCCTCAGGACCACTGACGCGGATAATACCAATACCACCAATCCCCGGAGCCGTCGCAATCGCTGCAATCGTGTCATCTAAAAACATAGTATCTCCTGTCTACATCAATGCAGGCATTCTAAGATATGCCTAGTACATATCCTTTATAGGAATACCATATAATATATACAAAGTATCATAAACATCTCATTATGATACTCTCATACTACACATAAAGAACATGCTTGACATTGAGTAATACCATTTCACATAAAAAGAAAAGGCCTTTTGGCCTTATATAAATTATATCATGCAACTAGGGTAACATCAATGATAGATAGGAGAAAACTCCCTGAGGAACGCCATTACGAGTAGTAGCCTTGTGGCATTCCTTTACTACCTAAATCACACAGAAACAAGAAGAGCACGGTGTGCCCCGAACAAACATTATGAAATACCGTTTGTGAGGGGTATGCCGTGCTCTTCCAATCCCCTGAGGAACGCAGTTGTACGTAGCATATCTTGTGGTGCCCTTTAGTACCTAAATTCAACAAACACAAAAAGGCGTGGCATGTTCCTGAGCAAACATTATGAAATACCGTTTGCGAAGGAATGTGCCACGCCTTTCTATTTTGTGAATCGAGGTTCACCACAAGATTGCATAGGGGAGCTAGTTTCTTTTCTTAATCATCCAATAGATATAATAAATCACCAATCCATACGTAAGTACATCATATACTTGTAAGAATGGAACCATCGCAGATAATCGTTTAAATCCATGCACGTGAATATTAGCACCAATTAACGCTACCAAATTCAATCTATGAATCCAAACAGCTGCTTTACGAGGCATAGATGTAGCAATACCTTTAAACCATGGAGTTAGGAATAAAATACCCACTAGGAACGCAATAAACATCCCTACAAGAGCTACATAACCGCCCCACCAGCCTAATGCTGTTTTAGCATGACCAAAATATTCATACCAATGAATACCTAACATTGCCGTTACTACAATCCCTACAATACGGTGTACCTTGTACATTTCACCTACATTATAACGTGTAGTAAACCATTTTGGTTTCGTTGTCAAATACGTTAATATCACCCAAGATGAAAATGGAATTAAACCTAAATAAATCTGCCATTTGAATGGAGGTCTATTTTGTAAATAATAGCCATACTCAACCATACCAATTAAAGCTAGCGATAACAGAGCAATCCACACTAAAATATGGTACTTGCTCTTAAACTGCTTTTGTCCTGAACTTTCCATTGTCACATGACACCCCTTATCCAATAATACCAAAATAAAAAATTCATACTATTAAAGTATAACAATATCAATTATCATTGTAAAGAATAGATAAGTATGAATTTCTCATAATATACAGACATTTTACGCATTCATATTAGATAAGACATATCATTTACATATTAATAACCCTGAGGAACGCCGTTACGAGTAGTAGCCTTGTGGCGTTTCCTTGCTATCTGAATCACATAAACACAAGAAGAGCACGGTGTGCCACGAACAAACATTATGAAATACCGTTTGTGAGGGGTATACCGTGCTCTTCCCTTTGCTTATTCAATTACGAACGCCATAGGCTACATAGCAAAACAAGTGACGATACATAGCGGAACAAGTGACGATACATAGCGGAACAAGTGACAATTGTATTTAATACTCTCCTATGCTATACTTAACTTGTAAAAAGAAGAGCCACCAACGTGTTCGAGGCGTTAGGCTCATCTCAAAATGTAACAAAATTGATTATGCCTAACGTGTGAGATCCGTGAAACCTCATTTCGTTAGGCGTTTTCATTAACTAAAAAAGCAACGAATAACTTCTACGATTAACATAGAAAATTGAATCAATAAAGATAACTTTTCATATGTAGTCATAGTATCACCTCCTCCTATAGTAGGAAGAGACGAGCCCAACTCACGTTGATAACTCTTATGTTTTCATTATAGCATAATGTATTCGTAATGTTTACTTAATTTTAATGCTATTTCAACTAGCAAACTAAGCAACGCGCAAGTTTACAGATAATACCGCACTAACACCCGAGGAACGCCGTTACGAGTAGTAGCCTTGTGGCGTTTCCTTACTACCCGAATCACACAAACACAAAAAGACCACAATATACCTCCGAAGAAACATCATGAAATGCCGTTTCTGAGGGGGTGTATTGCGGTCTTTATTTTTATTATATTAGACAAGAATGCCATAGGCTACATAACAAACCAAGAGACAACCCCAAGGAGCGCCCCTTTCTCGTAGAAAGCCTTGTGGCGTTCCTTTACTACCTAAATCATACAAACACAAAAAGACCGCAATATACCTCCGAAGAAACATCATGAAATGCCGTTTCTGAGGGGATGTATTGCGGTCTTTATTATTTTTATCTTAGACAGGAACGCCACAGACTTTCATAGAGAAAACTAGCGACGGTCTCGTTTACGATACACGATAAATGGTCGTGCCAAGTAGTTAAATGGTACACTCAAGCAATGTACTAAACGGCTGAATGGGAATACGATAGCCACAATCATCCAGGATAGCATATGGAACTTAAAGATACCAGGAACGTTTTCCATTAAAGATGGATCTGGCATGGCCATCAATACGCTACGGAACCAAGGTCCAATAGACACACGATAGTCAAAGAATCCAGATGCATTCAATAATGTACCAGCCATACCACTAAAGATAGCTAGTGTAAAGAATACATATAACCATACATCCATTTTAGATGTGTTCGCACGTAATGTAGGTGTTGTGAAACGACGTTTCATCAACATCAAGAAACCTACGATAAATAGGAAACCAGCTACAGCACCCATATATAAAGCACCAGCATGATACATATGGTCATCCACACCGATCATAGCAGTCCAAGTTTTAGGAATTAATACCCCTACCACGTGACCACCGATTACGCAAAGCAAACCAAAGTGGAATAATGGGTTTGCAATACGCAATTGTTTCTTTTCTAAAAATTGACTTGATTTAGTAGTCCAATTTCTTTCAAAGTAAAAGAAACGAACAAGAGTCCCTACGACTAAGAAGGTGAAAGCGATATAAGGCAGGGCGCCCCATAGAAATAAACTCATAGTACACCGTCCTCCAATCCATTAGCAACAGATAAAATAACATCAAATAAGAATGCATACGGAAGTTTCGCTTCAATAAAACGCTCCCGGATATATTCTAATTTTGGTTTACAGTATTCATAAATTTCTTTTGCTTTTTCTTCTTCGATAAGCGCACATAATTCAAGAATAGCTGGGACAAAGTCTGGCATTTCTTTTGGTAAGTCATAGCCATTTTCAAGGAAAAATGCTTTGTATTTCACAAGTTCTTCTGCTTGTTCCCCTGTACCTTGTAATTCATAAGTAGATAAATACATATTCGTATTTTGACTAAAGTCAAAAGTACGCACATATTGATCTTCAAACTCTTTACGAGATGTTTCTTCCACATAGTCGAAGAATTCTAACAATGCTTGACGGAGTTGAGGGTGCGCAACAGATGTTGCGTCCCCCTTCCATTCTTGTAATTCATCGTACCAAGTAGCATCGGGATAACGAAGCAGAAAAGACGCAATGAGCGCTATTTTCTGAGCATCATTCATTATTGACATCCCCCTGTAGGACAGGCAAAACCACGTTTATGTTGCATATCTGCGCGACCTTCACGAGACGCTTTGATATCTGTAGGAATTACGAAACGATCATTGTATTTAGACAAAGCTAATAATTTGTACATGTCATACATTTGATCTTCTGTTAAGTCTACTGGATGTTGAGGAGCATCTCCACCTACATCACGACGACGCATGTATTCACGCATATCTAATACACGTTGTAACACACGAGCTAAGGCATCTGCATTACCTGCTGTGAATAGATTTGCAAGATATTGTACCGGTACACGCATTTCATTTGCATCTGGTAAGTATACTTCAGATGTAATACGTTGTACGATTGGGCTCAATGGTGGCACATACCAAACCATTGGCAATGTACGATATTCTGGATGTAGTGGCAAGCCCACTTTCCATTCTTTGATCAACTTGTAGACTGGAGATTTTTGGGCTGCTTTAATCCAAGCTTCACCAATACCTTCCGCACGAGCCGCTTTCACTACTTCTGGATCATTAGGGTCTAAAATCAAATCCACTGTATTTTCATAAATATCTGTATCATTTTTTGTAGCCGCAGCTGCTTCTACTTTATCCATATCATAGAATACAACGCCTACATAACGCATTCTACCTACGCAAGTTTCCGCACAGATTTGTGGTAAACCATTTTCCAAACGTGGGTAACAGAATACGCATTTTTCAGCTTTATTTGTTTCCCAGTTGTAGAAGATTTTTTTGTATGGACAAGATGGTATGCAATGGCGCCAGCCACGACATACATCTTGAGATACAAGAACTACACCGTCTTCATCACGTTTATAAATCGCACCAGATGGGCAAGCTGCCACACAGGCTGGATTTAAGCAGTGATTACATAGACGAGGTAAATAGCGCATGAATACTTTTTCGTAATCGAACACGATATCTTCGCCCATTTTTGCTAAGTTCACATCAGAACGAGCGTGTTCACCACCAGCCAAATCGTCATCCCAGTTAGGACCCCATTTGATTTCCATGCGTTCTTTAGTCACTAAAGAACGAGGACGTGCTACTGGTTGGTTATTTTTACGACCAGAGTGAATCAATGTTTCATAGTCATATGTCCATGGTTCAAAGTAATCTTTCAACTCAGGCTGTTCTGGATGGTAGAACAATTTCATCAAGCGATTTGTCTTGGAACCTGTCGCTAATGCTAATTTTCCATCGCTATCAACAGTCCAACCACCTTTCCATTTTTCTTGGTCTTCCCAATGACGTGGATAACCAACACCTGGACGAGTTTCTACGTTATTAAAGTACATATATTCCGCACCTTCGCGGTTTGTCCATGTATTTTTACAAGTGACAGAACATGTGTGACAGCCTAGACACTTGTCTAAATTTAGGACCATAGATACTTGAGCCTTAATCTTCAAGCCAATCTACCTCCTTCATTTTACGAGCCACAATAGTCATATCCCGTTGATTGCCAGTTGGGCCATAATAATTGAATCCATAACTTAATTGACCATAACCACCAATCATATGCGTTGGTTTCAAATGAATGTGAGTTGGTGCATTGTGTGTACCACCGCGTTGTTTTTTAATTTGCGCAGCAGGTACGTTGATGTGACGGTCTTGGGCATGGTGCATGTAAGAAATACCACGAGGAATACGTGGGGATACTACTGCACGAGCTGCAACGATACCGTTTTTATTGAAAGCTTCTACCCAATCATTATCTTGGACATTGATTTCCTTCGCATCATCTTCGTTCAACCAAATTGTTTGTCCACCACGGAACAATGTTAATAATTGTTGGCTATCGAAGTACATACTATGAGTAGACCATTTATTATGTGGTGTTAAGTATTTCAATGTAATTTGAGGAACACCTTCTTGTGCGTAATCACCTTTCACTGGTGCGTAAGACAAGACTGGTTTATAAAGCGCCATAGCCTCGCCATAATCACGCATCATTTCATGGTCACAATAGAAGGATTGACGACCAGTAATGGTACGGAATGGAACTTTATCCTCAGTAGATGTTGTAAATGGAGAGTAACGACGGTCTTTATTATTTTTACCTGTACTTGTTACAGATGGAATGATAAAGCGTGGTTGACGAACCATATCTTCAAAGGTAATACGTTCTTCTTCACGACCTTTTGCATTCTTTTGAAGATCTGTTAAGCCTGTTTTTTCTTCCATTGCTTGCCAGGAACGAACTGCCAATTTACCATTCGTACAAGAAGACAATGTTAACACAACATTACAAGCTTCACGCGCTTCATAGATGCTTGGACGACCATGAGATACGAAACCTGGTTGATTGATAGTACCATTTTGTTCATATAAGGATTGGTAAGCATCAGATACATCCCATGATAAACCATGAGCGCCCACTTTATTTTCAATATTAGGACCTAAGCCAATGAATTTTTCAAAGATTTTACTGTAGTCACGTTTTACGTGTACAAGATTTGGCATTGTTTTACCTGGAATAGGTTCACATTCACCTTTGCTCCAGTCTAATACTTTACCCAATGGTTGAGCCACTTCACCTGGGCTGTCATGACCCAATGGTTGCGCTACGATATCTTCGTATTCAGTGAAACCGGATTCTTTTGCTACGCGAGATACTGTTTCTGCTAATGTACGGAATGTATCCCAGTCAGATTTAGTGTCCCATGCGCAATCTACAGCCGCTTGGAATACGTGCACGTATGGATGCATATCTGTGGAAGATAAGTCTTGTTTTTCGTACCATGTCGCTGCAGGGAATACAATATCAGAATATAACGCAGTGGAAGCCATACGGAAATCGATATCGATTAATAGATCTAATTTACCTGTTTCTGGAGCTTCACGCCAGTTGATTTCTTCTGGGCGTACTGGTGCATCTTCATCTTCAATTACACCATTTTTAGTACCCAATAAGTATTTCAAGAAATACTCATGACCTTTAGAGGAGGAACCAATCAAGTTAGAACGCCATACGAACAAGTTGCGAGGATGGTTTTCTTTTGCAGAAGGATCTTCTACGCAGAATTTCAACTCTTTATTTTTCAAAGCTTGTACGATGTATTGGTTAATTTCTGCCTCAGTACCTGCGCCTGTAGCACGAGCATCGTTGATTAAATCTTGATAGTTACGGTTGAAAGTAGGGTAAGACGGCAACCAACCTAAACGAGCTGCCAACACGTTATAGTCACCAGGGTGTCTGTAACGAGGTGTAGCCAATTTAGATACACGGTCCGCTAAGTCTATGCAGTCAGAACGATATTGTTCTGTAGCAAAGTAGAACCAAGATGTACCATTTTGTAAACGAGGTGCTTTACTCCAGTCGTTCGCTGTCATAATGCCAGCCCAACCTTCTACTGGACGTAATTTTTCTTGTCCTACATAGTGAGCCCAGCCACCGCCGTTAACGCCTTCTGTACCACAGAACATGATCAAGTTAAGGATAGTACGGTAAATTACGTCTGCATGATACCAGTGGTTGATACCAGCACCCATGATAATCATGGAACGACCTTTAGTTTGTTCTGCATTGTCAGCAAACTCACGAGCTGTACGAATCACTACGTCTGCTTTTACGCCAGTGATTTTTTCTTGCCATGCTGGAGTATATGGAGTGTCTTCTTCATAGCTAGTAGCCACTTCACCACCTAAACCACGATCGATACCGTAGTTAGCAAGAATCAAGTCGTAAACAGTTGTCACTTGTACAGGACCTTCTTTAGTTTGTACTGTGATCACAGGGATAGCACGTTCAATAATACCTTCATGAGCTTCGTCGCCGAAGTATGGTAATTTTACTAATGCAACGGAATCACGTTGGTCAATGACAGATAAACGAGGGGAGATTGTCTCGCCTGTTGCACGGTTTTCAAGACGTAAATTCCATTTTTTAGGATTTGTATGACGATCACCTAATGTACCATTTGGTGCTACCAATGTATTTGTAATTTCATCGATCACTACTGTATGGAAATCAGCACCATCTTCTGTGCTACCTAAATCTTGATTGTTCAAGAAACGGCCCGCTTGTAAAGCACCATTGATTTCTTCTACACGTACTAAGAATGGTAAGTCAGTAAATTCTTTCGCATATTCTTTGAAATATGGAGTTTCTTTATCTACATAGTATTCTTTCAGAATGACATGACCCATTGCCATTGCCATCGCTGCATCTGTACCTGCTTTTACATTCAACCAAGTATCGGAGAATGTAGTAGATTCTGCATAGTCAGGAGATACAGAGACTACTTTTGTACCTTTATAACGTACTTCTGCCAAGAAGTGAGCATCCGGTGTACGAGTCAATGGTACATTGGAACCCCATGTAATGATGTAACCTGCATTGTACCAGTCACCAGATTCTGGTGTATCAGTTTGTTCACCCCAAACTTGTGGGCTTGATGGCGGCAAATCAGCATACCAGTCATAGAAGGAAAGTGGAGTACCACCCATAAGGTTCAAGAAACGCGCACCACCTGCATATGACAACATGGACATAGCTGGAATTACAGAGAATCCTGCGTTGCGGTCTGGACCATATGTTTTTGCTGTATATAATAAGGAAGCTGCTACGATTTCTGTAGATTCATCCCAAGTAGAACGTACAAAGCCACCCATACCACGAGCAGATTTATAACGTTTTGCTTTTTCAGGATCTTCTACAATAGATTTCCATGCTTCGATAGGATTTTTAGCAGTTTTCTTCGCTTCTCTCCAAAGCTCGATCAATTCACCACGTACATATGGATATTTTACGCGTAGTGGGCTGTATAAATACCAAGAGAAAGTAGATCCTCGAGGGCATCCACGTGGTTCGTAATCTGGCATATCATCTGGTGTTTTAGGATAATCAGTTGCTTGATTTTCCCACGCTACAACACCATTTTTTACGTAAATATTCCAGCTACAAGAACCAGTACAGTTTACGCCATGTGTGGTGCGGACTACTTTATCGTAGGACCAACGGTCACGATAAAAATTTTCCCATTCACGACCACCTTCTTCTGTGATTTGATGGCCTGTTGGAGATACGTCCTTCTTGCGAAGAAACTTAAATTTTTGAGATAAAAGACTCATCTCATGTCCTCCTTAAAAATACAAAAAACCCTTGCCTTCGTAGTGCTCACAGCAAGGGGGGATAACCTTAATCATTCGATATTGCTAATATTAGGATCGATAGTTTCTATATCTAAATCTAGCAAATCGATTAATGCATCAAAGTCACAGATTACCAGATGGTGTTTATCATAGGCTACATAGCCTAACTTTCGTAACTCACTTAGCATGCGGTTTAAACCTTCCCGTGATGTGGCAGTAAATTCAGCTAACTCTTGGTTGCTTAATGCAATGTCGATATAAATACCGTCATCCCGCTTAACACCATAACTATTAGCTAAACGCAATAATGTAGAATAAAATGCACCTTTCTTACCGTATAATAATAAGTCTCTATACTTAGCTTGTTGTCGACGCATATGAAGCGTATAAATCTTCATCATCGCAATGGCTAAGGAATGATCCTTAGCAATGGCAGGTTCTAATACATCGTAACGTATACAATAGACTGAGCAATCTTCTCTTGCAATGGCATTAAATACATACGATCTCGTATTCGTCTCATACAAAGGAATTTCCCCAAGCACATTATTCTTACCTACTAATCGTAATGCAAAAATATGTCCTGTGGATTCAAATTTCTTAATACTGAGGCGCCCTCTCTGAACGATATAAAAATGTTCTGCCTTATCGCCTTCGTGAAATAAAAATTCTCCTTTTTTCAGATGAATTACTTCACCTGGCAATGCTAGCAATTGATTGATTAACTCCTGTTCCATACTGTCACCATACATCTTTCAGTAACATCCCATACTTATGAAGTTGATATAAACTTAGCTATATCAATTTCTCAATTACATTTTAAATTTTGCGTATGGTACTATTATAACTTATTAATAATTATATAAGTTGTGCTTTTTATCACATTCACATTATATTATATCTTATATAATAAGTGTGTGATTTTAGGCACATATTATAATGAAAGTATGGCATAAGTCAATATTTTTTTATACTAAGTTTGTGTCTTCGATTTACTGTGATACAAAAAGTATCACAAGTTGTACGTTGAAAGGATTAAAGGAGTGTTCTCATGTCAGAGATGAAAATGCCTCAAGTGGGTGCGAGCCGCAAAGAAATTATTGCGAACTGGCAACCAGAAAATCCCGAATTTTGGGAAAAGTTTGGCAAAAAAATTGCTAAACAAAACTTGGTAGTTTCTACCATTGCATTAACGTTATCATTTTGCGTATGGTATTTATGGTCAACCATCGCAGCACAATTAAATGGAGCTGGATTCCATTTCACAACAGAACAGTTATTTACACTGGCTGCCTTCCCAGGTTTAGTAGGTGCTACATTCCGTTTTATTTATACTTACATGCCAGCTTTAATAGGTGGTAGAAACTGGACTTTCATTTCTACAATCATCTTATTAGTACCTGTAGTATGGTTAGGGTATGCTGTACAAGATACATCAACAACCTATGAAACATTTATGATTTTAACAGCTTTGATCGGCTTAGCCGGCGGTAACTTCTCCTCCTCCATGGCGAACATCGGTAACTTCTTCCCTAAAGCTGAAAAAGGGACCGCTCTTGGTATCAATGGTGGTATCGGTAACCTTGGTATTTCCGTTATCTATTTCTTAGCTCCATTCGCAATGGGTTCTGCTACATTAGGTAATATCTTCGGTGTCACACCTGCTATGATTAAAGGTAACGCTGTATACTTAGCCAATGCAGCTTTCATGTGGATTGTTCCATTGATTATTATCTTAGCTTGCATGACTCGTTACATGGATAACTTGCCAATGGCAAAACCAAATCCTAAAGCGCTGGCTCAAATTTTTAGCAACAAACACACATGGGCTATGACATTGTTATATACATGTGCCTTCGGTGCCTTCTCCGGATATGCAGCCGCACTTGGGTTATTAGTAAATAAAGAATTCCCTGAAATTCCATTTGCTCACATCGCATTCGTAGGACCACTAGTATCTGCCAGCCTTCGTCCAGTAGGTGGTTGGCTAGCTGATAAAATTAACAGCGGTACAAAAATTACTTTCGTCGGATTGATTGGTTTATGTATCACTACTGTATTAATCGCGGTAGGCGTAGATATGCATAACTTCGACTTTTTCTTTGGCATGACTGTATTGATGTTCGTATCATGCGGTTTAGTAACAGGTTCTACATTCCGTATGATTCCTCACATTTTCACAGATGGATTACAATCTTCCTTAATTGCTGGTTTCGTAGGGGCAGTTGCTGCGTACGGTGCCTTCATTACACCAAAAATCTTTGGCTATGTGTACACAACATTCGGAAGCATCCATCCAGCATTCGCAGTATTACTTGCTTTCAACATCGTAACAGTATTCGTATGTTACTGGTTCTATGTTCGTAAAGCAGCTAACATGAATGTATAATTAAATCTTATAAAAAAGAGCACGGTTTATGCCGTGCTTTTTTTGTTTGCTTAACGATTCTATCGTGCAATATGAGTTGTATTGAAAGTTACTAGAATTTGCTATTGATTCGCCTATTATAATATTAAATCGCCTAAAAATATGGTATAATTAGGCGAATACAGAAAGGAGTAGGCGAATGAAAACCTTTAATTATTCACTCTATGAAAATACTCTATGGGATAGTGAAATTATTAATTTATTAGTACAGATCCATGAACACAAAGGAAAACAGGAACTATTTATACAACAAAAGCCTGCTGTGCTAAATACACTAGTGGAAATTGCAAAGATTCAAAGTATTGAATGCAGTTCCAATCCTAAGTAAATCCACCATAGAAAATATGTTGAAACAATTAGTAGAAGAAAAGTACATTGAACGACACGGAAAAGGGAAAGCCACCTTTTATGTGAAGAAATAATATACCAATGAATTTAATTATACTAAACTAGTAATGCCTCGCCAACTAGTTTTACCATTGGATTATGGCATGTTGATGATAAAAGAAACAGCTCCTATGCGGTTACTCGATACTGTATTGAAGGAATTAGACTATAAAGAGTTACAGCATTTGTATTCTTCTAAAGAAAATTTGTCAACTGATCTTGACAATATCAAATCCCATTGTTGTCATAAGGATTGGTTTGTTGTAAAATGAAGTTGAATAGCGAAGGATATGACGATGATTACTTTAACTGAGCACCCTAAAACGATATAAAATACGAATTTTTGAAAGGAGCAAACATCATGGTAAATGAAATCACAAACGATTTTGCAACGCGACGTTTTCGCGTGGCAAATGTGGCAAAGGCGGGCAATGTCGCAACGCGCACGCCAATCTACAGCACGGAGTCAACGAGCGGTGTCGTCTGGGTCATAAAGCCTGGGCAGACGATTCAGCCGCACGGTCACGCCAATGCAGATGATATATGGATTTGCATTGAGGGAGAGGGCGTCTTTTACCCTACCCCCGGAGAGGAGCACCCCATCGCGAAGGGCGATGTCATCGTCTCAGCGAAGGGCATGTGCCACGGGATGAAAAATACAGGCACGAAGGACTTTGTCTTTGTTGGCATCCTTGCCCCCGTCCCTGCGGATTATTTCCCCATCGAGCCGTAAAGAGTCTGTAGACAGTAGGAACTGATCTTGACAATATCAGTATCACCCTATGGGAAATTAATAACCGTGGATATAACTGAACCACTAAATAGCTATATAAAACCTAATAACTATATTATTTCTTTTTAATATATACACCATATAAAAAGGGGCTGTAACAAAACAGCCCCTTAAACTAAAAAAGCTATGAGTTGATTTTATATATTCAACTCATAGCTTTTTTCTATATTTCTAAGAAAAAGGACCCCGAAGGGCCCTCTTCATAGTTATAGATAATCTGTTACTATATGCCACAAATCATCTATTGTCATCTCTACAGATATGCATATACATCAATATAAAAGTTGATGATATATAGTAGAAGTCTATCGTTTGTAATAAATCACAATATGACGATATGGTTCTTGTCCTTCGCTATCTGTTTTGATATGTTTTTCGTTTTGCAATGCTACGTGAATGATTTTTCGCTCGAAAGCATTCATTGGTTCTAAGGCAATTTTTTGACGTGTACGTCGTACTTTAGCGCCTAAGCGATGTGCCAATTGAATTAACGTTTCTTCACGACGGGAACGATAATTTTCCACGTCCACAACAATTTGGCAACGACGGTGAACTTCCTTATTAGCCACAAGGTTTGTTAAGTATTGGATGGCATCTAATGTTTGACCATGTTTACCAATCAAAATACCTAAATCTTCCCCATGTACTTGGAATGTGATTTTATCTTTTGTAGTCAATTTTTCAATTTGTACAGATAAACCCATCTTTCCAAACATGCCTAATAAAAATTCTTTACCTGTATCGGCAATGAAATCTTGTTCTGCTTTTGTAATACCATCTTCTACTACCACAGGAATTTCAGTATTATCTGTTTCCACAGTATCTACTGCTGTTTCTGTAACAGTTTTTACAACGGATACTACTTCTTCTACAACAGCAGTATGTTCTGCTGTTCCTTCTTCAAAGTATACGCGAACAAGAGCATTTTTTTTGCCAAAGCCTAAAAAGCCTTTTGACGGCTCTTCTAACACTTTCACAGACGTAACAACTCGACCTTGAGATTCAATTTGCGCTGTTGCTTGTGAAGTTGCCTCTTCAATCGTTTTTGCTGACACTTCAATGTAATCCATGCCTAGCCTCCTATTTGTTATTACGATAAATTAATGTTTGTTGTGCTAATTGGAATAGATTTGAAACTACCCAGTAAATTACCAATCCACTAGCAAAGTTTAAACTGATATAGCCAATGAATAGTGGCATAAAGATGTTCATAATCTTCGCTTGTTGATTATTACCACCGCTAGCAGATGTTTGTTTACTCATGATGTAAGTAGACAAGGCAGATAACACTGGTAATACATAGATTGGATCTGGATCACTCAAATTTGGTAACCATAAGAATTGCGCATATTGAGGATCATATGGATATCCTTGCAATGCATAGAATATAGCAATCAAGAATGGCATTTGCACAAGAAGTGGTAAACAACCAGCTAATGGGTTGATGCCTAAGTCTTTGTACATTTTCATAATTTCTTGCTGTGCTTTTTGTGGATTGTCCTTATATTTGTCTTGGATGGCTTTCATTTTTGGTTGTAAATCAGCCATGCCTTTCATAGACTGCACTTGTTTTTGTGTCAACGGTGCTAATATAAGTTTAATAACAATGGTAAGCAAAATAATCGCGATACCATAGCTCGGGAAGCCCATCGCTTTTGTGCCCAAAAACGAATATTCCACAAGGCTTCTCATAAAATCTACTAAATATTGAAAGATTTCCATGCCTACTCCTTTTCTTGTTCTCTGCAGTATAACCTTTGTGTACCCATATACGTTATGGTATGGTCTATATTTCATCCATACAGGCACTCAGGTATTTCCAAAACTGTGCTATGGCAACGGATCGTATCCACCCTTGTGAAAGGGATGGCATTTCAAAATCCGTTTGATGCCTAAATAGCTACCTTTTAAAGGTCCATACCGTCGCAATGCTTGCAACATATACATCGAACAGGTGGGATAAAAACGACAAGTACTTGGCTTTAAAGGAGATAGAGCATATCGATAGAACTGAACTAATCCAATTAACAAGTAATTTACAAGTTTACTAATACCCATTAGTTTCTATCCTTTAGTAATTTACATTTTTTGAATAGACGCATCATCTCACGCTCTGCCTGCTCGTAGGTAGCATTGGCTAAGTACCCTCGACCGACTACTACGATATGATGACCTTCGCGTAATTCATGTTGATGCAAACGATACACTTCTTTCATCAAACGTCGTGCTCTATTGCGCTGTACTGCGCCACCTACCTTTTTACCTGTGACAAAACCAATTTTACTTTTTTGCTTTGCTACCGGCATATGATAGACTACACAAAGACGTCCCACTTCATAGCGACCGTGTTTATACACTAATTGATATTCATTGTTTTTCCGTATTCTTCTATCTTTTGTTAAACTATTCATAGTTATCCTTTAATACCGTACATACAGAAAAACTTGGCTATGCGGCCAAGTTCTCTTGCTGTATATTTGATTATGCAGATAAGCGTTTTCTGCCTTTAGCGCGTCGACGTTTTAATACTAGACGGCCACCGATGGTTTTCATACGTTCACGGAAACCATGAGTACGTTTTCTCCAAAGTGTATTTGGTTGGTAAGTACGTTTCATTACAACAACACCTCCTCATGATAGGTTTATTTTTTCGTATACCATAACATAGTAATTATATGTATAAACCCTAATTCTGTCAATATAAACCTTGTTTTTGACGGTGTAAAGTTTTTGTTGGAAAAATAACTGCCTAGCTTTAAAAGAGGGTTC
>UQVF01000013.1 GCA_900544365.1 uncultured Veillonella sp. | reverse complement strand
AATCAGCGATTACACTCGATTATCCAAGAACCCTGTAGCAGGTACTGCGGCTAGTGCCATTATGTATGGTGTAACTAGTTCTGTCATGTATGTGTTAGGCCTTGCTGCTGCTCTCTATACAAATGAAAGCAACATTGCAAAGGTTCTTCTTCATGCTGGTTTAGGATTTGGTGGGTTAATTATCATCGTATTCTCTACTGTCACAACTACTTTTATGGATGCCCTATCTGCTGGTATTTCCTCTGAAAGTTTGCAATCTAAATACTCTGGTCGTACCATCGGTATCATTGTTACCATCATCGGCACCATCGGTGCATCCATCTATCCCATGGATAATATCATCCAATTCTTATATACCATCGGATCTGTATTTGCTCCTATGATTGCTATTTTATTAACTCATTATTTCTTCTTACGTCATTGTCCACGCCTTGACCATGGTCCAACACTATACATCATTTGCTGGGCATCTGGTACCGTTATGTACCATCGTTTCCTCGATAGCAACCCATTCTTAGGAGCTAGTTTGTCTACCATCGTAGGAACATCATTGGCAACCATTGCTACGGCGTATATTATTAGCAAATTAAGTAAAAGTTAATATATCCCATGATTTTGTATTAACAACAAAACGCGGTCATATGACCGCGTTTTTATTGTTTATATCATTGCCTCTAAAAACTCTATACTATGCAATGTATATCCTAGTTGATAAGTCAAAATCTTTCGTAAAAGAATTTCTAATTGTTCCCATTGATTCGCATTAAGACGTAACGGCTTCGTAGGAATCCAATCATAGTTCAAAAGCATTGCTATCCCTTGTTGTAGCTCTCGATTCACTACATATTGACAGGTTTCATAGATTTCATCACAAAGACTTGCCATTGCCTGGGGATCTTCACAATGCTGTCCTTGTGGAACAAACCCCGCAATACTTAACATATGCCAACCTAATACAATAGATCCTAATCGAACTGGTTTATCTTGTATGGCTTGCAAAAATCGACTCATGTTCGTATAAACACCGCGGTCTAATTTACCTTTTTCAAATAAGGCACTCACCAATTCACCGCTAAAAGTAGCATAGGAAATATCTTCTAAGCTTTCATAATCACGTATAGAAATTCCATCTATCTGGTTAATATCGTACATATCTCCATTAGGAGCTACTGTCAAATATAAACGGCTTAAAGGTTGCAAATAAGCCGCTTCTTTATAGTTAGCTTTACGCTTATGAGGCACAGAGCAAAGTATAATGCCTTCTAACTTTGTGAGGAACGCATAGATACTATAGTATTTTCGTTTTTTACGCCACAGCACGATGGCTTCACTAGTAAACGTATTTGCTTTCATCTATATATCCTCTCCACACAGGATACCCCAATGCTATTAACATTTATTCTATAACCTAAGATATTTGCATACTATTCTTAGATTACTTTAAAGATATGTTTACATATACATCAACTTCAATTGCACTTTTACAAGAAATGCTAATTATTTTGTTTCCTCAGCGTCTTCAGCATCAGTCGGTACTGGCACGGCATAGACACGTTCAATACGATAGCCTTGCATTTCTGTCACCGTGAAAGCATATCCATCTACAGTAATGACATCACCAACGGCTGGTGTTCTTTCTAAGATACCGAAGATAACACCACCGATAGTATCTTCATCCACATCACCGAAGGAAATATCTAACAGATCTTCCACCTCATCCACTAAGACTTTTCCGGCAAAATTGTAGGTACCATTTGGATTTTCTACAATAGCCGGTAAATCACGTTCGTGTTCGTCTTGAATATCTCCGACCAATTCTTCTAAAATATCCTCCAAACCGACTAAGCCTACCATACCACCGTATTCATCCACCACAACAGCCTGATAAATACGACGTGTCCGCATGTGCTGTAATAGAACAGATAATTTCATCACTTCTGGAATGACAAGAATATTACGACGTATGGAACGTAAATCTTTACTTGCTTCTTCACGGCGCTCCATGAGGTCTTTAATGTGGACAAGACCAATGATATGATCCTTATCCTCTAAACACAGTGGATATCTCGTGTGGCTTGTAGAAGATACGATATGCATAGTCTCCTCAAAGCTATCTTGAGTATAGACGCACACTACATCTTGCCGAGGAATCATAACTTCTTTCGCAATACGGTCTACAAAGTCGAATACATTGTCGATAAGCTCGCCTTCCATATGGTCAATTTCACCTTGTTGATGACTACGGCTGACCAAGGCTCGGATTTCTTCTTCTGTGTGCACTAGGTCAATTTCTGTACGATAGGGAGCTTTGAACGCTTTCAATATCGTATTGCCAATCCGTTCTGCAAGATATACAAAAGGAATTGCAATGTTTCCAGCTAACCGAACGATAGTCACTGTAGTTCCCACATATCGTTCAGGAAAGGATAATGCTAGCCCTTTGGGAATAATTTCCCCGAATATTAGCACCACTACTACAAATAATGCTAGTACAATCCATTCCACTACAATGGCATATATAACATCATAAACTCCTAAATGATGTAATACCACATCAGCCCCCTCTTCTAAATAGCGTCCTACATAAACAGCTAAGACGACAATAAAGAAGAGAATAAAGAAGGTGGATGTATTCATAAACCGTTCAGGTCGTTTGTATAATTCACGTAATTCGTCTTTTTTGCTCTCGCTCAATGTATCCATATCTTCTAGATGTTCTTCTCGAAGACGAGCAAAAGAAAATTTACTAATCACAAATACACTAATAATTAAAATACAAAAGATGGCAAATAAAACCATGCCACCCGTGACGGGGGTATCGATAACAATCATTCCTTTCTATACATACTCTGTTAGTGCTAGCATACACTATCTCGAGGCATGTGCTTTTTTATACGTAATGTATTGTACACTAAGAGCCTTAAAAGTTTATAGATGTTCCATAAAAGAACTGGCTTACGCATTACTTCCGGCATCCAAGCTCAGACAATATACCAGATGTATTATATCAGTATTAATTCCGGTATCCTAATTCAGACAACATACCAGATTTATTGCGCCAGTCTTTTTTCACTTTCACCCATAAATCTAAAAATACTTTTGTAGCCAATAAACGTTCTACATCACCACGAGCTTGTCTACCAATGGTTTTCAACATAGCACCTTGTTTGCCGATAATGATCCCTTTTTGGGAATCTCGTTCCACATAGATAGTCGCGCGTACATAGGTGGTGCCATCCTCTCTCGTTTTCATTTCATCCACATCTACAGCGATAGCATGAGGGATTTCATCATGGGTTTGTAATAGAATTTTTTCACGTACAATATCAGAGATAATCAACCGCTCTGGTTGGTCAGTAATCATATCATCTGGGAAGTATTTTGGACCTTCTGGTAAATGTTTTTCCAACAAATTAACCACTTCTTCAATATTATCTTTTTCCTTCGCAGAAATCGGTACCACAGCCTCAAAAGGATAGCTATTTTCATAGGACACAATAGCTTCTAACAAGTCTTGCTTTTCCATAGTATCAATTTTATTCACAATTAGGAATACTGGTACATTGACCTTTTTTAACTGCTCGATGACAAAATTGTCACCAGGACCACGTTTTTCATTAGCTGCCACCACAAATAAAACAGCCTCTACTTCACGCAAAGAATCTACGGCTTGGTCCACCATAAATTCGCCTAATTTATGTTTTGGCTTATGAATCCCTGGTGTATCCATGAATACAATTTGTTTCTTTTCATCTGTATAGACACAAACAATACGATTTCGTGTCGTTTGTGCTTTATCTGAAACGATAACAATTTTATCATCAATTAAGGCATTGATTAAGGTAGACTTTCCTACATTAGGGCGTCCTACAACGGCTACAAAGCCTGATTTAAATCCTTTTCCACTATTCATTATATGGCATATCCTCTCGTACATAACCTAAATTACCAAGCACAAATTCTTCTTCTGTGCGCATTTCTTTTTTATCGTCCTCTGTCATATGGTCATACCCTAAAATATGTAAACAGCTATGGACAGTTAAATAGGCAAGTTCACGAATAAAATCATGATTATACTCTTTCGCTTGCTCGGCTGCTCTCTCTAAGGATATTACAATATCTCCTAGTAATTGCCCCTCTTCTTCCGTATAAGTCATATCTCCCTCATTAAGAGCAAAAGATAATACATCCGTAGGCATATCCTTGTCACGATATTCACGGTTTAACTCTTGAATTTTTCCATTATTGCAAAGGAGTACACTATATTCATCTGCTTCATGTAACCCATAGACACGAGCTACCTCATTACAGCACCGCTGAATAACCTCTTCGTAAGTGCTATTCTGTTCTATCCCTTCATCATAGGAAATACTTACAATCATGATTGTTTCCCTTTCTCTGAAAGTTGATACTCTTCATAAGCTTTCACAATACGACCTACCAAATCATGACGCACCACATCTTGGTCAGAGAAATAAATAGATCGAATCCCTTTGATGCGTTGTAACACTTGTTCTGCCTCAATCAAACCAGATGTCATTTTCGGCGGTAAGTCGATTTGTGTAGGGTCTCCATTGACCACCATTTTAGATTGATATCCCAAGCGCGTCAAAAACATTTTCATCTGTTCTGGCGTCGTATTTTGCCCTTCATCAAGGATGACAAAGGATCTCTCTAGGGTACGTCCCCGCATATATGCTAAAGGAGCTACTTCGATGGTCCCTTGTAAAAGCATTTTCTGCACACGCTCTACACCGAACATATCGTGTAAGGAATCATAAAGAGGGCGCAAATAAGGATCTACTTTTTCTTGTAAATCACCCGGCAAATACCCTAACTTTTCCCCTGCCTCTACAGCAGGTCTCGTCAATATTATACGGTCTACTTCACGATTTTTCAGGTAAAATGCACCTAATGCCACTGCTAAATAGGTCTTGCCCGTACCTGCAGGACCAATACCAAAAGTTATGGTATTGCGACGGATACTATCTACATACTGTTTTTGACCCACTGTTTTAGGAATAATAGGATTTCCCTTTATAGTCACATTGATAGTATCTTCATAAAGCTTAAAAAGAGTCTCTTTTTCACCTTTCAAAATCATATTAGCAGTGGTTCGCACATGATGGTCCGTAATCTTAATGTGATTTTTAAATAAATATAGCAATACATCAAGGACTTCTATAGCCACCTGTACATCTTCTTCCGAACCTGTCACATCTATCATTGTATCTCGATGTAATATATCCACTGCTACTAATTCTTCCAGTACTTTTATGTGAGACCCTTGAGGTCCCACAATAGGTCCTACCATATCATAGGTAGGTATGGTAAATCTCTGATTAGCCATATGCTCCCTTTCACAGAAACTTTTGTACCGCAGCACCATGTAAATAGTTATACGCACTGCCTTGAGAAATATCTTCGTCTTCCATAATTTGATCAATCAAATCTTGTACACGCCACCATCCCATAGACCAATTCGTAAAAATTGTATTATCCTCTGGCGCACGTCCTACCAATCTTTGTAAAACAATCTTAGGATCTAAGTAGCGCAAAAATTCCACCACTCGTCGGGCATATTCTTCGGCGCTGATTAAGCTGAACTCACCAGCCTCATAATCTCGCGCCATTATCGTATTCTTTACTAAGTATAATGCATGGAGCTTCACTTGGTCTACTTGTAAAGCTGATAAAGTTTTCGCTCCTTCAATGACATCGTCCATGGTGTCCCACGGAAGGTTCAGTATCATATGAGTACACACTTCAAATCCATAGCGCTTAATGCGCAGTACAGCATCGATAAACTCCGCCATCGTATGTCCTCGATTCACTTTTTGCAATGTGTGATAGTTCACCGATTGCAATCCAAGTTCTACATAGATATCGACGCCGTATTTGCATTGTATTTCTTTCAAGATATCTAAATATGCATCATGTACGCAGTCTGGGCGTGTGGCAATGGCAATACCTACTACGTGTTCTAAGCAAGATTCCTCCACATACTGACGAAAGTTCTCTGGTGGTAAATAGGTGTTACTAAAATTCTGAAAGTACGGTATATATTTATAGGCCTTATACTTTTTCGCAATATGTACCACGGTCTCATCAATTTGCTGTTTTACCGTCATAGAAGCCGGTCGATTTTCATAGCCTGCTCCAATTTCACCACAAAAGGTACATCCACCTACACCGGCAGATCCATCACGATTAGGACATGTCAAAGGTAGCGCCACGGGAATTTTATAGGCTTTTTCTCCATATCGTTCTTTATAAAACGCGGATATCATACGATACCGCTTTGGTTTTGTTGTATCACTCATATCACACCTCCTCTCTAATACTTGGACTAGCAATATGTTCACGATTATTTAGAGCACTGCCTCCACATTGTTGAGGGCGTATAAATGGTTTCGTCTCACCTTTTACATCAATGATAATAGTATATCTATTATCTGCTATAACATTGTTAGTCTTAACCTCATGTATCTTACTTGGTTTAACTGCACTTATTTCTTGTATATAGCATTCCTCAGCACTATGTACAGAACTTATAGTAGAACAATCATAACTCTCATTTTTGAATGGTTCAACTTCTGCAGTACCATAGGAACCTCTTGGAATCCCTAAATACGGCAATGAGTCCCCACAGACTACGATAGTATGGTAATCTTGTCGGATTCTTCGCCATTCTACGAAAGAATAGTTGGGAATGTATCGTCTCACCAATTCTTCCTCACGCCAGAATACCTCGGCATCCTGCATTTCTTGTTTTCTATCTTTAGATAAACCAAATCGTTCATCACGAATTTTACCCTTGAAAGAAGTTAACACATCATAGCGCAGTAAGTCACAGGCTACTCGGTCCCCTTTCAAGGTAAAGAACTCATACAGAAAAGAAATTTGATCAGCATCATTTAGCTTTCTATCTTCATTCCCTTTTTCTAACCATAACTTAGTCATCTCTTCAAAATAGGCAAAGGCAGACCCCTCTTGGATTAAGCTTTTGCTAATATATCCAAAAACGGTTCGATACCGTTCGCTATTGTAAAAACGTTCAAATACATCTTCAAAATGTTTCAACATCCGCACATCATCGTAAGGCAAGACATGGGTTTGTAATACTTCGTAAGGTGCTTTCGGATTGGCAATGTACTTGTATTCTGCCATAGAACGCACGCCAGATCCTTTCAATAATTTTAAAAAGCCAATCTGCAATGCATGAGGTTGTAAACTGAACAAATCATTGAAAGATGTTTCAAAAATAGTTTTACTTTCATAGGGTAAACCCACAATTAAATCCATATGCACATGGGTGCGCCCTGCTTTGATAATCGGAGGGATGACGCACTGAATACGACCCCAATCATTACGACGATGGATAGCCTCTAATGTTTTATCGTGCGTACTTTGAACGCCTACCTCAATCTGTATTTGACCATGTCGAGTAGAACTTAAAATCTCCACTTCTTTTTCAGTCATCAAAATGGATTCCATTTCCAAATGAAAGTTTGTATTGCCTCCATAATTACGCATCCACTCCATTAAAGGAATATGATGGTGAGGCGCACAATTGAACGTACGATCCACAAACTTCACCTGTTTTACATTGTGATCTACAAACCAAGCTAGCTCTTGTAATACCCGCTCTAGTGGAAAGAACCGTACAGTATTGCGATTTCCAGATAAACAATACTGGCAGCTAAACGGACACCCTCTAGAAGATTCATAATAGACGATTTTATTTCCCAAAGTAAGCATATCTTCTTCCGTGTACGGAAATGGTATCGTGCTTAGGTCCTTCACTTCTACAGCTTCTTCAGACCCTTGAATATGACCCTGTTCCCTACCTAAGATACCAGGTATAACAGGACTTACTGGAGATTGACCTGTACGAATCGCTTTCACAAAAGAAGTGAAAGCCTCCTCAGCTTCCCCTTGCACAATATAATCAATATACGGATGCTCTTCTAATAGTTCCCGCGCCGTATAACTTACCTCAGGACCACCTAATATAATTTTTGTGTTAGGACATACCGCTTTGATCATAGAACACAGATGCAATGTCATATCGATATTCCAGATATAACAAGCAAAACCTAACACATCTGCATCTAACGTAGTCACATTGTTTAAGATATCTAAAATAGGCATATTAATAGTATACTCCACTATATCATATGCCTCGTCTTTTGTTCTTCCATAAGCCTGCAAATAGCGCAACGCCAAGGAAGAATGTATGTATTTTGAATTCAACGTTGAAATAATAACTTTCATTTGTACCTCACTCATCGAATGAAACTAGTTCATCGGCTATTCTTTCATTATATCATAAAAAACAAACCTCTCCCACATAATAAAATACTAGAAAACGCAGATAGACCTAGGAAAAAGTAGTATTTTTTTGTAATGTATGGTATACTTTACATATAAAAAAGAAGAGCCATTAACGTGTGCAAGCGTTAGACTCCTCTCAAATGTTGGAAAATTTGACTCGCCTAACGTGTATAAGTGGTACGAACACTTATCATTTACGTTAGGCTTTGTCATTTCTAGTTAAAGAAACGATAAATATCTATAATTAATTTCAAAAATTTTACCAATAAAGATAATCTTTTCAAAAACTTCATAGAAATCACCTCCTCCCATAGTAGGAAGAGATGAGCCTAACAACACGTTAATGACTTTTCTACATTTTCATTATATCATAAATTTTGACAAATCGTTTATATTTTTAATATAAGGAAGGCAGTTAGGTGTAGCAGCCTTCGTGGCGCCCTTACTAACTAAATAACACAAATACAAGAAGAGCACGACATGTTCCGGAGCAAACCTAACCACTGTATTAGTTCGGGTAGGAATATGCCGTGCTCTAACTATACTCTGAGGAACGCAGTTAGGTGTAGCAGCCTTTGTGGCGGTCTTTACTGACAAAATTACACAAACATAGGAAGAGCACGGCGTGCTCCGAACAAACATTATGAAATACCGTTTGTGAGGAGTATGCCGTGCTCTTCCCTTTTTATCATATTCAATTAAGACCGCCACAAGGATGCATAAACTCACAAGTGACGTTTAAAGCCTAGTTTTTCTATAATGATGAACAACATAGGAATGATTGCCACCCCAAAGAATGTCGCTGTAATCATACCAAATACTACGGTCACACCCAAGGATGCACGGGCACCAGCACCGGCACCACTTGCCAACATCAATGGCAAACATCCAATGATAAATGCTAAGGATGTCATCAAAATAGGACGTAAACGAATCTTCGCAGCTTCAATAGCAGCATCTACATAGTTCATTCCTCTTTCATCGACACGAATCTTAGCATACTCGATGATTAAGATTGCATTCTTCGCTGCCAAGCCCACCAAGGTAAGCAAGCCGATTTGGAAGTAAATATCTAAGGCAAAGAAATGTGTAGATTTCATCATGGCACCAATCATATTGAATAACCATGGACCAAGAACAGCACCGAAGATACCTGTTGGAACAGATAATAATACTGCAAATGGCACTTTCCAAGATTCATACAATGCCGCCAATACAAGGAATACAAAGACGATACCAAATCCGAAGATAATCAACACTTGAGATCCAGCTTTGATTTCCTCACGAGTTTGTCCACCCCAATCATAGGTATATCCTTGTGGTAACGTATCTTTTGCCACTGTTTCTAATGCTTTGATAGCATCCCCAGAGCTGACACCTTGGTTGGTATTACCACCAATGCTCACTGCTGGGAAGTTGTTATATCGTGTTACCACAAAAGCAGATGTTGTTTTTTGTGGTGTAATATACGTATCTACAGGCACCATTTGACCTACTGCATTACGAACAGTCAACAGATGATTCATACTAGGATCGGTACGGAACTGATTATCCGCTTGCAACATAACTTTATAGTTTTTACCAAACTTAGTAAAATCATTTAACTGCATACCACCATAATATCCTTGTAAGGCTGTATAAATATCGGTTACTGCTACACCATCACGAGCTGCTCTATCACGATTCACATCAAAATTATAGGATGGTGTAGATGTATTGAATGTAGTATAAATACTACGGAATTCAGGACGTTTTTGAGCTTCTGCCAAAAATTGCTGTACTACGTCATTCATTTGTTCTGTACTATGACCCGCTTTATTGATGAGGTACATGGAGAAACCACCCGTCTTACCAAGACCTGGGAGGGATGGTGGATTCAACGGAATAATCGTTCCTCGTGGGTCCTTAGAACCATGGATGAAAGTATTTCTAATCTTCGAACCAAGCTGTTGATCTGGTTGCGTTCTTTCATCCCAATCAATTAAGGATGTAAAGATGGCACCACCACTAGTTTGTGCCGTTCCTGACAAGACATCAAAACCTGGCACTGTGATCGTACCATTCATATCTTTATCTTCATTCAAGAAGTGACCTAAATCAGTTAACACATCTTTTGTACGGCTAGAAGTAGCCCCTGGCGGCAAGGATACCGCAACCAGAAAATAGCCACTATCTTCAGCAGGTACGAATCCACTTGGCACCATACGCATCATACCAAAAGCTGCACCTAAGAAGATAGCCAATGCCAACCATGTGGCCCATAGACGATTGGACCAACGAGCTAAAAGAATACCATACTGATCGATTCTTCGATCCAAGAATCCATTAAACCACTCCAAGAAACGACCCACTATATTAGTAGTCTCTTTTGGCTTATGTGGTTTTAACATAATACCACACAATGCAGGCGTCAATGTCAATGCTACAAAGGCAGAATTAATAACAGAAATAGCTACTGTTAAAGCGAATTGTTTATACAATACCCCCGTTAAACCACCCATGAAGGCCACTGGAACGAATACGGAAATCAATACAAAGGCAATACCAATAACAGGGCCTTGTACTTTTTCCATGGCTGCCACAGTAGCCGCTTTTGGTTTCAACCCATTGTAGCGCATTTCATATTCTACAGCTTCGATTACGACGATGGCATCATCCACGACGAGGCCAATCGCTAACACCATGGCTAGCAAAGTCAATGTATTAACAGTAAAGCCCATTACTTGGAACGCCGCAAAAGTACCAATCAAAGATACTGGCACTGCAATCATTGGAATCACTGTAGACTGCCATGTTTGCAAGAACAAGTACACAATTATCGCTACGAGAATCAAGGCTTCTGCAAAGGTTTTTACTACTTCTTTCATAGAAGCTTTTACGAATTTTGTATTATCTACAATAATCTTCGCTTGCATATCCGGTGGGAATGCTTCTTCTTGTTGGTGAATAACCTCTTTTACAGCATTGATTGTTTCTAATGTATTCGCATCATTCGTTAATGAAACAGCAAATACAGCTACTGGTTTATCATTGCCCGTTTCTTTTGAGAAGCTTGTAGGCTCTACAGAATAACTTTGTGCCCCTAATTCAACACGAGCTACATCTTTTAAATGCAATAAATTATTCTTTTTATCTTTTTTAATTACGATATTTTCAAATTCTGAAATTTCAGCCAAACGACCTTGTACTTTCACAGATGTGTTGAAAGCTTGATCTTTGTCAATTGGATCGGAACCTAACGCACCTGCTGCAGCCTGTTTGTTTTGACTGCGAATCGCATTGCTTACATCTGTTATGGTAACGCCATACTTAGACATTTTTGTAGGGTCTAGCCAAATGCGCATAGCATAGTCAGCACCGAACTCCTGCACTGTACCCACACCATTCACAGATTGGATGGCATCCATCATGTAGTTAGTGGCATAGTTTTTCAAGAAAGTTCTATCATAACTACCATTTGGCGATACCAAGGAGAATACCATGGCCATATCACCAGAAGATTTCGTAGTGGTCACGCCCACCGTTTGTACTTCGGATGGCAAGGATGCCAAGGCACGGGCTACACGGTTTTGTACGTTTACCGTATCCATATCGGCATCAGTTCCTTGCTCAAATTGAACTGTCAAGTTATAGGAACCATCCCCTGTACTCGTGGATTGCATATAATCCATATTTTGGACGCCAACGATTTGTTTTTCGATGACTGCCGCTACCGATTCGCTTACAACCTCAGCATTGGCCCCCATGTAGGCAGTACGTACCTGTACTTGCGGTGGAGAAATCTGTGGATATCTGTCGATCGGCAGTTTTGATAAGGAAATCAACCCTAGCAATGTAATGATAATAGAGATTACGATGGCAAAGATAGGGCGATTAATAAAGAATTTTGACACAATATCACCCTAATTACCTTTCTCAATATCTTCTTTGCTTAATAAAGTTGCTTTTACTTCTGCGCCATTTTTCGCTTTTGTTAAGCCATCTACAACGATTTCATCGCCTACTGTTAAACCTTTACCATCTTTGGAAGGACGAATGATGGTGTATTTACCACTGGTACCACTTGTTGTGACAGGCACTTGTTCTACTTTACCATCTCGGATGACCATCACAAATGTTTTATCCAATACTTGTAATAAAGCACGAGATGGCACTAAGATAGCGCCTTGAATAGTTTCACCGCTAGTAATAACGGATGCATACATATTTGGCAACAACATATGATTTGGGTTCGGGAAGGCCGCTTTCAAAATCAACTGACCTGTACCATTATCCAAGTTTTTCGCAGCTTCTACAATATGACCTTTAATAGTACTTACAATTTTATGATTGTCATCATAGGTGCCATAAATCTCACCATTGGACAATTTCAATTCTACTTCGCCATCTACAGAACGATGTGCTTTTTTATATTCTAAGTACTCTGCTTCACTCATACTAAATTGTACATATACTGGATCGGTAGAGTTCAATGTGACAAGTGCTGTTTGTCCAGCTGTAACGAATGTACCTAAATCTACATCATCCATTTCCAATGTACCATCAAATGGCGCATATACAACCGTATCTTGTAAATTATTTTCCGCTAAGCGGATTTGTGCTTCCATAGCTTCTAAGGCTGCGCGATTTTGTGCAGCCACACTAGCTTGTGTATCTAGTGTTTGGCGGGCAATGGCATCTTCATTTGCTAATGTTTGATAGCGCTGTAAATCGACTTGAGAGTTTTGGTACGCTGCGCTAGATCGTGCTGCATTGGCTTGTGCACTAGCTAGGTTCGCTTCGTATTGACGTCCATCGAGACGATACAATGCTTGACCGGCTTTTACCGTGTCGCCCCCTTTTACATATTTTTCAACAACTCGACCGGATACATTCGCTCGAATCACAATAGAATTTTGTGCCAATACAGTACCATTGAAAGATTCTTGTACATTTGTATCAGTAGCTGTGATTTTATAGGAGTTAACCTCCGTTGGACCTTGCCCCGGAGCTTGTCCACCACAACCAGATACAAGTACAAGGGCTGCCAAGCTAGCTGCCACTAAACCATTATACGCTTGTTTTTTCATTCATTTCACCCTTATTTGTAATACCCTGTAATATAACTGAAATAACCTTTGGCATATATTTATAAATATCCTCATGATGATTGGAGCTTTCAAACACAATGCGTCGTACAGCACCTTGCAACATCATAATGATAATATCAACATCCACATAGCGAGCAATAGTTCCTTGCTCTTGTTGGTATAGTAAATAGTGTTTAAGTAAGTCCCAATCTTTCTTGAACAAAGTTTTCAACGTTTCTTGTAGTTGCGGTATATATAAGAAGATTTATATGAAAGATTCTCCACTGAAAGCCGCATACAAATTTGATCGTACTCTAAAATACCTATTTAATACTTCTTCTACAGTAAGACTTTTATTGTTCACAATATTCTCATGCTGTCTGTAAAAGTCTTCTGCCCCATGGACTAAAATAGTTTCTACAATTTCATGTTTAGAACGAAATTGTTCATACAACGTACGTTTACTAATAGTCAATGCTTTTGCTAAATCATCCATGCGGAATGATATGCCTTGCTCTTCAATCATTATGGCCGCCGCTGCTAAAATTTTCTCCTTAACGGTAACCAATATAGCCCTCCTTTCATACTCTCTTTTATATCTATTAAAACTCAAAGTATACTACTCAGTACCACTCTTTAGTTTACTTAAAATAAGAACAAATGTCAAACTATGAAACCCATCAATTCGATGATGTCTATATACCCCAAACTTTCATTTTTAGAAAGTTTAGGGCATGAATACCCCAAACTTTTATTTTTAAAGAGTTTAGGGTATGAATAACCTAAATTTGCAAGCAAAAAATGCCACGCCTTAGCGCAGCATTTCTTTGAAAGCAGATTAGTTATCCCATACTTTAGGAATATAATACTCAGTAAATAGTTTTATCGCATAGTTATCTGTCAGACCCGCCACATAGTCCACAATATCTTGGTCTGTGATGGGATTGTCATGATGGATTTCATGGCGAATCGCCTCGGGATGTTCTTTATAGTACATAAATAAGTGTTTTACCACATAGTCACCTTTATTCCGATCTGGAATTAACGACGGTGCCCGATAGACACGTTCAAACATAAAACGACGGAAAATATTCATAGTTTCCACACCACGTTCTGACATAGAAATCACCGGTTGATCCATAGAGGATGTCACCATATCTGTGACCATGGCAGTAATCATTTTGGAATGGGTATCTCCGAAGACCTGTACCACTTCTTTCGGTAAATCATTCACCCTGAGCATATGTGCTCGCAACGCATCATCAAAATCATGACACAAATAGGCGATACGATCAGCAGTGCGTATAATCTGCCCTTCCAAGGTAAGAGGCATATGAGAGCCTGTATGCCCTAAAATACCATCACGAACAGCAGTTGTTAGGTTAAGACCTTGTCCATCCTTTTCTATACTTTCCACCATGCGCAAGCTTTGCTCATTATGATTGAAATGACCTACCATATCACGAAGGGCGTATTCCCCCACATGTCCAAATGGTGTATGTCCCACATCATGCCCCATAGCGATAGCCTCCGTCAAATCTTCATTCAACCGCAACGCCCGTGCAATGGTACGTCCAATCTGTCCCACTTCTAAGGTATGTGTCATACGAGTCCGATAATGGTCCCCTGGAGCAATATATACTTGTGTTTTATGTTTTAATCGACGGAAACATTTGCTATGTAAAATACGATCTCGATCTCGTTGAAAATCCGTCCGATATGGATCAGGCTCTTCCTTACGATCTCTTACAGATTCTCTACTTTTAGCCGCATAAGGACTTAACATAGTATATTCTCGTTCTTCTAGCATTTCACGAATACTCATATGACACCTCCTAGCTTAGCGTGTATCCATGACACGATTTTTTTGAATGATTTGCATCACCATACCAGCTGTTTCTTCGATAGATTTATTAGTTACATCAAGTACTGGACAATGCAACCGTCTCATCACAGTTTTTGCATAATTTAACTCTTCTTCAATACGGCTTACATTCGCATAATTAGCGTCCGCATGTAGTCCCATGGTACGAAGACGTTCTTCACGAATATTGTTCAATTTGAAAGGATCAATAATTAACCCCACAATCTTGCGCCCTGGAATTTGGAACAATTCTTCTGGTAACGGTACTTCTGGTACCAATGGTAAATTGGCTGCTTTTATTTTTTTATAGGCTAAGAACATAGATAATGGTGTCTTACTAGTACGAGAAATACCAATAATGACAATATCTGCTTTTTCAAAGCCTTTTGGATTTTTACCATCGTCGTATTTCACGGCAAATTCAATAGCCTCTACCTTTTTGAAATATTCTTGGTCTAATTTATGAATCATACCAGGTGCCAATCTAGGCTCTGTATCTGTCATAGTTCCTACTGCATCCATAACAGGGCCCATAATATCTACGGCTTGCACACCCTGTGCTTTACAAGCTGTATCTAAATAAGACCGCAATGCTGGTGATACAATGGTATGACAGATCACATGTCCGCCGGTAGCAGCTTCTTTTACCACTTCATTTATTTGTAATTCATCATTAATATAGGGCACACGAACGATATCAATCGTTTCCTTATCATATTGACTTGCCGTAGCACGTGCCACTGATTCAGCTGTTTCTCCTAGGGAGTCAGAAATTGCATAAATAATTTTAGCCATAATTACTCCTATCGTTTTCCACAGTCCCAAAATAAACGGGTCACTGTGGTTTTAGAAATACGACCTACTACACGATATTCTTTACTTGTCTCTAATAATACCTTATCTACTACCGGTACGCAATCGATTTCAAAATCAATCATCCGTTCTACTGCTTCCACAACAGGCATATCGGGATATGCCACTACGACTTTACTAGTAGGTGTCATGATCATGGAAATAGGCATAGTATTTAAATCAGACCCACCAAGAGAGGCACGCAATAAATCTTTACGAGAAACCACTCCTTTTAATATACCATCATCGCAGATTAAGATAGTTCCTACATCTTCTGTGAACATGGTAACAATTGTGTCATACACAGATGCTGTGGAACTGACTGCTACCACACTTGACATAACTTGTGCCACAGTAAAACTATTAATCTCAGCCGCTAAGGGATTATTTGCCACTTTACCAACATAGTAATACCCTACCTTTGGCCGTGCATCTAAAATACCCATCATTGTCAGTACCGTTAAATCTGATCGCAACGCAGACCTCGTTAAGTCTAATTTTGTAGCGATAGCTTTACCAGTGATAGGCCCCTCTTGTTGTACAATTTGTACAATCGATTCTTGTCGTTTTGAAAGATTCATATTGTTACCTTTCTATGAAAAAGGAGGCTCTTTCCAGAGCCCCCTTATGTATTACCAATCTAAAGCTTCTGTATTTTGACGACCTTTACCTGTCAAAGTATCTAACATGATGCGTTGTTCAAGTTGAGCCACCATTTTTTTCGTAGACACCACAGCATCTGGATTTACAGAAATAGAATCAATACCATGTTTTACTAAGAATTCACAGAACTCTGGATATACACTTGGTGCTTGCCCACAGATGGATACTGTTTTGCCATCTTTATGTGCTGTTTCAATTAAATGTTTAATAGCACGTTTTACAGCCAAGTTTCTTTCATCATAAATATGTTGTACAGTTTCGTTATCACGGTCACAACCTAATACAAGCATAGTTAAATCATTGGATCCGATAGAATAACCATCTACATATTGATTGAATTGATCCGCTAAGATAATATTGGCAGGAATTTCAGCCATCAACCATATTTTAAAATCTGCATTACGTTGCAAGCCATGCTCTGCCATAATACGAGTGACTTCTGCGGCTTCCTTCACAGTACGGCAGAATGGAATCATAACTTGTAAGTTTTTAAAACCAAATTCATTGCGTACTTTTTTGATGGCTTCTAATTCTAACAGAAATGCAGGTGCATAGCGTTCATCATAGTATCGAGAAGCGCCACGGAATCCCAATAAAGCACTAGACTCTTCTGGTTCGTATTTATCACCACCATTTAAATCACGGTATTCGCTAGATTTAAAGTCACTCAAACGCAATACAACTTGTCGAGGCGCTAGGGCTGCACATACTTTACGCATACCTTCGGCTAAGGTATTGATAGCAAAATCACGACGACCTGTTTCGATTAAGTGCATTGGGTGTTCATGAATAAACGTAGTCCAAATGAATTCTTCACGCATTAAGCCTATACCATCACAAGGTAATACACTATATTTTTCGGCTAAATCTGGGTCCCCTAAATTCATATAAATTTTAGTACCAGTAATCGGTGTTGGCTCAACATAACGAGCTTCTGCAACAGGTTCTGCTTTTTTTGTAGCTTCTTCTAAAATACCATCATAGACAATACCATTCGTAGCATCTACGGTAATCATTTGACCGTCAGTAATCGTTTTGGTAGCCTCTTCACTACGTGATTTTGTACCTACAATACAAGGAATACCCAACTCACGACTTACGATAGATGCATGACAAGTCATACCACCAGCGTCCGTAACAATAGCTTTTGCTTTTTTCATGGCTGGTACCCAATCTGGTGCAGTCATTGTAGTAACAAGGATTTCTCCTTCTTTGAAATCGTCGATATCCTCTGGATTTTCAATCACATGAGCACGACCTGCTGCTTTACCTGGGCTTGCAGGAAGACCTTTTACAACAATCTTACGTTCTGTTGTAGTTGCTTCTACGACAGCTTCTTCTTTTTCTTTCTTTTGAGAGAATACAGTTTCTGGACGAGCTTGTAAAATCCATACTTTACCATCACGCTCATCGATACCCCATTCCATATCCATGTAGCAACCGTAATGCTTTTCGATTGCTTTTGCATACGTTGCGAGTTCGATCACTTGTGCATCCGTAATGACTTGCGCACGAGCTTGATCATCTGGGATTTGAATTTCTTCACAATCTCCATCATGTTTACGAACTAAAGCCACATTTTTATCATTAATCATACGATCTGTAATTTGTAATGTTGCTTTATCTACTGTGAAATTATCTGGTGTTACAGTACCTTGTACCACATATTCACCAAGGCCCCAAGAGCCTTCAATAATAATGGATTTATCATCTCCATTCATGATATTCACAGAGAACATAACCCCAGCTGCTTTGGAATATACCATCATTTGAATAGCTGCGGACAGGGCTACTGTCATGTGGTCAAACCCTTGTTTTACACGATAGTACGTAGCACGGTCTGTGAAAGTAGATGCATAGCATTCTTTAACTTTCGCAATGATCATCTCTGCACCGCGAACATTTAAGTATGTATCTTGTTGACCTGCAAAACTAGCATCTGGCAAATCTTCTGCAGTAGCACTAGAACGTACCGCCACAAATGGATTTTCTTCTCCTACCTTGCGAGCTAACTCTTCATAGCCTTCACGAATTGCTTCAGCTAATGGAGCTGGCATTTCTTCATCCATAATCATTTGACGCACTTCTGCCGTAACCTTACGTAATAAGGCAGAGTTCTCTACATCATGTAATTCTTCTAATTTAGCTTTAATACGTTCTACCAAACCAGTTTCTTCCATGAAATATCGATAGCCATGGGCAGTCGTAGCATAACCATAAGGAACAGGTACATTTGTAGAAGAAGTCATTTCTCCCAAAGAAGAAGACTTACCACCAACAATATCCACATCCTCACGATGCAATTCATCAAACCAAAGAACATATGCAGTATCACGACTCATGATTCACCCTCCATTAGAAATAGCACTCATAATTTAAGTATATAGTACAACACATATAATAAATAGTCAAGCACAATTTGATGTATATATGGTACTCTAATATCCCCAGAGGAACGAAGTTAGACGTAGTAGCCTTGTGGCGGTCCTTTACTGACTACATTATACAAACACAAGAAGAGCACGGTGTGCCCCGGAACAAACATTATGAAATACCGTTTGAGAGGGGGCATATCGTGCTCTTCCCTTTATCATATTCAGTTAAGACAGCCACAGGCTACATAGACTAACAAGAGACGATTTTGATGAACTTCCGTTTCCCAACTTGCAACACCATACCGTCTTTTAACACGATATGCTCTTCATTGCATTTTTCACCATCGATTTTGAAAGCACCCGCTTTAATGGATCGTCTAGCTTCTCCATTACTTGCTGTTAAGCCTGCATCAGATAATAATTGTGGTACGAACACAGGTTCTTCTGTGACAGCTACTTTGTATTCAGGAATATCTGTTGGCATCGCATGTTTTTGGAACACACGAATAAACTCTTCTTGCCCAAAATTAGCTGCTTCTTCACCATGATACAAACGAACGATGGTATGAGCCAATTTCATTTTCACATCTCTAGGATGGGCCGCACCAGATTCTAAATCTTTACTTAATTGTTCTTGTTCCTCGATACTCATGTCTGTTACCAACATAAAGTAACGCATCATCAATTCATCTGGAATAGACATGGCTTTACCATACATTTCAGATGGAGCTTCACTAATACCGATGTAGTTACCAAGGGATTTACTCATTTTTTGGACACCATCAAGGCCTTCTAAGATTGGCATAGTGATGATCGTTTGTTCTGGCATGCCTTCTTCGCCTTGTAAATGACGACCCATCAACAAGTTAAACGTTTGGTCAGTACCACCAAATTCTACGTCAGCTTTCAAAGCAATAGAATCATAACCTTGCATCAATGGATACATGAACTCATGAATGCTAATGGGTCGACCTTCTGTATATCGCTTATGAAAGTCATCGCGTTCCAACATACGAGCCACTGTGTATTTAGACGCTAATTTCAACACATCAGCAAAGTCCAATTTGCTCAACCATTCACTATTAAAGCGAACCTCAGTTTTTTCAGGATCCAATACTTTGAAAATTTGCTCTTGGTATGTTTTCGCATTGGTAATAACCTGTTCTTCTGTCAATGGTGGACGTGTCACACTTTTACCAGTTGGGTCACCAATGCGTGCCGTAAAGTCACCGATTAATATAATTACTTTATGTCCAAAATCTTGGAATAGTTTCAACTTACGTAAAACTACAGTATGACCTAAATGAATATCTGGCGCTGTTGGGTCTAATCCTAACTTAACAATCAATGGCGTATTGGTTGCTACAGACTTTTCTAATTTCTTTTTAAATTCGTCTTCTGGTAAAAGATCAGCTACCCCATGGGAAATAAGACGAAACTGTTCTGCTGCACTAATCATAATTATCTCCTATTTTACTGTGAATTTTTAGAGGATTTAGGAGCAATAACAGGGTCTTTCCCTTTATCGCTTTTTGATTTAGAAGGACTTTCATCTGTTGATGTTGTTCCATCATCACTATCTAAATCTCCATCTTTCTTGTCTTTATCTTTTTTATCTTTGTCATCTTTTTTCTTATCCGTAGCAGGATTTGTATTGCCTGCATAGGCTTCTGGTCCTACCCCATCTGGAACGGTAAAGTTCGATGCTGGTGTATCTGCTAACGCCGCCTGCATATATTGTCTCCAAATTACGGCTGGCGTTTGACCTCCTGTGGTACCATGTAATGTTTCGGAACCACTATCATCACCCATCCAAACCACTGTGACTAAATCAGGAGTGTATCCTGCAAACCAAGCATCTTTTTCTTCGTCTGTTGTACCTGTTTTACCAGCTGCTGGACGACCAAAGTAAGCGTTTCCACCCGTACCATATTTAATAACAGATTCCAACATATTCGTCATCATATACGCATATTTGGGCTCTATTACACGAGTTTCATCCAAAGATTCTTCTTCCACAATATTTCCATTGCGATCGATAATTTTTGTAATAGATACAGGTTTAACTTTCATACCATTATTAGCAAGTACTCCATAAGCTACCGCCATATCCATTGGTGTAACACCTTTCGTCAAACCACCTAATGCAACAGCTAAATTATCATCACCATGCTTATCTAAAGTGGAAATACCCATTTTTTCAGCTAAATCCAACACATTGGACATACCAACTTTATCTGCTGCCAGAACAGCTACCACGTTGTTAGAGTGTGCCACAGCGTTGCGCATTGTCATAGCACCAGAATGTTTACGTGAATATTTTTGTGGCTTCCAGCCATGAAACTCAGATGGTTTATCTACATAAATTGTCCCTGGATTATCACCGTGTTTTAAAGCTGCTAAATACACAAATGGTTTAAAGGATGAACCAGGTTGACGTACTGCCATGGTAGCACGGTTAAAAGAATCTGTCCCACGACCACCAACCATAGCTACAATATGTCCATTGTGCGGATTCAAGGAAATTAATGCTCCTTGTGGCTGGCGTAAACCATTTTCATCAGTATAATAATCTGGCAAGTTTTCCATTGCTTTTTCTGCAGCACGTTGGGCTTTCATATCGATAGTAGTGTAAATTTTCATGCCTTCTTTGTAGATAGCATTATCTCCATATCGTTCCGACACTTCGTTGATGACATAGTTAATAAAGTATCCCATACTTCCATAACTAGTAGTGGATTGCGGTTTATCCAACAAATGAATATCTGCTTGTTTCGCTTCTTCTGCATCAGCTTGAGACAAATACTCATATTTAACCATCTGTCCCAATACAACAGCTTGACGCGCTTTTGCGGCTTTCAAATTGTTAAATGGAGAGTAATAGTTAGGACTTTGAGGTAAACCTGCTAAAATCGCCATTTGCGCTAAAGACAAATCTTGTACGTCTTTACCAAAATAAACGTGAGAAGCAGTTTGCACACCATAAGCACCTTGCCCAAAATAAATTTGGTTCATATACATTTCTAATATTTCTTCTTTTGTATAATATTGCTCAATACGTAAAGCTAGCAACGCTTCCATAATCTTACGTTTGAACGTACGATCCTGTGTCAAGAAAGCATTACGAGCTAATTGTTGAGTGATCGTAGAGCCACCTTCTGCTACTCCGTCATGAGCAATATTTACCCATACAGCACGCAAAATACCAATAGGATCTATCCCATGATGACTAAAAAAACGATTATCTTCCGTAGCAATAAATGCATTCTGTAAATTCTTCGGAATCGTTGCTAGTTTTACTGGCACACGATTTTCTTCTGAATGAACGGTAGTAATCAAATCACCATTGGCATCATAAATTTGTGAAGACGCAGCAGGTTTTACATTTCCTACATCTGGTAAGGAAGACATAGTCGCCCCTAAAAATCCACATCCTGCTCCTGCTACAATCAATATAAATAAGATAAAGAACAACCAAAAGGAACGTTTCCATGACGATTTTTTCTTTACCGGTTTCTTCTTCACAACTCGTCTCCTCGGAGGAATTGCTCTTGATGAACTAGGATTCATATGTCACCTCTCTAAAGCTCATTATTTCCTAATAGAACACCCTTAATTATACTCTATTTACTGATGTTTGTACAAATCGAATTCCCCTAAATCCTACTATAGGATAACTGTGGTTGCACCAGCACCACCTTCGTCTAAACTAGCTAGGTCATAACTTTTAATACCTGGTAAAGTTCGTAAATAGTCATGTACACCTGCACGTAACGCACCTGTTCCTTTGCCATGAACGATACGAACCGAGTTTAGTCCAGCTAGTATGGCTTGATCTATAAATCGTCCCACTTCTATAACAGCTTCATCTACTGTTTTACCAATAATATTTAGCTCTGTCGATGCTTGTTGCTGTCGAATCACGGCCATACCAGAGCGTTTTCGTTGACGATTGGACATAGGAGCTGGGTTTTCTTTACGCAGTAGAGCACTCGCTTCCTCTCGAGTGGCTGCCAGTAAATCTTTCTCTTTAACAGTGACAGTCAATCCATTCATATCCACTTGAATTCGTTTTCCTTGGATAGCCAATATAGTGCCTAAAGATTGTAAGTTATCTAGGAATACTACATCTCCCACTTTTACCTTCGTCACATCTAAACGCTCACGCTTTTCTAAAATACCCGTAGGAACAGATACATTGGATACCCCTTTTCTAGCTTTAGAAATGGCATCTTGTCGTTTTTGTTTATCTGTTTCATTGAAAGAACCTTTTAACTCTTTGATAATCTGTTCACTTTCAATACGTACAGATCGCTTCATATTTTGCGCTTCTTCACGAGCCTTTTCTAAGATAACTTTTTTCTTATCTTGCAACGCTTTTTTATCGCGCATCACTTGGGTGCGCACGCGACGAACTTCTTCTTGCTCTTTTTTCAAAGCTCGTTCACGCTCTTGCGTTTTACGTAACTCCTGATTTAATTCACGGAGCATATCTTCCATAGCACTCCGTCCATTTAGTTCCCATTGTTTACGAGCTAAGTCCACCACCTCTTGGGGCAATCCTAGTCGAGCCGCAATGCTAAGTGCATGCGAACTACCAGCTACGCCAATATGTAGACGGTATGTTGGTCGCAATGTACGTTCATCAAACTCTACATGGGCATTTTCAATACCTTCAGTTTGGTAGGCATATGTTTTTAATTCATTATAATGAGTACTCACCATCATTAAGGCGCCCTTTTTACGAAAGTATTCAATGATAGCAATCCCTAAAGCACTTCCTTCTTCTGGATCTGTACCAGAACCTAGTTCGTCTAGAAGCACCAAATCATTGGGACCTACTTTTTTCAATATCCGAATGACCTGTGTCATATGAGCGGAGAATGTACTCAAGCTTGCTTCAATGCTTTGTTCATCTCCAATATCTGCATAGATATGGTGAAAGATTGGTAAAGTAGACCCACTGTCCGCAGGAATACATAATCCACTTTGGTTCATTAATGCCAATAATCCCAATGTTTTTAAGGATACCGTTTTACCACCTGTATTGGAACCTGTAATCAACAAAATACGATACTTCGACCCTAACGTAATAGTAGTAGGTACGACTACATTAGGCGCGAGCATAGGATGGCGAGCTTGTAGTAAGTTCACTTCTCGACCTTGACTGATGGTAGCTCGTACAGCTTTCATCTGTATAGCCAGTTCCGCCTTACCATAGACAAATTCAACATGAGACACTCGCTTACAGGCATCTAGCAAAGTATCTGCATGAGCTCGCACTAGCTCTGTTAATTCTTTATAAATGCGAAGTACTTCCTGTTCCTCTGCTAAGGTAGCCTCTTGTAATTCATTATTTAAGTCTACTAGGCGCATAGGCTCGATATATAACGTAGCTCCCGTAGCAGATCTATCATGAATAAGACCAGGAAATGCTCCTCGGTATTCTTGTTTTACAGGAATAACGTATCGATTATTACGCATGGTAACGATGGCTTCTTGGAAATATTTTTGATTGTCTTTATCTTGCAAAATTCTTTGTAGATCATTTTTAATAGCATTCTTTGTACGACTCATAGTCATACGTAACTGTTGTAATTTTGGTGTAGCACTATCCAATAATACACCATATGCATCAAAAGTTCTTTCAAAGCGTTTTGTCAGCTTATCATGACTTGGTAAATCCTGCACCCACAACGATAGTAATGGGTAGAGTAAATACTTTTCTTTAAAAAAACGATGCATCCGATTATACGCCAAAATCGTAGTGTGTAAATCCCATAGCTCTTCACGAGTCAAAATAATTTCTTTACGACTCTTGGAGCAAGTGGTGCGAATATCCTTCGTGCCACTGATGGGTTGCTCTACTTCTTGCTCTAAGGAGCGCATAGCTTCCACTGTTTCATCGAGAGCATCTTCAATTTTTTGACGGTTATGCATAGGTTGCAAATTAAGTGCATATTCTTTAGCTATAGCAGAGGAACACACATCTGCTAACTTTTGCCGTATATGTTGAAAGTCTAAGACTTGTTCACTATTCATTATGATTCCCCTAAAATTCCTTTGAAAAAGTGTCCCCGTGTAATATGCGTAGCTCCTTCTTTACTTGGTGCTTTCACAGTCCCCTCCAGTAATTGGTGATACATACTCATCTCTTTAGCAATCCATTTAGGACTTCGTTGTCTTCCATCAATCACTAAGCGCTGCAATCCAGAACGTCGCAAATCATCAATATAACTTTTCATATCTAATTCTCGACTATTCATAATATGGGTACGGCAGAATGGATCTGTATAGATAGGGAATAACTCCCCTTTTCTATCCTGTAAAGCATAGTCTTTTTTCGTACACACTAATGGACAACCCCGTTTATAGCCTGTACCTGCAAAGCTACTGATTGGACAATACTCTGAAATCATCAATTCTACACGGCCCTGCACAATAGCACCAATAGGCATAATGCCTTTATTTGCCATCGTATTCATTTGATGCAAGGTAGCCTCTAAGGACACATTGACAGTACTAAATCCTAAATCATTTAGTATGCCTAAGGTATGAGAGTTAAACGTTTGCAATCCCGTATCACCTTCCACTACACCTGTATATCCCAATTGATATAACACTTCCAAAGCCCCTAAGAAATGTACTCGAATTCCATCTGGCTTGGCTTGTACCATGTGAGCTACCATTTCCTTAAATGCTGTGCTTTCATTATCCTTAATTACCCTCGGCGTACTGAAGATAATTGTTTTATTCGCCTCACGGCAAAGCTGTACAATCTCTTCATAGGCCGTCTGTGCCACAGGAATTCTATGTAGTGGGTCACCAAATATAATACGGTCTGCTGAAGTCTTGACTGCCTGCTGAACGCCTTCTACAGAATCCACTAGGATTTCTAATTGTTTCCTATCAGATTCTAGGGTATGGACCTGCGTAAATCCTAATACCTGGCCTACAGATTTAGTCATATCTCCTAATAATTCCATCCCTGTTGGCAAGTTCGCTTTACGGGCTTCCCATGATGCCACATATTGTTCTATTAGCAATTCTTCCATAGCCTCTACAGCATTTCTACGAAGACTATTTAAGACACTGCTTGGCCACATAAATGCCCCTTCCGGAACGTTTACATGGTCTAAGTCAAATAAGGTATTCCCTAAACGGCCTAATTGTTCCGTAATTTTCTCCGTCGATGTCGGTTTGTTATTAGCCATTTGTAATATATATTCATCAGTAACCGTTACCGTTTGACCAGACTCTAACATCATAGTCAACGAAACAGTACTACCTTCTTCGCCATGTAAGAACATATAGGATTTGTATTTACGAGTAAAATCTTTTAATCCCCGTTGTTTCGTATATCCCCCTTGACTGGCACGGTATACCTTGCCAGAATTCATGCTCTCATTAAGTGGAATCTTATATACCGAATGATGACATGTCATATCTTCGGCAACTGTAATATAGTGTACATCCCCTGTATGGGCAATCACCTTTAGTAAATCTCCTACAGCAATTGTTTCTGTAGTTTCTATCGTCAAACTACGTCCTTTAACATGTCCATCCCCAAGGTATTTCCCTAAATGGTTAGGTGCACTGATGGTCATCATAGACTTGGAACCATTATTTTCTAAATAGGCAGTCGAAAAACCCCGGTTAAATCCCTCTTCCAAACGAGCAAAATCTTCTGGAGTAGCCTGTCCCGCACGATCGATAATGGTCCGATAGGTGCCGATTACTTCATGTACATAGGACACTTTTTTCATGCGACCTTCTACTTTGAAAGAGGCCACACCAGCTTCTATGAGTTCTTTCATATACGCACTGTAGTTCAAGTCCTTGGGACTCATAATATAGGTTTCTTTATCATGTGTAATTTGCTCACCATCTACCGTAACCAGTTGATATGGCAATCGACACGGCTGTGCACAAGAACCTCTATTCCCACTGCGTCCACCAATAAAACTACTCATCAAACACTGTCCGGAATAAGAAATACAAAGAGCTCCATGAATAAAGACTTCAATTTCCGCCTTCGCATGTTTACAAATATGACGAATTTCATCTAAGCTCAGTTCTCTAGATAAAACAACTCTAGTAAATCCCAATCGTTCTAAAAATTGTACAGTCTCCAAATTAGTAGCTGTCATTTGTGTACTACCATGTAACTCTAAGGTAGGTGCTACTTGTCGTGCTATTCTTGCAACGCCAAGGTCTTGCACAATAATACCATCTACACCAATGCGTTCTAACTCACGTAAGTGTTCTGCTAAAGCTTTACTTTCACGGTCACCTACTAAAATATTCACAGTTACGTAAATACCCACCTGTAATATATGTGCTAGGCGTAATGCTTCTCGCAACTCATCATAGTCAAAGTTGCCCGCATGGGAGCGAGCATTAAAGACCTTACCACCTAGATAAATGGCATCAGCCCCTGCTTCAAGGGCGGCCATGAAATTTTCCATTGTCCCTGCTGGGGCTAATAATTCCATCATAACTCCTTATATAAAATCGGTCATCTCCTGAGAGAAATGACCGATTCTAACATCCCGTAGGATTTACGTATTATCGTAATGTACAACCTTTGTCAGCTAATGTTGCTAAAATCCCTTGGATTCTATCTTCAATATCAGCATCTACTAATGTTCCTTCATAAGAACGGAAAAATAAAGTATATGCTAAGCTACGATAGCCTTCTTGAATATGTTCTCCTTCGTACACATCGAAAATACGAACAGATTCTAGATATTCGCCACCTTCTTCTTGCATCACTGCCAAGATATCGCCCGCTTGTACCGTGTTTGGTGCCACAATCGCTAAGTCACGGCTTGTACCTGGGAATTTAGAAATACCTGTGAAAGAAATTCCTTTTCTGTTCACTTGCAACATAGCTTCTAAATCCATTTCAAACAAGTAGGCTTTTCCATTCACATCATAGTGGTTTGCCACTTGTGGATGTAACTCGCCAAAGCGAACAATTTCAACACCATCTACAGTAATGCTTGCACTTACACCTGGATGTAAGTAATGTTCTTCGCTGCGAACGATACCATACTCATCAATACCTAAACCAGCAAGTACAGATTCAATGATACCTTTTACATCGTAGAAATCTACATTTCTAGCCGGCACATTCCATTCTTGGCGATCCCATTTACCTAGGATTACACCTGCTGCCATCATACGTTCTTTAGGCAATTCTGTAAGAGGTAATGCTTTTGGTTCATATACCGCGGCAACCTCAAACAATGCCAAATCAAGATTCTTTTGCGCTATATTGCGTTTTGCTGTTTCCAATACACTAGGCACCAATGTAGTGCGCATCACTGGGAATTCCTCAGAAATTGGATTCAAAATAGGAATTGCTTGATGTCTGCTATCTGTGTCTGGAATCAACAAATCTTGTAAACTATCTTTATGCATGAAACTGAAAGTAATAATTTCATCTAATCCAGCCGCTGCTAAGCTATGTTTTACATCATGCACCAAAGCATGCATAGGAGATACGGTACCAGTTTGGATGCGTGCCAATGGCGTCGTAGGCTGAATTTCATCATAATTATGAATACGTGCTACTTCTTCTGCAATATCTGGCATACCTGTTACATCATCACGCCAAGATGGGATTGTAGCAACTAACAGGTCACCCTCTTGTTCTACTGTGAAGGACAATGTTGTTAAGATATTCACCATTTCTACTTCATCAATAGCAGTTCCTAAATATGAATTAACTGCTGCACTTGTGAAAGGCACAGTACGTACTTCTTTTGGTGCTGCATAGACATCAATCACACCTTTAGCAACCGTAGCACCTGGTGTAATGTCTAATAACAATTGTGCAGCACGATCTAATGCTAACGGAGTCATTTCACTATTTACGCCACGTTCAAAACGACCAGATGCTTCAGATCGTAATCCTAATGCACGAGAGGTACGGCGAATAGATGCACCATTGAATACAGCAGCTTCCAATACAACTGTTGTTGTTTCAGTGGATACTTCACTATCAGCACCACCCATGACACCAGCGACCCCTACAGGACGATCAGCATCAGCAATAACAAGCATAGTATCTGCTAATGTACGATTATTGCTATCTAAAGTTTGAATGACTTCTCCCGCTGTAGCTTTACGAGCCACTAAACTATGTCCATGAAGATGATCATAGTCATAAGCATGCATTGGTTGGCCTAGTTCTAACATGACATAATTTGTTACGTCCACCACATTGTTGATAGGACGAATACCGCAATTGCGCAAACGATTTTGCAACCATAATGGAGATTTTTGAACTTTTACATTTTCAATTAAACGTCCCATAAAGCGAGAGCACAACTCTGTGTCCTCGATGGAGATGCTCAAACGACCTTCAATAGACGCTCCCTCTTCTGCTACTGTTACCTCTGGGAATGTAGCTTCCGATTTGCCTAATACAGCAAATTCGCGGCTTAAACCAACCATGGAGAAACAATCTGCACGGTTTGGTGTTAATTCAAATTCGTACACTACGTCAGTGAGTCCTAGCACTTCTTTTACATCTTGTCCAATAGCTGTGCCTTCAGGGAAGATGTAAATACCGGTCGCTTCTTCTGGTAATACTACATCCGTAGATAAACCGAATTCAGCAACGGAGCAGAACATGCCTTCCGATACTTCACCACGAAGTTTACCTTTTTTAATTTCTGTGCCATCTGCCAAACGAGATTTATGATATGCCACAGGGACAATTTGTCCTACTGCCACATTCGTAGCAGCCGTTACGATTTGTTTCGTAACTGGCTCCCCTTCTTCTGTTAAGCATTCTACTTGGCACACTTGTAATTTATCTGCATCAGGATGTTTCGTAATTTCTACGATTTTTCCTGTATATATCTTTTTGATACCTGTATCACAGTTGATGACTTCTTCTACTGGAATCCCAGCTTGTGTTAAAGCATCTGCAAATTCTTGAGGGTTTTCGCCAATATTCACAGATACATAGTCTTTCATCCATTGTAAACTAGCTTTCACGATAACCTCCTAGAATTGCGTTAAGAAACGTTTATCATTTTCATAGAATAAACGTAAATCATTAATACCATATTTTAACATTGCAATACGTTCTACTCCCATGCCAAAGGCAAAGCCTTGTACTTCATTAGGATCATAGCCATTCAATTTCAATACATTTGGATGTACCATACCGCAACCTAGAATTTCTAACCAACCTGTATGAGAGCATACACGGCATCCTTCACCATGACACATGCAACAAGAAATATCTACTTCTGCACTTGGTTCTGTGAAAGGGAAGAAACTTGTACGGAAACGAACTGCTGTATCTTCACCAAACATTTTCTTCAAGAATAATTCTAATGTACCTTTCAAGTCAGAGAAGGTAATATTCTTATCAATAACAAGCCCTTCTACTTGATGGAACACTGGAGAATGGGTAGCATCGTAGTCCCAACGATATACTTTTCCTGGCGCAATCATGCGGATAGGTGCATTTTTTTCGCTACCTTGCAATGTTCTAGCTTGCACTGGAGATGTATGGGTACGGAGTAATACGGAATCGGTAATATAAAAAGAATCTTGCATATCACGTGCTGGGTGATCAGCGGCTAAGTTCAAGCATTCAAAGTTAAAATAGTCCGACTCAATTTCAGGACCTTCTTCTACAGCATAGCCCATGGACACAAAGAAATCTTCGATTTCTTCATTGATTTGTGTCAATGGATGTAAATGACCTTTACGAACAGGACGACCTGGTAATGTAATATCAATAGTTTCTTGTTCTAATTTAGCTGCCAGTACAGCAGATTCCATTTGTTGTTGTACTTCATCTAAAGCTTCTTCTAAAGCTACACGAACTGTATTTACCAAGGCACCCATAGCAGGACGCTCTTCTGGAGATAGTTTACCCAATCCTTTCAATAAGGATGTCACTTCTCCTTTTTTACCTAAATAGGTAACACGAATATCTTGTAATTCCTGCAAGTTCGCAGCCCCTTGAATTTGGGCAATTGCTTTCTCTTGCAATGCTTGCAATTGTTCTTTCATTGATTCCTATCCTCCAACTATTCTTCATCTAACAACGACCATGGTAATTCTGGTAATACCAAGTCGTCAAGAACCATAAAAGTTCCACTTCCCATATAGACAAGTTCTCCCATATCATTATACAAACGACAAGATGTAACCATCGTACTTTGACCTTTATGTTCCACATTGGATACACCGCGAATTCTTGCATTGTTCGGCAATGATTTCACAAAATTACCATTAATTTGTGCCGTTGTCACTTGCTTTCCTAGCGTAATACAAGCCAATCCCATAAGATAATCTGACAAACTCAAATGTACCCCACCGTACACATCGCCCCGCGGATTACTGTGCAATTGTTCTTCACTGTGAAAGTCTAGTTCCACATGACCTGGTGACACATTCTTAAGTGTTACATGATGTAGTACCTCAAAAGGATGTGAACTTGTATGCTCTTGAAAGTATTCTAATAATGTTCTATGTTCCATATAGTTAACCTTTCTAAGCTTATCTTTTTATTATAGAGGAAAGTCTACCTCATTATCAATAGATAGACTTAGAAATCCTTGATTAAATCCAATAATCCTTGTTCATCCATCACAGGGATACCCAATTGTTCTGCTTTTGTTAATTTACTACCTGCATCGTCACCGGCAATGACCAAGGTAGTCTTTTTACTGACAGAACCTGTTACCTTCGCTCCATGAGCTTCTAGGATTGCCCCTGCTTCAGAACGCCCCATGCAAGTAAGCTTACCGGTCAATACAATAATCTGACCTTCTAGTTCATTGCCCGCAGCTTCTTGTACTTCCTCTTCTAATCGTACACCAGCCTTTCTAAGACCTTCAATTAATTGCCGATTTCGTTCATCTCCGAAATATTCCACCAAACTTTTCGCCATAGTAGGTCCAATTTCATCAATGCTAGTCAATTCATCCATAGTGGCATACATCAAACTATCGATGGAGCTAAAGTATTTTGCAATGGTCTGTCCTGCTTTTGCTCCAATAAGACGAATCCCTAATCCGAATAACACACGGCCTAAGCCACGATCTTTGGAATCTTCGATAGCCTGTAAAAGATTTTGAGCCGACTTTTTCCCCATCCGTTCCAAAGAAGTAATATCTTCCTCTCGTAAATGGTATAGATCCACCACAGTTTCAATACGATGATTGCTTACCAATGCCTCTACAATACTTGGTCCTAATCCATCAATGTTCATCGCATCACGGGATGCAAAATGAATGATACCTTCCTTCTCTATAGCTGGGCAGTGTTCATTGCTGCAATAGATGGCAACTTCCCCTTCACGTCGTAAGGTACGAGACGCACAGACAGGGCAAGTGCTAGGCATTTCATATGGCACAGAATTAGCTTGTCGTTTGTCTAATACCACAGAAATCACTTCTGGAATAATTTCCGCCGCCTTATGAATACGCACTGTATCGCCAATGCGAATATCTTTTTCTTTGATAAAGTCCTCATTATGCAATGTTGCTCGTGACACATTAGTACCAGACACAAACACAGATTCTAGTTCTGCCGTTGGTGTGAGCACTCCTGTACGTCCTACATTGATTGTAATGTCCTTCACAATCGTTTCCACTTCTTCTGGTGGATACTTGAATGCGGTCGCCCATTTTGGATCCTTCGCTGTGGTACCCAAGGTTTCTTGGTCTTCAAAATCATTCACTTTGATGACCATGCCATCTGTATCATAGGGTAAATTGTGACGTTCTACCTCCCAGTAATGAATATGTTCCACCACCTCTGCGATAGAATGGCACAACTTATAATGTGGGTTTACATGAAATTTGAAAGTTTCTAACTGTTGCAATAAGTCATATTGCGTATGGATAGACGATCCTTCCGAAGATCCGATAGCATAGGCAAAAAAATCTAAGTTTCGGCTTGCCGTAATGGCTGGATCTTGTTGGCGCAACGATCCTGCTGCCGCATTACGAGGATTCACAAACGTTTGCAAACCTGCTTCTTCTCGTTCTTCATTGATTCGTTTGAACTCCTTATGCGGCATATAGGCTTCTCCACGAATTTCAATGAAAGCAGGCGCATTTTCAATAACTAATGGAATAGACTGAATGGTTTTTACATTCGCTGTTACATCTTCCCCTACACGACCGTCACCACGTGTGACAGCACGTACAAAGAGACCATTTTCATAATGTAGGTTAACCGCTAACCCGTCAATCTTCAATTCCACTACATATTGCGGCGTATGACCCAACTCTTTTTCACAGCGTAAACCAAATTGTTCTACTTCATCATCATTGAATACATTACTTAAGCTAAGCATTCGTTGTCCATGTACTACTTTTTCAAAGCTACCTTCCACCTTGGCACCTACCCGTTGCGTAGGAGAGGTCGGCACAATATACTCTGGATGTGCTGTTTCTAACTCTACTAATTTTCTATATAGTACATCATAGTCATAGTCTGAAATAACTGGCGCATCTTTTACATAATATAAATACGCATGATGGGCTAATTCTTTTTGTAATTGTTGAATGTCTTCTTGAATACTCATTGTATGGTTTCCTTATTTTTTTCGTATAGGAGCGAACTTAGCCATAATTTGTCGTAATCCCTGTGTAGGGAACTCAATTTTTAGTTTTACATTGGCACCTTCACCAACTACATCCACTACAGTTCCTTCACCCCATTTAGCATGAATAGCAGTATCTCCCACAGTCCAATCTACTACCTGTGGATTACGAATCATAGGTTTTGTAACAGGTCGATTCGCTACAGATTGATGGAATGGTACATTTCGTTGTAATTCTTCCTTCACAGTTCGTTTTGAACGCACTTCTTCCACGAGCTCGCTCGGAATTTCTTTCAAAAAGCGAGATGGTAAATATCCTGTAGTTTTACCAAATACAGTCCGTGTTGTGGCATTCGATACATATAACTCTTCTTCAGCTCGAGTAATCCCTACATAGGCAATACGCCGCTCTTCTTCTACTTCTTCTGGGTTCATCAACGTACGACTATGTGGGAATAGTCCTTCTTCTAAACCAGCTAAGAATACCACCGGAAACTCCAGCCCTTTTGCGGCATGCAACGTCATTAATGTCACTTTTGATTCTTCTTGTTCAAAGGAATCTACATCATTCACCAATGCCACTTGCTCAAGGAAATCTTGCAATGTACCTTCTGGGTTTGTATCCATAAACTCTTTCGCTACCGATACTAACTCACCTATATTTTCCAACCGCGCCTGGTCTTGTGGATCTGTACTATTTTCTAATTCCACTACATATCCAGTCCGATCTAATACGGCCTCAATGATACCTTGTACAGAAAGTTCTGTAGCTTCGTTAACCAAAGTAAAAATTAATCCAGTAAAATCAACTAATTTATCTCTCGTTTTCCCTTTTATCGTAGGAATTTGCTCCACTTGACTTAATGCTAAAAATAAAGAAATATTTGATTCTCTGGCAAAGTCTTGTAATTTACCCACTGTAGTTAATCCGATACTACGTTTTGGCACATTAATAATACGCTGTAAGCAGATATCATCAAACGGATTGATTAATATTCGTAAATAAGCCAACACATCTTTGATTTCTTTGCGATCATAGAACTTTGTCCCCCCCACCATAGTGTAAGGAATACCTCGTTTAATCATAGATTCTTCAAGCACACGGGATTGGGCATTCGTTCGGTATAAAATAGCCATATCCCCATAGCTACGATTGTGAATTTCTTTTTGTTTTTTGATGGTATCACCAATGAAAGCTCCCTCTTCTTGTTCTGATTGAGCTTCAAAATGACGAATTTTGGCACCTTCTTCTTTATCTGTCCATAATACTTTCTCAGGACGTCCCTCATTGTAATCAATGACGGCATTAGCAGCCTCTAAAATCGTTTTCGTAGATCGATAGTTTTGCTCTAATTTAATAAGCTTTGCCTTCGGATAGTCTTTTTCAAAGTCCAAAATATTTTGAATATCAGCACCACGCCAAGCATAAATACTTTGATCCACATCCCCTACAACGCATAGGTTATTCCATTTAGACGCTAATAAAGATGCCAACGTATATTGTGCATGGTTTGTATCTTGATATTCATCAATCATAATGTATCGGAATCGATGACTATACTTTTCCAATACGGCTGGATTGTCTTGTAATAGTTTAACGGCTACTAATAGTAAATCATCAAAATCTAAGGCATTATTTTTACGTAATTCTGCTTCATAATAATCATATACCTTAGACACTTGTTGTGTATAAAAATCACGGGCTTCACAACGAAAATCTTTCGCTAATTTCATTCTGTTTTTAGCATCACTAATCTGGGCCTGCATAGCTCCTACAGGATAGTATTTATCATCCAAGTTTAATGCTTTTATAGCCTGCTTGATAACAGTCTGAGAATCACCGGAATCATAAATAGAAAAGTTTTTACTATATCCCATAAAAGAATCTAGCTCAAAGCGCAAAAACTTTGCACAAAAGGAATGAAATGTGCTAAGCCAAATGCGGTGTGCTGTATCTCCCACTAAGGTTTCCACACGCTCTTTCATTTCTTTAGCTGCTTTATTGGTAAAAGTAATAGCTAATATTTCATAGGGGCTTACCCCTTGTGTCAACAAATAGGCGATACGATATGTTAACACTCTTGTTTTTCCTGAACCAGCGCCAGCTAATATAAGTAGAGGCCCTTCCGTAGCATATACAGCCTCTTGTTGTTCTTTATTTAAACCGTCAAATATCATAATACCTCTCTTGCATATAACAAGGGTGCGTCGAGTTATCGTACTCCAACGCACCCCTATGATAATTAGCCTTTCATAGCACCCACGATTGGTGGTACTACTTGTTTTTTACGGGATAATGTATGTTCTAAATATACTTCATTGTCCACAGGTTGTGCATTGAATGCAGCAGCTACTACATCATTCGCATCGCCAACAAAAATTAAGTTTGTTGCTTCTGTTAAAATATTTGTAATCATCAAATAAGATGCACTGTAGTTATTAGCACTGCGCAATTCTTCCATAGCTTTCAACAAGCAACCTTTACGACCCAAAATATCTGTTGTATCCATCACTTGGATTTGGCCAATACTAATGATTTTACCATTCGCTTCAAATTCTTTTAAATCTGTACGTACGATTTTTTCATCAGAGTAGTCAGATACGTCAGAACCAGCTTTCAACAATTCCATGCCGTATTCTTCTAAATTTACACCAGCAATATCAGCTAATTTTCTTGCTGTTTCTTTATCTTTTTCAGTGCAAGTAGGAGAACGGAATAATACTGTATCAGAAATGATGGCAGATAACATTAAACCTGCAATATTTTTAGGAATCTCTTGACCATATTGCCAGTATAAATTAGCAAGAATTGTACAAGTACATCCTACAGTTTCATAATGAATGAAAATAGGATTGTCTGTTACCAATCCACCAATTCGATGGTGATCGATATTTTCGATTAATTCTGCTTCCTCAATATCATCAATAATTTGAACCTTTTCATTGTGGTCTACCAACACTACTTTAGTTTTTTGCTTTGGCGCTTCTACATTGGAGCGAATGATACCTAAGTATGTACCATTATCTACTACTGGATATCCACCGATGTGAGAGTTAGCTTTGAAATCACGTAATTTAGTCTCTTTGCTAAGCACTTGGCAAGAAGTTTTTGTGCAGATTTCACCAGCTGTTACACCAGAGTTACCACCCATGGCAGATTCTAAAGCATCAATCAAACGTTGTGCTGTAATAGTACCTACATAGGAATTACCATTCTCCACCACTGGAATACGATTCATTTCATATTGTTTGCGCCATGCTAATACATCTTGCAAAGTTGCTTTAGCATCTACAGCAGGAATCGTTTCTAGTACATCTTCCACTGTAACTGCAAAAGAAGTTACGATTTCCGGATGTTCAAATCCGAAATAATTTAATGCGAAAGTTGTTTCTTTGTTTGCTTGACCTGCACAAATTGGTTGTGCCCCGAAGCCCATTTGATTTTTTAAGTTTGCATAGGAAATAGCAGAACAAATAGAGTCAGTATCTGGGCTCTTATGTCCTGTTACTAAAATTGTATCTCTTAACATAATGTCACCTCGTATAATCTTCACTTGAGTTATTTATTAATGTTTCTATATTATACCATAATTAGCCATAAAATGCATACAAAAAAGACCTCGTAAACAATCGTTTACAAGGCCTTCTTATTCGTTTCTATTACGCATTTTTAGAAACTACTTGTTCTCCTTTGTAAGAACCACATGTTGGGCAAACGCGATGCGGCATCATTGGTTCGTGACATTGTGGACAAGCTACATAACCAGGTACTTCTAATTTCCAGTTAGCACGACGACGATCGCGACGGCATTTGGAAAGTCTACGCTTTGGTACTGCCATTATCTGCACCTCCTTAACATAATCACTAGGTATTAATCATCATTTTCTTCCTTCAGCAATGTTCTTAGCACTGCTAATCGAGGATCTACCACAAAGGATTCACAAGAGCATGGTGAAACATTTTGATTAGCTCCACACTGAACACACAATCCTTTGCAATCATCCTGACATAACACTTGAGAGGGCTCATTGATGATTAATGTTTCCCGAATGGTCTCCGTTAGATCAATTTCTTCCCCATCGAAAGAAATTATATCATCGTCTCCATAGTTGGAATGTGTAACACCAAAAGTCTCTTCAAATGGAACAGTATGGGTATAATTAGTATCGGTTAAGCATCTTGAGCACTCATATTGTCCATTTGTTGTTATGGTACCATTCACCACATAATGTTGACCATCATAACGAAGCTCACCACTAATGGTTATATCATGACGGCTCCAAGGAAAAGCAGATACGTCACCAAGATCATCACCTGATGTCGTACATAGAAAAGGGACTACTCGTCCAATCTGTTCTTTTGCTTGCTCTACTTGCAGTTTCATAATTTTACCTCGACTATACTATTATAGCTACCTATACTATCTTTGTCAAATGCTAGCCCCTATATGTTGTTAAGTTTTCATAAAACTCATACAAGACTTAGCAAATGACTATCATGTGAAAAAGAGCTCCCCTTTAGGAGAGCCCTTATGTATGTGGATTAATTTATCGAAAAATTAATTACATTTCTTCGAATTGGTCTTTACCAACCCCACAAACTGGGCAAAGGTAATCAGCTGGTTGATCTTCGAATTTAACGCCTTCAACAGCTTCGTCATAAACCCAACCGCATACTACGCAAACGTATTTTTTATCCATTATGTGCACCACCTTTCGTACTAAAAGATTTGTCTCAGATACTTCATCTGTAAACAGTATACCACTACAATCGAAAACTTTCAATATATTCTCAATCATTTTCTATGTTATTTTGAGATATCTATTTGCAAACTACGCATAGCAGATGAATGGTAGGACCCATAGGAATATATCAACGAATGCATATCTATCACCATCGTCGACTCGCTCCACCACCTCCAGATGAGCCACCACCAAATCCACCGAATCCACCGCCACTAGAACGGCCAGAGCCACCGCCCCCTCGTCCTGAGGCAAGGATCCACAACAAGGATTGCGTAATGGCACCGCCAAACACAGTGAAATCAAGGATTAGCAACAGCAAAATGCCGCCCCCAATTAATAGCATTTCAAAGGGGCTTAGCTCCACTACATTCTTATCTGTATAGGTTTGACTGCCATCAATGGTGACCCCATATTCTTTAGCCGTTTCACCAACTAATACAGCATAGGTATTCACTACCCCTGTTCCTATATGACCTTGTTTAAACTGTGGGATAGTATAGTCATCTAATATTTGACCTGCTTTCGCATCATTAATAGCACCTTCTAGGCCATACCCTACTTCAATACGCATTTGCTTATCCTTTAGGACAATTAAAAAGAGTATGCCATTATTTTTTTCTTTGTCACCAATTCCCCAAGTACGAAACACACGATTCGCGTAATCTGATATATCCTCACCATCTAAGGTAGGAATCATTAAGACTGCAATTTGTGCTTTTGTTTTCTTTTGCAGTTCAAAGCCCATACGATTCATAGAATGGAGTTCTTCTTTAGTAAGGGTTTGCGTTTGATCTAAGACATACCCATTCTTAGGAGGATTGGGCACATCTAAGGCAAGCACAGATAGGCTACAAAAAAACAACAGCGTCGTTACAAATACAGCATTAAGAATCGTAGACCATGTAAATTTTCTTCTCATCCAACCTCCTCATCATAAGTAACCTCTGTCATACCCCCTATGGTTTATAAGCGATTCTACACTGAACCCTCAACTAAAACTGTACTTTAGGTGCACTTTGTGCCCCTTGGTCAGCTTCAAAATATGGTTTTACTTGGAATCCCATTGGGTTGGCAATTAAAGAGGTTGGTAAGGTACGAATTTTCATATTATAGGCTTGTTTACTTCCCTTTTTATCTTTTTTTGGCCCTGTGAAAGG
>UQVF01000012.1 GCA_900544365.1 uncultured Veillonella sp. | reverse complement strand
GAACCCTCTTTTAAAGCTAGGCAGTTATTTTTCCAACAAAAACTTTACACCGTCATGGAGATATCTATTCTTGACGTTTTAGGTACTTTAATTTATAATAATACCTAAGCTTAATGAATCGGTACGAGAGACCGAAGAGCGCACATGTAAACCTTTTAAATTAGTCCTGTGAGGCTAGTAAGGGAACGTAGTAGGCGAGTTTACCTATAATCTATAGGTGTACTCTAATAGAATCACTATAACTATGCGACCTCTTGCCTTAGGGCAAGAGGTCTTTTTGTGTGTAATAGAAGTACTATAAAGGAGGCTATGATGGGAGAAATCAGCTTAAAAGGTAAGCACCTATTAGGACTGCAAGGTCGGACAAAGGAAGAAATTGAACTCATTTTGCGGGTAGCAAAAAAGATGAAGAAAATCGTCTTGTCGGATAACAAAAAACATCCTTTATTAAAAGGAAAATCAATTATCAATTTGTTCATGGAAAATAGTACAAGAACGAGAAGCTCCTTTGAATTAGCAGGTAAATATTTAGGAGCCGATGTAATCAATATTTCCAAAAGCGGTAGTTCAATGGCAAAAGGGGAAAGCTTCCGTGATACATTGCTAACTATGTCCTATATGGGAACCGATGCCATCGTAATGCGCTCTAGTGAAGAAGGCGCTCCTCTATATGCTACAAAATGTGTAGATCCAATTATCATCAATGCTGGTGATGGTGCTCATGAGCATCCAACACAAGCTTTATTAGATATGTATTCTATTTTAGAACATAAACCTACCTTAGAAGGTTTGAAAGTAGTTATTGTAGGCGATATCATGCATAGCCGTGTTGCTCGCTCTAATATTTATGGTTTAAAAACAATGGGCGCCGATGTGCATTTAGCGGGTCCACGAACCTTAGTCTATCCAGAATTAGAGAAACTGGGTGTTACCGTTCATCATGATGTACGTGAAGCTGTAAAAGATGCAGACGTAGTAAACGTCTTGCGCATCCAATTAGAACGGATTCACTCTGCATTATATCCAAGTAATCGTGAATATGCACGTATTTTTGGTATTAATAAATCTGTGTTAGCTAATGCAAAAGAAGATGTTTTAGTATTACATCCAGGACCTATGAATAGAGGGCTTGAAATTGCGCCAGATGTAGCATATGGAGATGCATCAGTGATTCAAGAACAGGTTCGTAATGGTGTAGCCATCCGTATGGCAATATTATACTTAACAATTATTGGAGGTGACGGTAGTGAGCTTGCTGATTAAAAATGGTACGGTAGTTAACCCGGCAAAAGGACAACATGAAGTAGCAGATATTCTTGTAGAAAACGGTGTAATTGCAGCAATTGGACAAAATTTACAAGCTGATCAAGCAGAAGTGTATGATGCAACAGGATTAATCGTAGCACCAGGTTTGATTGATATTCACACGCATTTACGTGAACCAGGTCAAGAAGCAAAAGAAGACTTTCACAGTGGTACACAAGCGGCAGCAGCAGGTGGATTTACACGTGTTGTAACTATGGCAAATACAAACCCTGTTGTGGATAATGCTCCACTAGTACGTGGATTGCGTAAACAAGCTGAATTGACAGGGGTTGTAAAAGTAGATTTTATGGGCGCTGTGTCTAAAGGCTTGCAAGGAAAAGAACTTGCAGAAATGGGTGATATGGCAGAAGCTGGTGTAGTAGGTTTCTCTGATGACGGACATTATGTGGAAAGTGCAGCTTTCATGCGTCGTGCTTTAGAATATTCATCCATGTTTGGAAAAATGGTTGTAGACCATGCAGAAGAATGTAGCTTAACTTGTGAAGGTCACATGCATGAAGGTATCGTTTCCTATGAAATGGGTGTAAAAGGTCGCCCAGCTGTGGCAGAAGATCTAGCAGTAGCTCGTGATATTATGCTAGCAGAAATGACTGGTGGACATATCCATATTGCACATGTGAGTACAAAAGAAGCTGTGGACCAAGTACGCCGTGCGAAAGCAAAAGGTATCAAAGTTACTTGTGAAGTAACAAGTCAACATTTGGCTTTTACAGACGAATATTTACGAGATTATAATACAGACTTTAAAATGGCGCCACCAATTCGCTCAGAAGATCATCGCCAAGCGTTGCTAGAAGCCTTACAAGATGGCACGATTGATGCCATAATTACGGACCATGCACCGCATGCGTACGAAGAAAAAGACGTGGAATTCTGCTGTGCAGCGAATGGTTTCACAGGATTGGAAACATCTTTTGCAGCAGTAGTTACACATGTATTAAAAACAGGTATCCTCACAATTGATGAAATCATCAATTTGATGAGTACAAAACCAGCTCAACTCATTGGAGTAGACGGTGGTGTACTAGAAGTGGGTAAACCTGCAGATATTTCAGTGCTTTCCTTAGATGAAACATGGACTGTAGATAGAAATACATTCTACACTCGTGGTAAATCATGCCCATTTGATGGTATGACAGTCACTGGCAAAGCAAAATTAACAGTAGTAGATGGACAAATTGTAATGAAAGACGGGGTTGTAATCGGGTGACAGGAAAATTAGTATTAGAAAATGGAACTATCTTTGAGGGCACATTGCTGGGGGGCATGCCAATTGTTGGGGAAGTAGTGTTTAATACAGGCATGACTGGATATCAAGAGATTTTAACAGATCCATCATATGCAGATCAAATTATTACTTTAACATATCCTCTAGTAGGTAATTATGGTGTCACACGTGAGGTAGATCAATCTTCTAAACCCTATTGCAAAGCCATGATTGTAGGAGAGTTGTGCACATTCCCAAGTAATTGGCAAAATGAAGGCACTTTTGAAGAATATATGCGTACCCATGGTATACCATGCTTATACAATGTGGATACACGTGCTATTACACGTGCGATTCGCAGCCATGGTGTGATGAAAGGCGTGATTTGCCCAACTGATACACCGCAAGAGAAAATTGATGCCTTATTGGCACAACCATTGGCGACGGATCATATTATGCGAGTGACCACAAAATGGGAAGGCCATCGAGGCAGTGATAGTGCAGAATTCCATGTAGCAGTATTTGACTTCGGCGTGAAAGAGAATATCTTACAATCTTTAGAAAACGAAGGATGTCGTTTAACTATTTTCCCAGCTAATACAAAGGCTGAAACAGTAATGGCTTGTAATCCTGATGGTATCTTCTTGTCCAATGGACCGGGAGACCCGAAAGACGTACCTGAAATTGTAGAAGAAATAAAAAAACTAGTAGGTAAAAAACCAATCTTTGGTATTTGCATGGGGCATCAATTGATTGCCCGTGCCTTTGGTGGCGAAACGTATAAGTTACGTTTTGGACATCGTGGTTCTAACCATCCAGTAAAAGACCTAGATACAAATCGTGTTCATATTACCTCTCAAAATCATGGTTATGCAGTTGATGAAGCAAGCCTAGAGGGTTCTGGATTGCGCGTATCCCATCGCAGTGTGAATGATGGTACTGTAGAAGGATTAGTGCATAATGAATTGCCGATTATGTCGGTACAATATCACCCAGAAGCATCTCCGGGGCCGACTGATAATGTGTATTTATTTGAACGTTTTAAAACATTGATGAGAAGAGGTTAATGATGGAAAAGAAAAAAGTTCTTGTAATTGGTTCTGGTCCAATTATTATCGGACAGGCAGCTGAGTTCGATTATGCAGGCACACAGGCTTGTCAATCTCTTCGTGAAGAAGGTTATGAAGTTGTATTGGTAAACTCCAATCCGGCAACGATTATGACAGACCGTGATATTGCAGACCGTGTCTATATTGAGCCTATTTCCTTGGAGTTTGTGACAGAAATTATTCGTAAAGAACGCCCATATGGTGTACTAGCTACGTTAGGTGGACAAGTAGGCCTTAATATGGCGGTGGAGCTTTCAGAGGCAGGCGTTTTAAAAGAGTATGATGTGAAACTCTTAGGAACTACATTAGAGGCTATCAAGCAAGCGGAAGATCGTGAACTGTTTAAAGAGGCGATGAAACGTATCAATCAGCCTGTGCCAGAATCTGATATTTTTAGCGATGTAGCAGAAGCTGTGGAGTTTGCCAATCGTATTGGATACCCAATTATTATTCGTCCTGCCTATACACTAGGTGGTACAGGTGGCGGTATTGCTCATAATGAAGAAGAAATGTACATGATTGCCCTTCGAGGTATCAAGCTTAGTCCGATCCATCAAATTCTTGTAGAACGATCTGTAGCTGGTTGGAAAGAAGTCGAGTACGAAGTGATGCGTGACCGTGCAGATAACTGTATCATTGTATGTAATATGGAAAACATTGACCCAGTAGGGGTACATACAGGTGATTCTGTGGTAGTAGCACCGTCTCAAACATTGAACGATACACAATACCAAATGTTGCGGACAGCCTCTGTAGATATTATTCGCTATCTTGAAATTGAAGGCGGTTGTAATGTGCAATATGCCTTGGATCCGTACAGCAATCAATACTATGTAATCGAAGTAAATCCACGTGTATCTCGCTCCTCTGCATTGGCTTCCAAAGCGACAGGCTATCCAATTGCCAAAGTCGCAGCTAAAGTAGCTATCGGTATGACGTTGGATGAAATTACCAATGCTGTAACCGGAGAAACAAAAGCTTGCTTTGAGCCATCCTTGGATTATGTGGTGACAAAATTCCCTCGCTGGCCATTTGAAAAATTTAACTTGGCGGACCGTACATTGGGAACGCAAATGAAAGCCACAGGCGAAGTTATGGCTATTGACCGTACCTTGGAAGGTTCTCTGTTAAAAGCCATCCGTTCTCTAGAAATTGGCTTAGATCACATTGAATTGAAAAAGATTGTTCATGAAACACCAGAACAACTCATTGAACGATTGCAATTAGTGGATGATGAACGTTTGTATGTCATTGCTCAAGCTCTTCGTGTGGGCATTAGTGTAGAAAAAATTTGCTACATTACAAAAATTAATTCTTTCTTCATTAACAAAATTAAAAATATTGTGATGGTAGAAAAAGATTTGTCTGCCAATGGTATTACGGAAGGTAATTTAAAATTAGCGAAAAAATATTCCTTCCCAGACAAAGTGATTGCTCGCTATGCAAATTGCTCCCCTGAAGACGTATTAGCAAAACGCAATGAACTTAACATTCATCCAACTTATAAATATGTAGATACATGTGCCGCTGAATTTGAAGCACATACACCATATTATTACAGTGCTTATGCTACAGAAGATGAAGTAGTACCACGTGGCGAAAATAGCGTTATTGTTCTTGGTTCTGGTCCAATCCGTATCGGCCAAGGCGTAGAGTTTGACTATTGTTCCGTACACTCCTCATGGGCATTGCGTAAAGCGGGCATGAAATCCATCATTATTAACAATAACCCAGAAACGGTAAGTACAGACTTTGATACATCTGATAGCTTATACTTTGAACCATTGACGGTAGATGATGTGATGGAAATTATTCGCAAGGAAAATCCTGTAGGGGTTATTGCTCAATTCGGTGGACAAACAGCCATTAACTTAGCAGGACCGTTGGCCGCACGAGGTGTAAACATTCTAGGCACATCCGTAGACAGTATCGACATGGCTGAAGACCGTGAACGTTTTGATGAATTGTTGGCAAAATTGGAAATTCCTCGCCCAGTAGGTGCGTTGGTAACCAGTGATGAAGAAGCTTTAGAAGCAGCAAAACGTCTTCAATATCCATTGATTGTTCGACCATCCTATGTACTAGGTGGCCGTGCTATGGAAATTGTGTATAATGATCAAGAACTTGATCGTTATATGAAAGAAGCGGTAGTGGCATCGAAAGATCATCCAGTGTTAATTGACCGGTATATGGTTGGCATGGAAGTAGAAGTAGATGCTATCTCTGATGGCATTGATGTATGTATCCCTGGGATCATGGAACAAATAGAACGCGCAGGGGTACACTCTGGTGACTCTATCGCCGTGTATCCTGCACAACATTTGACGGAAGAGTTGACAGAACAAATCGTAGATTATACACGCCGTATTGCCATAGGACTTAATGTAAAAGGTGTATTAAATATTCAATATATTGTGGTAAATGGAGAACTTCATGTCATCGAAGTGAACCCTCGTTCCAGCCGTACAGTGCCTTTCATCAGTAAAGTGACTGGTATCAATATGGTAGAATATGCGACACGCATTGCCTTAGGGGAAACGCTAGAAAGCTTGGGATTGCCAACGGGATTAGTGCCAGCTCGTCCACATGTGGCGGTGAAAGCACCGGTATTCTCCTTCTCTAAAATGGGCTTAGTAGAGATTGCCTTAGGGCCAGAAATGAAATCCACAGGGGAAGTAATGGGTATTGGCCGTACCTATGCGGATGCTTTATTCAAAGCCATCCATGGTGCAAACATGCGCATTCCAGATAAAGGTAATATCTTGATGACTGTAGCAGACCGTGATAAAGAAGAAGCGGCCCGTTTAGCAAAAGGCTTTATCGATTTGGGATACCATATTATGGCTACTGGTGGTACAGGTCGTTATTTCACAGAACATGGTGTGGATTGCACTGTAGTCAATAAAATTTCTGAAGGCAATCCAAACTGTGCTGACTTTATTCGTGAAGGTAAAGTGGACTTGATGTTGAATACATTAACCTATGGTAAAAAACCAGAGCGTGAAGGATTCCAATTGCGTCGTTTGGCTGTAGAAATGGGTGTACCATGTTTGACATCCTTGGATACAGCTCGTGAAGTGTTACATGTAGTGGCGAGTCGTGCTACTGCAGGTGATGTTATTACAGTAGATGCTGTTCAAGATTATGAAATGGAGTAATCATACATGAGTGGATATGTAGAAATGGGTCGAGTGATTCATAACACCCAAATAGGTAGTGATGTATGGAGAATGTCCATATATGCACCAAAACAAGCAAAAGAGGCACAATTAGGACAGTTTTGTAATGTTCGCGTTACAGGGGGGACAGCTCCCTTGTTGCGCCGACCTATTAGCTATGCAGGATTTGATGCGAAAGCAGGCACTATCGACTTATTGTATCGTGTGGTAGGTAAAGGTACTGAACTAATGACTAAACTACAAGAAGGAGATACCTTAGATTGTTTGGGACCATTAGGTCAAGTGTTTACCACTGCAGACCGCATGTTGCTCGTAGGTGGTGGTGTTGGAATTGCTCCCATGCTATGTATCGCTGATCGGTTACAACCAGGCCAAGAGGCGCATGTGATATTAGGATTCCGCAATGCCAGTGAATCGTTCTGGGCGGATTTATTTAAAGATAGTCCTGTGACTGTACACGTCACCACTGATGATGGCTCATTGGGTACCAAAGGGTATCCTACGACTGTGATGGAAGCGCTTATGAAAGAAGAACAGTTTGATGCGGTTTTGACCTGTGGACCTACACCGATGATGAAAGGTGTGGCTACTGTAGCACAACAAATGGAAGTGCCTTGCCAAGTGTCTTTAGAGGAACGCATGGGTTGTGGTACTGGCGGTTGCGTAGGCTGTGCTTGCCAAGGTAAAAGTGGTACACGGTATAAAGTATGTAAAGATGGTCCTGTATTCCCTGGCTGAGGAGGTGTTTTTCTAATGGCTACTGTAGATCCTAAATTAGCCGTGGAGTTCTGTGGTATCTCCATGAAAAACCCTATCGTAGCAGCATCGGGCACCTTTGGATTCGGAGTGGAATACGATGGATACTTAGACCTTAATACAGAAGTAGGGGCGATTTCGGTAAAAGGATTAACACCTACTGCTCGACCTGGCAATGCTGGTGTACGTATTGCGGAAACACCGTCTGGGGTGTTGAACTGCATCGGATTAGAAAATCCAGGAGCAGAAGCGTTCGTAGCTGATATATTGCCAAACTTAAAACACTATGATGTACCAATTTTTGCCAATATCTCTGGTAATACACTAGAAGAGTACGAATTTATGGCAAAAACATTGACTGTTGAAGGTGTAGCAGCTTTAGAGGTCAACATTAGTTGCCCTAATGTAAAATGCGGAGGGATGGCATTTGGTGTGCAGGCGGAAAGTGCTGCTGCTGTCTGTAAAGCTGTAAAAGCGCATACAGATTTGCCGGTGATTATGAAACTATCGCCCAATGTCACAGACATCGTAGAAATTGCTCGTGCTGTAGAAGCAGCAGGCGCAGATGGTATTAGCATGATTAATACCTTATTAGGGATGTCTGTAGACCTACGGACTCGTAAACCATTGTTGGGGAATATCTATGGTGGTTTATCTGGTCCAGCTGTGAAGCCAGTGGCATTACGTTTAACACATCAAGTGGCACAAGCCATTGATATCCCTATCATGGGGGGCGGTGGCATCATGACTGGTGAAGATGCCTTAGAATTTATGCTGGTAGGAGCTGACATCGTGTCTGTGGGGACGGCAACTATGGTAGATCCACGAGCTATTGGCATTATCGCTAGTGAAATGAGTGCTTACTGTGAAAGCCAACACATCGATCATGTATCGAACCTAGTTGGTGGCATTATTATGCCGTAAAAGAGAAGAGAATATTACATTATATATGACAAAGGACTGTTCCAGTGAATGAAACACTGACAACAGTCCTTTTGCCATTAGATTTTATTCAATAATTCTTCTTTTTTCTGTTGGAACTCTTCCTCTGTAATGGCACCAAGGTCAAGAAGTTCTTTTAATTGTTTGATACGAACAATAGGGTCATCCTGTGCGAGCATATGCTCATGATCATCTGATGCATCCCCTACTTGGATGGGAATAGGTTCCATAGGGGGACCAGATTCGATAGGAACTTTCACAGAAGCTGTGTTAACCCACAAGCCACGTTGCTGTTGATCGTAATCGTAAGCTACGGTACCACGAGATTCAATCCAAGCTTGTAAGTTTTCATTCACTAAGTTAGTAAGTACATCTAAGGTGGCAAGGCATGTATCTCGACCTTGAATGAGTAAGACACGATGGGTGCGACTCACCTCTTTGTTATCGATATGATCAATATCTGTATCGTAAAACTTCGCGCGTGTACCATAGCGACCACGATAGGTGAATAGACCAGTTTCTGTGTTGTAAGTTATTTTTATTTGCAATGACTGCCCACCTGGAGTGTAGCTGAGAATGTGGTCTGCAGTTTGAGTGAACCAATCGAAAAGTCCCATACTAATTATCCTTTCTTGTGCTTACTAGGTAAACGACTAGGCATACCATAGCGATTACTTCCAGGTGATCCAGGAAAACAAGCTAAGAACCCGTGTAAGATACAAATGATAATAAGATGTAAGATGTATATATTTTTTAGAGGAATATACAAATTTGTACAGATTATATAGACTCCTAATAGAATCCCTATAAAACGGCCGGGCAAGCCGATGTCGTTGAGACGTCGTATGTACAAGGTATAATACCAAGGTAAGAGTATGATATATCCTGCATAGACTAGAGCTTTAATACCAAAATAAGCAGGTAAAATGACAACAGCGTTTAATAGTTGCTGAATAAACATATTAAATATGTGCATTATGATAGAAAGAAATATTATGCCTACAATAAATTGAAATCGATTGATCCGCCCAGATGTTTTTAAAACTCCGTGGCTATGTGGTTCAATCTTGAGTATAAGATACAGAGAAATTATGCCGACTAGAAATGAAATCCCTATATTAATTAGTATGTCCATAAGGAACCTCCTTGCATGCTATGAATAAGTATAGCATAGATTAAGATATCTGGCTAACTGTGGAACTATTGAATAACAAGGAAAGAGATTCTTCATTAAATTCCTAAAAAAATGGAGTACTATATAGAAAGTTAGTAGAAAAAAATAGGCAAAATAGCGGTTCATTGGTATAATAGTAAAGATAGTAAAAAATTGGTTCACTTTTTTCTTTCTAACTACGATTATATAGTTATGAAAGGAGGAACGTATGGAACCTGTAACTACACCTATGGAAAAACGCATTCGCATGGTTCGTGCTTGGTTAGATGCAGCAGCTACATCGTATGCTAACAAAGGAAGCGTGAAAGGAAACTTTCACCTGTTCCTAGCGCAAGCAGAGATGAAACAGATGAATGAAGGCAAACCTTCTATTGTGTCTTATGCACAACGAGCTGTCTTAGCTATTGCACTAGTAGGAATTATAGGAGCAACACATTGGTGGCTATCACAACATGAAACAGGGAATACCGCGAACACTCCTGTCATTGACACGCAGGTGGAAGTACAACCAAGTAAGGTCAGTACTCCAGTGGTTGTAAAAGAATCACCACCTGTAGAACAATCAGAAACGAAGGTAGTGGAAACCGTGGAAAAACAAGAACATGTTGTGACTACGCGACCAACTGTGGAGGTAACACCAGAGCCCTCTATTAGTTCAAAAGACATGTTACATGCAGTGCAAGCTGGTGGACGTATTTTGCGAGATTAGCACCTTTTATATTCTAAGGAGGAACATATATGAAGGGAAACCTATCTTATAAGAAATTTTTAACCTTTGCTGTCTTAGCGGCAATCAGTGCAACTCCTGTATTTGCTGACAATGCTACGACAACTGAAAGTGGCAAAACAATTGCTAAATTGTCCATGGCGGATTTAGGAAAACAAAATACTACACGCCAAGAAACAGTAGCGGCTGGTGATGCAGCAACAGAAGCGGCGATCGCAGCAGCTCGTGAAGGATTATCTGAAGCAGCTCATCGTGATGCTATGGAAGAGCAACGTAGACGCGTAGATAACTCGTCTTTGGCTACAACAAATAAGGAAGTTAAAACCATTACAAAAGCCGGTGGTGATAAATTAGAAGAAGCACAGGCGGCAGGTGTAGAAACCGCAATTCCTCAAGTCCAAGCTCGTTATTTTACATCTTTAACAGAAGCAGAGTTGCAAAAATATGTAGGCAAAACGATTACACATGTGTCTATTGAAGGTCTTGATGCAGCGAATCAAGCAGCATTTTTGCACTTGTTACAAGGTAAAATTGGCGATACTGTTACAGTAGAAGGTATTTCCAAAGAAATTGCTAACTTAGGGGGTTCTGGTGTTCTTTCAGAAATTACACCAGTATTTACAGAAGTGCCAGAAGGCGTGAAAGTAGCCTACCATGTTACATTAAACCCTGTAATTAAAGGAGTATCTGTGGAAGGTAACACAGTGTACAAAACAGATGTATTGGTAAACTACTTGGGAGTACAACCAAACACCGTATTAAATACAATCTCCGTAGGGGAAAAAGTGCAAGGTATTAATGCTGCATACCAACGTGATGGTTATATCTTAGCCCATGTGAAAGATATGGCTGTGGATGATAATGGGGTGCTACATGTATCTGTTGTAGAAGGTATTGTAGAACGCATTACTCCACATGGTAATAAAAAAACAAAAAATCGAGTGATTACTCGTGAATTCAACCAAAAAGTGGGTCAACCATTTAACAAATTCCTAGTACGTCGTTCTGTAGAAAAAGTGTATAACTTAGGATTCTTTGATGATGTAAACGTACGTTTAACACAAGGTTCTACTGAAGAGATGGTAAACATTGAAGTAGATGTGTTAGAACATAAAACAGGTACCATCACATTAGGGGCAGGCTATTCTGGTTCTGATGGATTTGTAGGTATCGTAGAAGTAGGTGAAGAAAACCTTCGTGGTACTGGTGATAAAGTGAAAGTTCATTGGGAGTTTGGTGGTTCTGCAGGATATAAAAACTACTCTGTATCCTACTTACGCCCGTGGATTGATAATAAAGGCACATCGTTAGGTGTTACATATTATAATCAATTAAACGAATACACTGATTACAATGAAAAAGGACAATCTGTGGCTACCTATGATAGAAAATCTAATGGTTTCAATATTTCCTTAGGACGTCAAACAGGTGAGTTTACTCGTGATTATGTTACATTAGAACATCGTAAAGATACGTATAAGTGGGATCCAAAAGATTCTAGTGGATTTAGATATGATACAGATGTACAACAAGGAGCACGTTGGAATAATAGAGGTTTAAAATTTGCTAGCATGGGGTACTTAAAAGATAACTTTGGCACAACTAACAGTGTAAGTTGGCAAAAAGTATTCGACTCCCGTGATAATGTATACGAACCAAGTCGTGGTAAACGTTTATCTAGTACATTACAATGGGGTGGTCATGGCTTGGGCGGTGACTTCAACTTCTATAAATTCACTGGCGAAGCTAGAGCCTATAAAAAAGTAGGTAATAAACAAGTATTGGCGTTCCGTGGTCGTATCGGTTGGGCTGTTGGTGATTTACCATATAGCCAATTATATACAGTTGGTGGATCTGATTCTCTTCGTGCCTATGAAGATGATCAATACCGTGGTAAGAAAATGTACAACTTTACAGCGGAATATCGTTTCCCAATTTGGAACAAAGTAAGCGGTGCCTTGTTCACAGACTTAGGTGATGCTTGGGATGCACCAAATGTACCTTGGTTCATTCATTCTAAAACATTCAATGCTTCCGTCGGTGCCGGCGTGCGTGTGACAACACCAATTGGTCCAGTACGTATCGACTATGGTATTGGTAAAAATCAGAAGAAATTCCACTTCAGCTTTGGTGGACAATTCTAATAGATGAGGATACAAAAATGGATAGGAGGGGCTCTTATAATGGCAACATTAGGGACTCCCTCTGTCTATGGCGCTCCTGTTCAGACTGTGCATGTGGACCTGCATAGTACAATAGGAACAATTCCAAAAGCCTTGGAATCGCGTATGGTTGCTAGCATTCAAGGTGCGGCTACCTATATGTACCAAGGGAAAGAAGATTTTCAAATTAGAGACTCTCTTGAGGCTTATGAAAAAGCAACGATGGATGTGGTGGATCGAATCCTCTATGGATATACGGTGAAAACCATTTCTATGGATGTGGGCGAAACTTTACATATTCATCTTGCCTTAGAGCCGTATGGAAAGGTAGTACAATCTCTGGAAGCTACAGTGAACTACGGCAATATATCTCCTTATGGACGCTCCTTAATAGATGCAGATTTAGGGAATGTAAAGCCTCGATTAGAACAAATGCTCTTAGGGGCATCACTGGATTCACTAGATTGGATTACACCATTGGTGCAAAAGTCGGTACGTAGTGACCTAGAAGGTTCCCTTCCTGAATTTACGCCACAAATTGATGTAGTAGGAGGAGATACTGCGAAAGCGACGGTGTATTTAGTTCCTAATGGAAATAGCGTAAGTCGTACAGCGGTGACGATTCAATCTAATACATTACCGAGCGTGTTCTTTTATACTATGCGTCAATACTACGAAAAAAAATTACGCCAATTAGAAGGGTTGCCAGTGTCCTTTGTACGACGTCATCAAATAATGATAGAAAAAGAGATACAAGGCGAATTCAACAAAAGTCGTGGTGTTACGCAGTTTGGTGTGACTATGATTCCAACTCTAGAAGTAGGAACAGAGACAACCTTGCAAATTCATGTAGATTCCTCTAAGTATATTCTTCGTGGAGAAGGCTATTTGGATATGGGGCGTGGTGTAGACTCTGTAGGATTACGGTTGTATGCGGGGCTTCATGATGGACCTCATGATTGGTATGTAGAAACAGAGTTTTTACCGAATCGTTTGGAGTGGTCCTTTAAGCCATCTTATGGGTATCAATTCACAAAAGATACAAAGATAGGGTATCAATATGGATTGCCTAACCATCATCACTATGGGATTGTGCAACAAACTATTGGAAACCGTTGGAATGCAAGATATGAAAGAGATATGACGGCAAAGGTAAATGAGTTTGCTTTTTCCTATGATGTACATGAATATTTGCGATTAGAATATATATGGAGTGACCATGATCGATGGTTGCGTCTGATAGGACGAATATAAAGAAAGAGGGTAGATAGACTATGATGCGTTTATTGAACAATAAAAAGAATGTAAAAACAGTGTCCATCATTGTAGGCATTCTTTTTGTTATCAGTGTAGGTGCTTTGGCATATACACAGATGGCGGGACACGGTGCTTCTAATGCCATTAGCAATATTGGTGTTATTGATATGCAGCGTATTGTGGAAAGTAATCCAAATTTAGTGCAAGATGCACAACAAGAATATGCTGCGTATAATGAAGAACTACAAAAAGAATTTAATGAAAAGTCCGCTAATTTAGATGAAGCAGGTAAAGCTAAATTATCTGATGAACTTCGTCAAAAAATGCAAGAAAAGCAACAAACAATTCAAGAAAATTTGAAGAAACGTGTAGATGATGCTTCTAAATCTGTAGCAGATGGCAAAGGACTTAGCGTTGTGTTGAGTCGTGAGTCCGTATTGTTTGGTGGCACTGATATTACAGAGCAAGTGAGCAAAAAATTAGCAGAAACTAAATAAGGTAAAATTCAAATGAGAAAAGGACCTATCTTTGCTTTCTTAGGTATACTGGTATGGACTGCAACTATCGGTGGATATTTGGGGTACCAACAATCAAAAACAGTAAAGGAACCTCGAATAGGAGTTATACGGCTGCAAGATGTGGTAGAAACACACCCAAACTTTCACAGTTATGATGAACAGAAAAAAGAGTTGTTACGTTTAGAGGCTCAACGAGATAGAGAAGATGAGCTTCTGAAGACCCAAATTGGTGTAGAAGCGAGTAAATCTGAAGAGCAACTAAAACAATTAGAGTTGAATTTAACGGAAAGTTTGAACCGTGAATTACAGTCTAAAATAGCGTTGCGCGAGGCAGAGTTAAATCAAGAAATGGCGAGTAAACAGAGAAACTTGATTGAACACTATCGTAAAACTTATAAAGTAGAACCTAGTGAAGCAGATATAGAAATTGTGAATTTACAATTATGGTTAACAACTGAAATAAATGTAAAGCCGATTGATGATATACAACGTCAACGTTGGGACACTCAAAAACGTGAAAAAGAACAACGCTTATCAGAATTATTGGCACAGCGTAGTCAGGGTTTGAATGGATCTGACAAATGGAAAGAACTCGAATCTAAAGTGGCGGCAGCTATGGCACCAGCTCATGCAGAGGCACAACAAAAGTTAAGTGCATATGCCGCAGAACAGGCAAAAGCTTTGGGAGCACAACGAGATCAATCTGTAAAAGGATTAGTAGATTCGCAACAAGAGGTGCTAGCTAAAGTTCGTCGAGAGGGCAGCACATTATGGGGTGCAGAGTGGGAACAGCGATTGTCACAAAAACGTGATGAAGTGCAAGCTTTACATGATGCCATTCTAGAAGATATTCGTGTTCGTGCAGGAGTTTTGGCGAGAGCAAAGGGACTTGACATGGTGCTAGTCGATCATATTACGGATCGTACTGGTATGGATTTGACGGATGAGATTATTCAATCATATGGACAATAAAGGAGTATAGTGATGAAATCAATGTGGAAACGTATGGCTACAGGAGCTATGATGGTATGTGCATTAGGGATAGTTGCTGGTTGTGGTACAAGTGAAAAAGTAGGTGTGGTAAATACTGAAAAATTAGTACAAGAAAGCCAAAAAGCGAAAGATATTAATAAAGAAATGGAAGCTAAACAAAAAGAAGTGACTGATCGTTTAGCACAAGTGCAAGGTACGCAAACGGAAGAACAATTCCAACAAACACAAATGAATGCGCAACAAGAATTACAAATTTATGGTCAAGCAAAAGGCAAAGAATTTAAAGCTTATGTGGAATCTAATATTCAAGCAGTAGCGAAAGAAAAAGAGTTAACTGTGGTAGCTAATGACCAAGCTGTTGTAACTGGTGGTATTGATATTACAGAGGATGTACTGAAAAAAATGAATGAAGGTACTTCCACTGGAGAAACTAATAAATAATAAGAGAGTGAAAAGTAAGGAGGCTTCATAGTGAAGTTTTCAGTAGAAGACCTAGCCAAACTGGTTGAGGGTACCGTATATGGTGATGGTTCTATTAGTATTGAAGAAGCTCGTAGTTTAGATCAAGGGACGGAACATGCGATTAGCTTTGCTATTGGCGATTATAGAGAGTTAGCCAAAGATAGTAAAGCAGGAGCATTGTTGGTAGATGCTAAGATTGAAGGGTGTCATATTCCTCAAATTATAGTGACTAATGCAAAAGCGGCCTTTGCTAAAGTATTAGAAGTATTCCATCCTCCGGTGGTCTTTCCAGAGGGAATTCATGAAACTGCTATTATTGGCAATAATGTGACAATCGGTAAGAATGTAAAAATTGGACCCTATTGTGTGATTTATGATAATGCCATTATTGGCGATAATGTAACATTACATGCCTATGTCTATATTGGACATAATGTGCGTATTGGAGACGATACAACAATATATGCAAGTTCTGTGGTACATGAAAACTGTATCTTAGGGAAACGTGTAGTATTGCGAGCTAATGCAGTAGTAGGTGGAGAAGGATTTGGATTCGCCACTGAAAATGGCAAACATACACATATTCCACAGATAGGTAATGTTATCCTAGAAGATGATGTGGAAGTAGGTTCTTGTTCCTGTATTGATAATGCAACGATGGGATCTACGTTGGTACGCCGTGGTACTAAAATAGATAATTTGGTTCACTTAGGTCATAATGTAGAAATCGGTGAAGATTGCTTCTTAATAGCGCAAGTCGGTATTGCAGGTAGTACAAAATGTGGTAATCATGTTATCTTTGCTGGTCAAACTGGATGTACAGGACATATTACGATTGGTGACAATGTTACGTTTGCTGGTAAGACTGGTATCACTGGGAATGTGCCGTCCAATGGATTATATGCAGGATTCCCAATGCGACCGCATAAAGAGTGGCTTAAACTTGCAGCTTATGAAAGTCGATTGCCAGATATGCTAAAACAGTTGAAAACGTTAGAAAAAGAAGTAGCTACGTTACAAGCTAAGCTAGAAGCTAAATAGGTGTACTTATGTTATATACCTGTATGAAATTATTGAGTGCTATCTTATGCGCTTTGCCTTATAGGGTACAATATGGGATTGGATATCTATTAGGACAGTTAGGATGGCTCTTCACCCCAAGTAATCGTAAACGATTGGCAATTGGGCAAATTTTATTTTGTCGAATTACAGATGATCCTGTAGAGGCAAAACGAATTGCAAAGGCTAGTGTTACAAGATTTGGTCGTATGATTGTAGATGTACTTCGATATCCGGAAATTAAAGATGGTAAATATAAAGAGATGTTCACTATGGAAGGTCGTGAATATCTGGACTCTGCCAAGGAAGATGGTAAAGGTGCTATTATTATTGCTCTCCATAGTGGAAACTGGGAATTACTAGGAGGCATTTTAGCATCGGAAGGGTACCCTTTAATTTCGGTGGCGATGCAACAACAAGGTGATGCGGACAAATTTATTAACGAATATCGTGAACTCATGAAGCAACACGTAACTTATAAAACGGGTGTACGTGAAATGGTGAAAGAACTACAACAAGGTTCTTTCATTGGTCTTATCATGGATCAAGACCCAGGAGATAAAGGTCAATTAGTTCCTTTTTTTGGGTATGAAACATTGACTCCTGTGGGACCAGCAGCGATGGCTCGCATGCAAGATGTACCAATTATTCCTGTCACTATTCGTTTTAATGAATATACTGAAACACACGAAATTACAGTACATCCTCCTGTATATGCAGAAAAAACAGAGGAACGTAAACGTGATATTGCTGTTACATTGACGATGCTCAATGAATGGCTAGAAGATTATATTAGACGATATCCAGAAGATTGGTTCTGGCTTCATAACCGTTGGAAATGGACACGTCGATTTTATGGTGATACTATAGAAGTACCACCAGATGTAATGAACCAAAAACTGTAGAAAGGAGGTCCTTATGAAACAACAAACAATTAGTAAAGCCATTAGTTACGAAGGAGATGGCTTACACAGTGGTTTACCTGTACAAATGCGGATTTTTCCAAGTGAGCCAAATACAGGGATTACCTTTGTACGTACAGATTTACCAGGAACTCCTTCTGTGAAAGCAGACATTCGTAATGTAACGAATACGATGCGTGCAACCACATTAGAGGATGGAGAGGCTAAAGTATTTACAGTAGAACATATTTTAGCAGCTTTCTATGGGATGGCTATTGATAACTGTATTATTGAGTTGAACTCACCAGAACCTCCGATAGCAGATGGTGGCTCAGCCACATTTGTGCAACTCATCAAAGAAGCAGGGATTGTGGAACAAGATGCAGATCGTCGAGTTTATGCTTTGAAAGAATCCCATGGCATCTATGAAGAAGATAAATTTATCATCATTCGTCCTTATGATGGATTTCGAGTGACTTTCACAAGTATGAATAGTCATCCGATGTTAGGGACACAACATGCAGATTATGAAATTAATCCAGATGTGTTTGCTAAGGAAATTGCACCAGCTAGAACGATTGGATTCACAAAAGAAATAGAACAATTACAGGCGATGGGATTAGCGAAAGGTGGATCTACAGAAAATGTAATTGTTTATGATGATACAACCTGTTTATCAGAACTTAATTTTCCTGATGAATTAGTACGTCATAAAATTTTGGATATATTGGGGGACTTATTCTTGGTAGGTCATCTAAAAGGCCATATTATTGCTGTTAAATCGAGTCATAATTTGAACTCGCGGTTAAGTCGAGAAATTTTAAAAGAAATGCAAGAGGAGGCATAACATGATTCTTACAATCGAAGAAATTATGGAAATTTTACCACACCGTTATCCATTTTTATTGGTAGATCGTATTATTGAAATGGAACCAATGAAACGTGCGGTAGGTCTTAAAAACTGTACTTTCAATGAACCACATTTTATGGGTCATTTTCCAGGTAACCCTGTGATGCCAGGTGTATTGATTACAGAAGCCATTGCACAAGTAGGTGGTATTGCACTCTTGTATCCTGAAGAAAACCGTGGCTTAACACCAATGTTTACTGGAATTGACAAAGTTCGTTTCCGTCATCCAGTAAAACCAGGTGATCAAGTTCGTATAGAAGCTGATGTGGTGAAAGTTAAAGGCCGCATGGGTAAAGTGGAAGGCCGTGCATATGTAGGCGAAAAATTGGTGGCAAGTGGTGAATACATGTTCGCCTTAGTGAAACCGGAATAACTTTCAAAATGTAAGGAGTGACACAGATGATCGTAGTTGGCATGGAAAATGCAACATCTGAAATTCATAGTACTGCAGTCATACATCCAGATGCAAAGATTGGTAAAAATGTTATTATCGGTCCGGGTGCAGTCATTGGAGAACATGTTGAAATTGGAGATGGTACTAAAATCGGAGCCAATGTAGTCATTGGTGGTTGGACAACGATTGGTAAAAATAATGAGTTTTTCCCGGGTTGTGCTATTGGCTTAGAGCCTCAAGATTTAAAATTTAAAGGGGAAAAAAGTTATTGCGTGATTGGCGATAATACGGTGGTTCGTGAATTTGTAACTATTAGTCGAGCTACTGGTGAAGGAGAAGAAACACGAATTGGTAACAATTGTTTATTCCAAGCCTGTACACATGTGGCACATAACTGTATCGTGGGTAATAATGTTATCATGAGTAACTGCGCTGGACTTGCCGGACACGTAATTGTAGAAGATCGCGTTGTTATCGGCGGTATTGCAGGGGTCCATCAATTTGTAAAAATTGGTCGCAATGCTATGGTTGGTGGGATGGCGAAAGTTGTCCAAGATATTCCTCCCTATGTCATTGCTGATGGACAACCGGCACATGTAATTGGATTGAATTCTGTCGGTTTAGCACGAGCTGGAGTATCTGAAGAAGTTCGCCGTGAACTAAAGAAGGCATTCCGTATTATTTATCGCAGTGGTTATAGCTTATCTAAGGCGATTGAAGAAATGGAATTGAACTTGACATCTTCTGTTGAGATTGAACATATGCTACGCTTCCTGCGCAATGCAGATCGCGGTATTATGCGTGTACGCAGAGATTAATTTATAAGTTAGAATACATGGTAAGAGTATGAAAGACATGCTTTTGCCATGTATTTTTTATTGTGAACTTTCATGCCATTTGTGCACTTTATGTGGTATAATATAGATTAGGATTTTTATAATTAAAAGTTAATGGGAGGCGTTATGGCGAAAGTAGGATTGATTGCAGGAATTGGTAATCTGCCAGTTGAATTTATGCGAGCGGCCCAACATGAAGGCTATGAAGTTGTGGTCATATCTGTTGTAACGGATGGCGCTCCAGAATTACGAGCAGAGGCCGATGCATACTACCAAATCAGCGTCTTTAAGTCAGATACAGTGATTAAAACATTCCTCAAAGAGGGTGTTACGGATGTGACTATGTTAGGGAAAGTAACAAAAGAACATCTCTATAAAAAGATAACAACAATTCCAGATATGCGTACTATCAAACTATTAAATCGTTTGCGCGATCGTAAGGATGATACAATTATGTTGGCTATCGTAGAGGAACTAGAAAAGGAAGGACTTTCCGTGGCAGATCAGACTAAATATATGCGCTCTCTTATGCCTCCGGTAGGTGTGATGACAGAGCGAAAGCCAACCGAGATGGAGCAACTAGATATTGAATTTGGCTTTACCTTAGCCAAACAAATGGGGGCTCTTGATATTGGTCAAACTGTTGTAGTAAAAGAGCAAGCAGCTATGGCTATCGAAGCCATTGAAGGAACAGATGAGTGTATCAAGCGAGGTGGTGCATTAGGTCGTGAAGGTGCAGTAGTTGTAAAAACTGCAAAGCCTAACCAAGATGTACGGTTTGATGTACCTGCAGTGGGGATGAAAACATTAGAGTCTATGATTAGTAGTAACTGTAAAGTATTAGCCATGGAAGCAAAACGAACAATTTTTGTAGAGCAAGCGGCAGTATTGCAAAAAGCAAATGAACTAGGTATCGTAATCTGTGCCGTAGAAGGGCCGGATGAGGAGTAAGCATGAAGATTATGTTTTCTGCTGGTGAAGCATCAGGGGATACGCATGGTGCCAGTGTGGCAAACGCTTTATTGGAGAAATATCCAAAAGCACAGCTGTTTGGTATGGGCGGAGATTTGATGAAACAAGCTGGTGTGGATATTATCTATGATATTCAGCAACTAGGGTTTATCGGCATCGTTGAAATACTAAAACATTTACCTACTTTTTTTAAACTTCGTAGTTTCTTAAAAGAAGCTATGCTACGAGAAAAGCCAGATGTGTTGGTGTGTATCGACTATCCAGGTTTTAACATGAAGTTAGCTAAAGTGGCAAAAGAATTGCATATCCCTGTGGTGTACTATATTGCACCTACCATTTGGGCTTGGAATAAAGGCCGAGGTAAAGATATCGCCAAAACAGTAACAAAAGTAGCTTCTATTTTTCCTTTTGAAGCGGAGGCCTATCGAGAATTTGGCGTAGATGTGGAATTTGTAGGAAATCCTTTAGTAGATATTGTACATCCTACCATGTCCTATGAATCAGCTCTTGCTTATTTTGGTGCAGATACAACAAGTCGCAATATTCTCTTGATGCCAGGCAGTCGCAAACAGGAAGTAGAAGGGTTATTACCTACCATGTTAGCAGCGGCTGAACGGTTATATGAGAATCACAAAGATTTAAAATTTTTCTTGCCGAGAGCACACACTATACCAAGAGAAGATATTGATAGAATATTACAAGCTTATTCTGTGCCAGTTACTGTTACAGAAGGTCATAACTATGATTTAATGCAGATTTGTACAGCTTGTATTGCGGCATCTGGGACAGCAACCTTAGAAACAGCATTAATGAATGTGCCTACAGTATTGATTTATAAAGTGGCCCCTGTCACATATGGAATTGGAAAAGTATTGATAAAAATTGACCATATTGGATTGCCTAATATCATGGCAAAGCGGCGTATTATTCCAGAACTGTTACAAGGGGAAGTAACGCCAGAAAATATAGAAAGAGAACTAGGTAAAATCCTAGATGATGGTGCGGTATATACGCAGATGAAGGCTGATTTAGCACAAGTGAAGGTAGAATTAGGGGCACCGGGAGCGGTGCAACGTGTAGCTGATGTCATTGCATCAGTAGCAATGAAGGAGGCATAAATGAATCGTTATAAACAACTATTGGCATTTGTGGTGCCATATAGGATGCGACTCATATTGGGCATATTTTGCATGATTGCTGCAGCCATGGGGTATTTAGTAGTTCCATGGTTAATCCGAAATGTAGTTGATGGAGTATTGCAAGATAAAGATTTGGGATTACTAACCTTAATTGTTGTCGCTATTTTAGTGATTTTCTTGCTTCGTGGTTTTGCTACGTATGGGCAAAACTATACGATGGCTTATGTAGGGCAACGGGTAGTTATCGACATCCGTGAAACGCTATTTAAACATCTACAAAAACTCGATCAAGCTTATTTTGACCGCCGTAAAACAGGGGTCATCATGAGTAATGTAACGAGCGATGTAGGTGCTTTGCAACAAGCGATAGTAGATAATTTAATTTCCTTTATGACAGAAGGAGTTACCTTGGTAGGTTCTCTAGTATTCATGTTCTATTTGGATTGGAAATTATCTCTATTAACATTGATTATTGTGCCTGTAGTATTAGGGCTAACTAATATTTTTGGTAAAAAATTACGTTCAGCAGGCCATGAAGTACAAGGAAGAACAGCAGATATTACTGCATTTTTACAAGAAGTTATCTCTGGTATTCGCGTTATTCGTTCGTTTGCTCGCGAGAAGTATGAATTTAATCGCTTTGAACAAGAGAATCAACATAACTTTGATGCAGCTATGAAAGCTACTAAATTAACAGCTGTCATGGGACCAATGGTAGAATTTGCAGCGGCCATTGCAGTAGTTATTATTTTGTGGTATGGAGGGTATTCTGTAGTACAAGGCTATATTACAGCAGGTTCTTTAATTGCATTTTTAATTTATGCGATTAATTTATCGAATCCTGTGAAACGCTTGACTCAAGTTTATGGTAACTTGCAAAAAGCGATGGCAGCAGGAGATCGTGTTATCGATATTTTAGAAACAGAGCCACAAGTGAAAGAATCACCAGCGGCAAAAGCTCTAACATATGTACAAGGAGATGTAGAGTTCGATAATGTACAATTTGCTTATGATGAGGATAATTTGGCCCTAAAAGGTGTGAATTTAACTGTGAAACAAGGGCAGACGGTGGCGATTGTAGGTCCTTCTGGGGCTGGTAAGTCGACAATAGCGAATTTGCTACCACGTTTTTATGATGTGACGGGTGGCGCCATTCGCATTGATGGTGTAGATGTGCGTGATGTAACATTTACATCCTTACGAGAAAATATTGGTTTAGTGCCACAAGATACAATGCTATTTAATGCATCAGTTTGTGAAAATATTTTGTATGGTCGTTTAGATGCTACAGAAGAAGAAATCATTGATGCCGCTAAAGCAGCGAATGCCTATGAGTTTATTGAGAAGTTACCAAATGGATTTGATACAATAGTAGGAGAACGTGGTAATTCCCTGTCTGGTGGTCAACGGCAGCGGATTGCTATTGCACGGGCTATTTTGAAAAATCCTAGTATTTTGATTCTTGATGAAGCTACATCAGCGTTAGATACTGAAAGTGAAAAGATTGTACAAGAAGCATTAGAGCGATTGATGAAAAATAGAACGGCTCTAGTGATTGCTCATAGATTGAGTACCATTAAACATGCGGATCATATCGTGGTTTTACAACAGGGATCTGTTGTAGAAGAAGGCACACATGATGAGTTATTAGCGTTGAATGGCTTGTATAGTCATTTATATTCTGTTCAATTTGCCGGAAAAGGATAAACTATGTACTGGATATATAATATACTTCTTATTATCTATTGGATTGGCTTGATACCGGTAATTTTATATCGTTTAGTCTTTGAAGAAGGGTTTTACGAACGTATCAAACAAAGTGCAGGATTTATGCCTAGCACATTGATGAAAAAAATAGAAGGTAAACGGGCTATATGGTTACATGCGGCCTCTGTAGGTGAAATTGTTGCTACCAGCCCGTTGGTGAAAGATATAAAAAAAAGCTTTCCTGATTCTGTGGTAGTTGTCTCTGTTGTTACTGCTACAGGCCACGCTATGGCACGCCGTATTATACCAGAAGCAGAAGGGATTATTTTCTTCCCTCTAGATTTACCTTTTTTAACGCGAAGGATTTTAAATATTATTAAACCTATCGCTATATTACTGGTAGAGACAGAAATTTGGCCAAACTTCTTGCGTATTGCAAAGGACGAAGAAATCCCTGTGATGATGGTAAATGGTCGTATTAGTGACCGCTCTATGTCACGATATATGCATATCAAGTCTTTCATGCACGATATGCTAGGATCTATTGATCGGTTCTGTATGCAATCAAAATTAGATGCAGAATACATTTCTGTACTGGGGGCAAATGTAAAAGAAGTAACTGTTACAGGCAATACTAAGTATGATCAAACTTATGCAACAGTTACGGATGAAGAAAAAGAACAATTACAACATGAGTTTGGTTTTGGACATAATCATCCGATCATTGTAGCGGGCAGTACCCATAAAGGGGAAGAAGATAAACTGTTTCAAGCATTTAAAGAAATTTTACAGTCCTATCCCAATGCAAGACTGCTAATTGCACCTCGCGAAATTATGCGTGGTAACGATGTGAAAGTTTTGTCTCATAAATATGGACTGAAAGCAATTTGTCGTAGTACTATGACAGAGCCTGTCCATGAAGAAATTCCTGTGGTGATTTTAGATACAATCGGAGAGTTAGGCCGTCTCTATAGTTTAGGAGATATTATTTTTGTTGGCGGCTCTTTAGTAAAAACAGGAGGACATAATATTTTAGAACCGGCTGCTCATGGTAAGCCGATTATTGTGGGTCCACATATGTTTAACTTTAAGGAAATTTATAGTTTATTGAGTTCTCGTGGAGCTTGTACGATGGTGCATGATGAAGGAGAACTTTTAGAGGTGTTGCAAATGTTGTGCGCCAATCAAGCTATGAGAGAAGAAATGAGCCTTCATTGTTTAGAAGTAGTGAGTGAAAATCGTGGTGCTACACAGCGTAATACAGAGGAGCTACGACGTCTCTTTGAGCGCTTTCATATTATTCCTTAATGGTTTCATAATAGTTTTAATTACCTAAGCTATACTAGAAGGATAGGAGGAGGTTTACTCATGAAAGGAGAACAACTCTTTAAACATATCATCAGTGGACAGATGGAAGGCTCTTTGGGTGATGCTCTGCGTGGTGGTTTAGAAACGGCTAGTAAGGTCTATGAAAGAGTCGTGGAATATCGTAATGAACGGTATAACGATCCACAACGAGTTTTACGTGTACCAGTGCCGGTTATTAGTATAGGCAATATTACGGTTGGCGGTACAGGCAAAACCCCTATGGTGCGATATGTATGTGAAGTGTTGGGTGCAGACCATCATACAGTGAGCGTGTTGAGCCGAGGGTATAAAGCGGATAATAATAAAAAGTCTATCGTCGTATCTAGACGAGGAACGGTGGATGTGTCTTCTTTTATCAGTGGTGATGAAGCATGGTTATTGGCAAAAACATTGCCTGATGCGAATGTCATCATTGGTTCTAAACGAGTAGAGTCTGCTAAGATTGCTGTAGATGATATGCAATCAGATGTACTTGTCTTAGATGATGGGTTTCAACATCGTGCATTGGGTCGTGATGCAGATATTGTATTGATTGATGCAAGTCACCCATTTGGGTATGGAGCGGTGTTGCCAAGAGGTTTGTTGCGAGAACCTGTAACAAACTTAAAGAGAGCGACTTATATTGTGCTAACGAAAACGAATCAAGTAGATCTAAAGCAATTAGAAGCACTACGTGAAGAGATTCATTCTTTAGCCCCTCTTGTTCCCGTAGCGGAAACTATTCATCAAACAGTAGGTTTTCAAACCTTGGAAGAATGGAGCCATAATGGAAAGATTCATGGTATTAGTGACTATGATGGGACTCCTTTATTAGCGATTAGTGGTATCGGACAGCCTAGTTCATTTATTTCCAATTTGAAAAGTTACGGATTTACCGTACAGGATATGATGAGTTTTGGTGACCACCATGATTATAATGAAGAAGATGTTGTAAAACTGTGGCAACGTTGTTTTAAAACAGGGATTCAAGGCATTATTACAACGGAGAAAGATGCAGTGAAATTATCTCAAGTGCGTGCCATCCGAGATTTAAAGATTCCTGTCTATGTATTAGTGATTGGCATCGAATTTACCAAAGGTGAAGACGATTTTAAATCCTATGTGTTGCAAATAGCAAAGGGGAAATAATATGCGTATAGCTTGTATTATTCCAGCGCGCTATGGATCTACACGATTACCGGGTAAACCCTTAGCGATGATTGGTAATAAACCAATGATTCAACGGGTCTATGAACAAGTGTCGAAAGCGACGGAAATTCAGGAAGTCATTGTGGCCACTGATGATGTGCGAGTCTATGATGCTGTTAGCCAATTTGGTGGACAGGTGATGATGACAAGAACGGATCATTTAACGGGTACAGATCGATTAGCAGAAGTGGCAACGGTAAGAACTGATATAGATGTGATTATCAATGTGCAAGGTGATGAACCACTCATTGATGCATCTGTTATTGGTACATTAGCACGTCAATTCAAAGAAGACCCAACCCTACAAATGGGAACCGTAGGCTGTCCCTTGTTAGAAGAGGAATATAATGAACCTAGCGTGGTGAAAGTCATAGTAAATCGACTAGGCAATGCTATGTATTTTTCTCGCTCTTTGATTCCTTACCCAAGACATGATTTTGTGGTACCGCCATTGAAGCATGTAGGCATGTATGGATATAATCGTCAGTTCTTATTAGCTTATGCTAAGATGGAACCGACACCTGCAGAATTGACTGAATCCTTAGAGCAGTTACGAGCTTTGGAAAATGGATTTACAATTCGGGTGATTACTACGGACCAACGCTTTGTTGGGGTAGATACACCAGAAGATTTAGAACGAGTGAATGAAATATTTCACGAATTAGAAGCATAAACGATTTCGTTTAGAGAGGAGATACAATGAAAACAGTACAAGTAGGTAACCTCACACTTGGTGGAGGTAAAGGCTTATTTTTATTAGCTGGTCCATGTGTGATTGAAGGTTATGAACGCACATTAGAAATTGGTCGTCGTGCGAAAGCCATTTGTGATAAAGTGGGTATTCCGTATGTGTTCAAAGCTTCTTTTGATAAAGCAAACAGATCTAGCTATTCTTCGTTCCGTGGGCCTGGCCTCGTAGAAGGTTTAGAAATTTTAAAAGTCATCAAAGAAGAATTACAGGTACCAGTGGTAAGCGATATTCACGACATTACACAAATTGATGCTGCTGCAGAAGTATTGGATATTCTTCAAATTCCTGCATTCTTATGCCGTCAAACTGATTTGGTATATGGAGCAGCTGCAACTGGAAAATGTGTGAATGTGAAAAAAGGTCAATTCATGGCTCCGAAAGATATGAGCAATGTGTTGAAAAAAATGGAAGAGTCTGGCAATCAAAATTTGATGCTTACAGAACGTGGCTTTAGTTTTGGATATAACAATTTAGTGGTAGATATGAGATCCTTCCCAATTATGCGTTCTTTCGAGTATCCAGTTATATTTGATGCTACTCATTCTGTGCAATTACCAGGAGGAGCAGGCACGGCATCTTCTGGACAACGTGAATTCGTGGCTAATTTAGCTCGTGGTGCAGTAGCAAGTGGTGTGGATGGACTATTCTTTGAAGTACATGATAACCCAGAAGAAGCACTTTCCGATGGACCAAATATGTTATATTTAGATTCTTTAGAAGAATTATTAACTGATTTAGTGGCTATCGATAAAATCGTAAAAAAATAGTACAGATGTAAAGGATGCAGGTGAACTATGAAGATACTTGAACGAGCAGCACAGGTGCTCCAAGAAGAATCAAAAGCAGTGTTAGACTTAATTGAAACATTAGACCATCGTTTTGAAACGGCAGTAGAGTTAATCTTAGCCTCTAAAGGTCGCGTGGTCTGTACAGGTATGGGAAAATCTGGACATATTGCACGAAAAATTTCAGCTACATTGGCAAGTACCGGTACACCTGCATTATTTTTACACCCTGGTGAAGGAGTACATGGCGATTTAGGTATGGTTACATCTGATGATGTAGTACTGGCCTTCTCCAATAGTGGGGAAACTAGTGAAGTCATTAGTTTATTACCATCCTTGCGCCGAATAGGGGCTAAATTAATTTCTGTAGTGGGTAATCCAAGTTCTACATTGGGAAAAAACTCTGATGTAGTTTTGGTGGTATGCGTAGACAAAGAAGCATGCCCTTTAGGATTAGCACCGACAAGCAGTACTACTGCAGCATTGGCATTAGGCGATGCGTTAGCAGTGTGTTTGTTGGATCAACATAAATTTACTCCAGAAAATTTTGCTGTATTCCATCCAGGTGGTTCCTTAGGTCGCAAATTATTGCTAACCGTAGAAAATATTATGCATAGTGGCGATGATAATCCAATTATTCATAAAGGGGCTACTGTACAAGATGCCTTATTTGTCATGACCAACAAAGGACTTGGAGCAGCAAATGTAGTAGATGAAGAAGGTAAGTTAATCGGTTTAGTAACGGATGGAGATATTCGTCGGGGATTAGATTCTGGATTTAATTTTCTTGTGTGGGCTGTAGAAGACATGATGACAAAATCACCAAGAACAATTACAAAAGATAAATTGGCTGCAGAAGCTCTTCATATGATGGAGAAAAATCAGCCTCGTCCTATTACTGTATTACCAGTAGTTGGACATGATGGTAGGAGTCTTGGTTTAGTACATATTACCGATTTATTGCGAAGAGGTATTGTATAATGGTTATACGTTGTTTAGCCTTAGATGTTGATGGTGTACTTACAAAAGGTGAGATTACCTATACATCAAGTGGAGAAGAAATCAAAACCTTTCATGTAAAAGATGGATTAGGATTGGCATTGGCTCATAAAATGGGGCTATATACAGCTCTTATTACAGGTCGTACTTCACCGATGGTGGAACGACGCGCAAAAGAATTACATATTTCTCACGTTCAAATGGGAAGTCATAATAAGAGTGTTGGATTAGAGGAACTCTTGAAAGTTCTAAAATTAGAGGCTCATGAAGTTGCTTATATAGGTGATGATCTTAATGATTTAGGTATTATGTCTAAGGTGGGATTAGCTATTACACCACAGGATGGAGTACCCGAAGTAAAACAAATAGCTCACTATATTTGCCAGGCAAATGGTGGACAAGGAGCTGTGCGGGAAGTAATTGAGTATATCTTGAAACAGGAGGGTCTTTGGGAGGAGGCCTTACGTGTCTATCGTGAGGAATCTTACCAAATGGGTCAATAGAAAGGAGGCTTTCATGGCAGGAGAATGGCAATACACCGCCTTAAAAACAATTAGTAAATTAGTTTGTACATTATCGTATTCTACAATCTTATCCATTGGAGCATCTCTTGGACCTTTATATAGATTGGTAGGAAAGAAACAGGTCAAACGAGGATTACATAATTTGATGATTGGCCTTTCCATAGATGAAAAAGAAGCGAACGCTATATTAGGACGACTTTTTCAAAATTTAGGGCGTTCTGTTATGGAAACGCTATATATGCCGAATTTAACACCTGAATTTATCAAAGAGCATATTGAAATGCATGGATTAGAACATATCGATGCAGCGTTAGCTGAAGATAAAGGGGTTGTAATTTTGACGGCCCATGTAGGAAACTGGGAGTGGATGGGAGCTGCTTTAGCAGCTCATGGCTATCCATCTACAACAATTGTGAAGAAGCAACCTAATGCACAGTTTACTAGATTGATGAACGAATATCGTGAAATGGTTGGGTTAGAAGTATTTGCCCGTGGTGGATCTGAAATGAGAGGGGCTGCTCAGGCAATGAAAGCTAAAAAATTATTGGGCTTCTTAGCAGATCAAGATGGGGGATTCCAAGGCTTACCAGTAATGTTTTTAGGACAAGATTCATCGGCTGTTACTGGACCAGCATCGTTTGCGAAAAAGTTTAAAGCCCCTGTAGTACCTGTCTTTGCATCACGTAAAGAAAAAGGCCATGTAGTGCATATATTGCCACCTTTATACTATGAAGATACAGGTAATGTAGAGGAAGATATGTTCCGTTTAACGGAAGCAACAGTAAAGATTACAGAAAGTTTTATTAAAGAACATCCAGATGAATGGTTATGGTTCCAACATCGTTGGAATACTAAAATTCATGAAATTGTGGATATTGAACGTAAACTACAAGTGCGGGAGGCTGTACATGAAAAACAATAAAAAACTTCTCCTCACGGTTGTGGTAGGTATCTTACTTCTTTTGGGGATTGGCTATTTTTTGTATGGTGGAGTTGAAACGACAACAATAGGGCCATCTGGTAATACGATTAGTTTTAATGGAACAGAGCTGAAAGAAGAAAAAGAGGGGCAACTAATTTGGTCTGTAAAAGCTGAGAAAATTAGTGTTGATCAAGATACTAAAGTGATTACTCTAGAAAATGTAACGGGTACTTTCCATAAAGGAGGAACTGTATTAACTATAAAAGCTCCTAAAGGAATTGTATCTAAAGATCACAGACAGATTTCTTTATCTGGAGGTATTGAGGCTTCATCTAGTGTAGGATCTAGCCTACGTACAGAGGGATTAGAGTATAATAGCAAAACACAACTATTCAAATCAGCATCTAAGTTTATCTATAGTGATGTAGATACAACATTAGAAGGAGATGTCTTAGAAGGCGATATGATATTACAACAAGTGACTGCAAAAGGTCATGCAAAATTAATTCGTAAGTAGAAAGGAATTTTATGAAGATACAACATATACTCATGACTGCGTGTATAGGCAGTGTTATGATGATTCCTGCATGGGCTGCATCTACTGAGATTAGCCCCACAGAAAATAGTAAATTAACGATTACAGCTGACCAACTAACATACGATGGTATTAATGGTCGTGCAGAAGCTAAAGGTAGTGTAGTTATTACAAAAGATGACAAGACACTAACAGGTGCATCGGGCTGGTATAATACAAAATCACAAGAAGGATATTTAACTGGTGGAGTTAGCATGATCGGCACTAATATGTCTATGGCAGCAGGCGAGGTACATGTATCGAAGAATATCCACTTTGATGCTACCGGTGATGTACATATACAAAAAGATGATCGTCAGCTATTTGGTGACCATGTGAACTATAATACTGAAACTGGATATGGAGAAATTATTGGACACGGACAATTGATTGTGGCAGACAATGTGCTCACAGGTCATAGGATTGAGGCCCATACCAATCAAATATCTGCAAAGGCAGAAGGGGGTGTTACAATATCTAGTGCTAGTCAGAAAGTGAATGCTACTGCTGATGAAGCGACATATACACAAACACCAAATCAAAATGATGGAGTCGCATATTTAAAAGGAAATGCGAAGGCTGTACAAAATGGTAATGTCTTAGAAGCCCCAGAATTAAAAGTAGAACTTAGTGATAAAAGTGTTGAAACATTTGGTGGACGTGGTACATTAATCATTACTCCAAAGTAAGGAGCTTTTATGTTTATACAGACAAAGGATTTAGTAAAAACCTATAAATCAAGAAATGTAGTAGATAAAGTAAGTGTTCGCGTTGAAGAAGGAGAAGTTGTCGGATTATTGGGCCCTAATGGAGCAGGTAAAACAACAACTTTCTATATGATTGTAGGTGTAGAAAAACCGAGCTCCGGAAGCATCTGTATAGGAGATGTTGATGTTACCAATATGCCAATGTATAAAAGATCTTCTTATGGTATTGGATACCTACCGCAAGAAGCCTCTATTTTTAGAAATTTAACGGTAGAAGACAATATTTTGGCGATGCTGGAAACGACAAATCTTTCTAAGAGCGAACAAAAAGAGATGATGGAATCCTTGTTAGAGGAGTTTCATATTACTCATGTGAGGGATCGTTTGGGCATTCAATTATCTGGTGGGGAACGACGCCGTGTAGAAATTGCTCGCGCTATTGCGTTAAATCCTAAATTCATTTTATTAGATGAGCCTTTTGCAGGAGTAGACCCAATAGCAGTGGCAGATATTCAATCTATTATTCGGCATTTGAAAGATCGTGGCATTGGTGTGCTCATTACAGATCATAATGTGCGTGAAACACTTGGAATTGTAGATAAAGCGTATATTTTAAATAGTGGTACTATATTACTAGAAGGTACGGCAGATGAAGTAGCAACCAGTGATATAGCGCGTAAATTTTATTTAGGTGATGATTTCCGAATGTAGGAGTGGATATGAGAATTTTAGATAAATATATATTGAAAGCTTTCATAGGACCATTTCTATTTGGAATTTTTGCGTTTACTAGTATTTTCATTGGTACAGGAACGTTATTTCGTATCGCTCAGTATATTACTGAATACGGTGCTAGCCTGTGGTCTGTAACAAGAGCATTTCTATTAGCTCTGCCTAATATCGTAATTTTGACGTTCCCTATGTCTGTTTTACTGGGGTCTCTTATGACATTTGGCCGTTTAAGTGGTAGTAGTGAGATTATTGTCATGCGTGCGGGGGGACAAAACTTTTTACGTTTAGCTACACCTGTATATATCATGGCATTTTTGATTTCTATTTGTTCTATTGCTTTTAATGAATATGTAGTTCCTGTAGCTAATCATGCGTACCAAACGATTATTCGAGAGGAAATCATGAAACGTGCTACACCACAAACACAGGAGCATATTGTTATAAAAACTCTATCAGATAAAAAGATTAGTACCTTGATGTATGCGGGTAAATACGATAGCTCTACAAAATTGTTGTCAGATATTACAGTACAACAGTTTACTGATGGACAGGTTACACAAATTGAGAGGGCTAAAACCGCCAATTGGAATGGTCAGTACTGGATTATGCATGATGGTACGATTTATGATATCAATGCAGCTGGTGTAGGTGTTGATCGGACAATGAAGTTTGAAGAGCAAGTCCTACCGATTACAGAAGATCCAGATAGAATAGGGCGTTCTCAACGTAAGCCAGAGGAAATGACTATTAAAGAAATTAAACAGCAAATCAAGGCTATGGAGGCTACTGGTGGTAAGGTAACAGAATGGAAAATGGAGATGTATCAACGTTTTACTATTCCTGTGGCTAGTTTTATCTTTGCTTTGGTGGGAGCTCCACTAGGGTTACAAAAACAGCGGTCTAGCTCATCTATTGGTTTTGGTATCTCTGTATTGGTTATTTTTATTTACTATGGAGTGATGACCTTGTCAGGAGCTCTTGGTAAAGGTGGTGCATTGCCGCCATTGTTGGCAGCATGGATTCCTAACACATTAGGTGTTATAGCAGGACTATACTTAAACTGGAGAGTATCTAAATAAGAAACTTAATGAGGTAGCATTACTAAATATAGTGGTAATGCTACTCTTTTATATCAGCAAGATACCAGTATAGAGAGAGCTTTTCTCATATAACCATTGTAGTGTAGTAGGGATTTTGATATACTTAATAAAGATATAAGACCATTATTTTACATTGAGGTATATAACTATGTTAGTAGGGCTAAGGATTCTCCTCATTATTACAATTATGGGGGGATTAATTGCATTTTTAGGCGATAAAATTGGCACAAAAGTAGGCAAACGTCGTATGAGTTTGTTTGGACTGCGTCCTAAACATACGTCCATTATTGTCACAATTGTGACAGGTATATTAATATCTGCGGTCACATTGGGGGTTTTGAGTATTGCTTCTAATAATGTACGAACTGCTTTATTTGGTATGGATAAGCTAAAAGCGGAAATGGCACAACTATCAGCAGATATTGATGAAAAAACAAAAGCATTAGAGCGAAGTAATGATGAGTTAAATCAAAGGAATCAACAATTACAAAGAGTACAGCATGATGTTCAAGCAACAGAACAAGAATTAGAAGAAACTAGAAATGCGTTGGCAAGCATGGGTGATCAATTAGTATCTATACAAGATGCCTATGTGGAGGCAGAACATAAACTTGCTGCTTCTAATGCAGAAGTAGGACGTTTAGAGCAGGTACGTACACAATTAGAAGGTCATGTACAGGATTTGCAATTAACAACAAAACAATTAGAAAACGGTATTAATCATGTGCGTGAAGGTAATGTAGTATTCCGCAATGGCGAGGTTTTATCACAGGCTGTCATTCGCCCAGGGTTAGGTGAAGTAGAAAGTATGGCTGCATTGACTAGCTTTTTAAAAGATACGAATCGGCTAATTTTAAATCGTTTCCAAATGGAAGCAGATAAAACAGTTATTTATGTGAGTCGTGACAACTTAGATGAAATAGCAAAACTTGTTTCATCTACCGATAAACCGTTAATGATTCGCGTCACAGCATCGGCTAATATTATTTATGGAGAGCCTGCGTTAGCTACTATTCATGCGTATCCACACGATATGATTTTCAAAAAGGATACAGTGCTTTGGTCAGCCGTTATTGATGGTGGTAAAAGTGCACAAGATCAAGTGTTAGTGTTCCTGAAAGAGGTTAATAGCGAAGCGAAAAAGCAGGGAATATTGCCGGACCCTATTACAGGTGAAGTAGGTTCTTTACCAGGAAATGAATTATTTACTACCATTCGTAAGCTTGAAAATCAAAGAGGGCCAGTACGATTAGAGGCTGTTACGAGAGAAGATACTTATACAAGTGGTCCTGTACAAATTATGCTACGAGTCGTTTCTGTAGTGGAATAAGGAGTAGATTATGGTATGGAACGCTTATGTATTAGCAGTTGATCCTGGACGAGATAAAACCGGAGTTGCGATTCTTACACAAACATCTCGACTGGTGATGATGGATATAGTACCAACGGATTCTATTCGAGATAATTTAGCATTATTACTAAAGACGTATCCTACAGTGTCTTACTTGGTTTGTGGAAATGGCACGAACCATAAAGCAATAGGAATAACTGTGCAAGAATTAGCAGAATCACAAGTAAAAACATTTGCTTTTGTCAATGAAAAGCATACAACAGAAGAGGCGAGACGTCGTTATTTTGAAGTACATCCACCAAGAGGGTGGAAAAGACTAGTGCCAAAGGGCATGTTATACCCTCCAGTTCCAGTGGACGATATTACGGCTTGGATAATTGGAGAACGTTGGTTATTAGAAAATAAGGAGTTAGTATCCAAAGGATGAAAGAACAAAAAAGCAGAAAACGAAAATTAATGGATATGGCTATGCGCTATTGTATGATGATTATTGGAGCCGCGATTTATACATATGGACTAGATGTATTGCTAGTACCTAATCATCTTATCGATGGCGGTGTGGTAGGCATTGCTCTGATGGCAAGTAAACTATCAGGAATCTCATTTAGTGTTTTGGTGATGTTAATTAATCTTCCATTTTTATATGTAGGATATATGCAAATTGGAAAAAGCTTTACTATATCCACTTTATTTGCCATTGTGTGCATTTCCGTATTTTCTGCTTTCATGCATGAGATACCACCGCTAGTACAAGATCCTTTGCTAGCAGCCGTGTTTGGTGGCATCATTCTCGGCCTTGGGGTAGGGATTATTATACGAAATGGTGGCTCCTTAGATGGATCAGAAATCGTAGCAATTATTTTTGATAAAAAGAGTTCTTTTTCTGTAGGCGAAATCGTCATGTTCCTGAACTTCTTTATTTTAGGGGCAGCGGGTTTCGTATACGATTGGAATAGTGCTATGTACTCATTAATTGCATATTTCGTAGCCTATAAAATGATGGACTTAGTTATTACAGGTGTAGAAGAATCTAAAGGAGTTATGGTCATTACTGATAAGTCAGATGAAGTAGCAGATGTAGTGATGCATCGATTAGGTCGTGGTGTCACGTTACTGTATGGTGAAGGGGCATATACTAAGACTCCGAAACGTATTATTTATTGTGTTGTGACGCGTTTGGAACTAACAAAGTTGAAAGACATTATTTACGATGTGGATGAAAATGCGTTCATCACTATTAATGATGTACATGATGTATTCGGTGGTCAATTTGGTAAGAAATCAATACATTAATCTATGGGTACTTGATGCGTATCATTAGAATAGGAGGATCTATGGAAAAAGATACAGCCATAGGCAATCAAATCTTAAAAGAAGTTCGTGAGTGGGTTCAAGCTATTGTTGTAGCTCTCATTGTGGCAATGTTAACGCATATATTTATTGTGCAACCTACGAGAGTATCCGGAGAATCGATGGAGGATACTTTACATAATGGGGATTTCTTGTTAATTAGTAAATGGTCTCACGTCATGCGAGATGTACCAAACTATGAAGACATCGTCATTATTGACAGTCGTGTGCAACGAGAACGCTCTTGGAAAGATGATGTGATGGAACCTTTGATGAATTATGCCAGTGTAGTAGTACCATCCTTGCAAGGTCATGATGTATGGGTAAAACGTGTCATCGGTCGCCCAGGGGATACATTGGAATTTAAAGAAGGACATGTGTGGAGAAATGGAACCAAGCTGAATGAAACATATACAAAAAAAGAGACTATGAAGTTTGAACGCTCTTTACCAATTACAGTTCCAGAAGGACATGTATTTGTCATGGGAGATAATCGCAATCATTCTTCTGATAGCCGTTTTATTGGATTTGTACCAGCAGACCATGTACTTGGTAAATTAGCATATCATATACGAAATCCATTCTAATTATAATCTAATACAATGCTTTGAAATCCTGTGCCTTGGCATGGGATTTCCATATATCATAAGAAAGGTGGAGAGATAGATGGGTGAAGGTTTAATTTTAGTCAATACCGGAGATGGCAAAGGCAAAACAACAGCAGCTTTAGGTGTAGCATTGCGATCAGCCGGATGCGGAAGAAAGGTACTTATTTTACAATTTATAAAAAGTGGCGCTAATTATGGCGAATTAGCAGGTATTGCATTACTACCAACAGTAGAGATTCGCTCCATGGGAAAAGGCTTTATTTTTCATAAGCAAGAAGAATCAGAAGAAAAAATGAAGGAACATCAACAGGCAGCAAAAGAAGCATGGGCTATGGTGGAAACAGAAGTGAAGTCTGGACAATGGGATTTGATTATCCTTGATGAAATTAATTATGCCATTCATTATGGGCTAGTAGATGTAGAGGCAGTGGTGAATTTGCTGAAAACAAAGCCGGAGAACTTGGACATGATTTTAACAGGTCGTAACGCACGTTCGGAGATTATTGAGTTGGCGCATACAGTTACAGAAATGAAAGTCATCAAACATGCCTATCAACAAGGGATTAAAGCCAAACGTGGCATTGAATTTTAGCTTAAGTAGTCTAAGCATGTGGTTGTCTACTAAGTGTTGCAGAAAATAAAAGACTTATGCAAAAACCACATCGAAAATCTTAAAAATAGTTCTTGCGTAAGTAAAGAAAAACAAGTACAATAATAGTGTACTAATTTAGTGCTTTACATGGAAAGGTTTCCATGTTTGGATATGACATTAATTCAAGGGGGTTATACCTATGGCTATCACAAATTATGTAAAAACAGCTGAATTTGCAACAGAAAAACACGTTCCAGTTATCACAGCACCTGACACTGTAAAAGCTGGCGAACGCGTAGTGATTGAATTAGAAGTGGGTAAAGAAATTGCTCATCCTAACACTGTAGAACATCATATTTCTTGGATCAAATTGTACTATGTAGAAGAAGGTACACAACTTCCATATGAAGTAGCTCGTCTTGAGTTCAACGTACATGGTGAAGCACCTACAGGCGCTAACGAAGGCCCTGTACATGCAGAAGCAGCTGGTGTTGTTACTGCATCTTTCAAAAAATCTGGCCGTTTGATTGCAACTTCTTACTGCAATATCCACGGCTTGTGGGAATCTGAAAAAGATATCGTTGTAGAAGGCTAATCTTAGATTAGACATATAACTGAATTGGTTATAAGGACTGTTGTCTCTTACGGGAGACTTCAGTCCTTTCTTTCTATCAAATCTTTTGATATAGGAATAAACTGTAGTATATCATAGTGATTACATATATAAGTATCTACTAGAAAAAGACAATTGTATGATAAAAATAGGAAGATGTTATAAAAATCCTTTACTTTAGTAGCGTAGTATGGTAGATTAATATAGATATTATTTTTTACTTTGTATCTTATAAATGAGGGATTGCAGTGGCATTAATTGTGAAAAAATTTGGTGGTAGCTCTGTAGCGACGCCTGAAAAAATATTTAACATCGTGAATCGCGTGTTGCGCGACAAACAACCAGAGGATCGTATTGTGGTGGTTGTTTCTGCCATGGGCGATACAACAGATGACTTGGTGAGCTTGGCAAAAGAAGTAACACCTATGCCTTATGGTCGTGAAATGGATCGTCTTCTTTCGACAGGGGAGCAAGTAACCATTGCATTGATGGCATTAGCGTTCCAAGCAAAAGGCCATGCAGCAGTGTCTATGACAGGTGAGCAAGCAGGAATTGCGACGAGTGATACATTTGGTAAAGCACGTATCTTAGATATTGACCCTAAGCGTGTACTTGAAGCATTAGAAACTGGAAATATTGTAGTAGTAGCAGGCTTCCAAGGTATGACGGAAGCAGGAGATATTACTACATTGGGTCGTGGTGGTTCTGATACAACGGCCGTAGCATTAGCAGGAGCTATGAAAGCTGATGTATGTGAAATCTTTACAGATGTTGATGGGGTATACTCCACAGATCCACGGGTAGCACCAGGTGCTGTGAAATTAAAAGAAATTACCTATGGTGAAATGTTAGAAATGGCGCGCTTAGGGGCAGGCGTTATGCAGCCTAGAGCTGTAGAAATGGGGCATCGATATGGGGTGCCAATTCATGTACGATCTACTTTCAGTGATGAAGAAGGCACAATAATTCGAGAGGAGTATACAATGAAAGCAAATCAATACGCGATCACAGGTGTTGCAGATGATACAAATGTAGCAAAAGTCAGTCTTGTAGGTGTGGAAAACATACCAGGTGTGGCGCATCAAGTGTTCCAAGCATTGGCAAATAAGAGTATTGATGTGGACATGATCGTACAAAGTATTCGCACTACAGATGATAAATGCACTGATATCGTATTTACAATTACACGTGATGATGTGAATTTGGCAAAACAAGTGTTGGAAGAACTTGGTCAAGCCATGTCTATCGAGGAATGTGTCATTAATGAAAATATGGCAAAAGTTTCTATCGTAGGTGCAGGTATGTTGGGGCAACCAGGTGTGGCAGCAAAAATGTTCGGCATTTTATCTGATGAAGGTGTGAATATTGAAATTATCAGTACATCTGAAATCAGTATTTCTTGCCTTATTGGAGAAGAACACATTAAAACCGCAGTTCGTGCTATCCATGACAACTTGGTATTAGATGGCAGAGGTTAAGTAACGACTAGAAAAGAAGGTATGGGAATGAATGATAAGAAAAAGGAACGATATATACAACTGGGGTTGTTAAGTGGACTAGTCGTGTTAGGACTTTTAGTGTACATTCTTGTTCCAGGTTTCTATGATGACATGTGGGAGCTGGCTCTTTCTGGCGATGTACAACGCATGGCAGAGGTCTTGCAATCTTATGGCCCGTGGGCGATGGTGATTAGCTTTGTTTTAGATGTGCTCATCAATGCATTGGGATTTTTACCCTCTATCTTCTTTTCGACGGCTAACGGTTTGTTATTTGGCGTGGTGCCAGGGATTATTATCTCTTGGCTAGCGGAAACGGTAGGCGTAGTACTCAGTTTTATGATTATGCGTTATATCTTGCGAGATACGGCACACAAGGTCATAGAGAAGAGCGAATTTTTGCTGAAAGTGGATGACTTTAGTGGTAAGAATGGTTTGATCGTAATGCTTTTTGCTCGTGCTATTCCGTACTTTCCAAGCGGTATTATTACTGCCTTGGGGGCGATTAGTCAAATCTCTTTGCGAGATTACATTATTGCTAACTTGGTGGGGAAATTGCCATCTACAGCGTTAGAAGTTATCGTGGGTCATGATGCTGTGTTATTACAAGATAACCTAGGACGCTTAACTGTAGTGATACTCATTGCATCGGTGATCTATTTCCTTTTGTGGAAAGGATACCAGCGGTGGGTGAAACGGAGGTAATATAACAGGATGCCTTTTAGCGTTTGAAGTACTGGTCTATTTCACCGTTTGAGACAGTAAAACATCTAACAACATATGATCTTAATAAATAAGTGAAAATATAAAGGGGAACGTTGATACAGTTTGATCAACGTTTCTTTTTACTTTTTGTTAAGTTTTTTTGAGCAGCACTTCATACTTTTAATTTTGTCTTGCAATTTAAAGAAAAAATAATATACTTAATATATTAGATGGTGTTAAAAATATGGAAAGAATAATCTTCTAAAGTATAATGCATAAATTTATTGGCTCTTTGTCAAATGTGGGGGCTACTCATATAAA
>UQVF01000011.1 GCA_900544365.1 uncultured Veillonella sp. | reverse complement strand
TATGGAAGTCTATCCCAGGTAACGAAGATAAAACAGCTGAAGATTACGCTAAAGCTATTAAAGGTGAAAAAGGCGAAAAAGGTGATGATGGAAAATCTGCCTTAGATGTATGGAAATCCATCCCGGGTAACGAAGATAAAACGGCTGAAGATTACGCTAAAGCTATTAAAGGTGAAAAAGGCGAAACAGGTGCAGCTGGAGCTGATGGAAAATCTGCATTAGACGTATGGAAATCCATTCCAGGTAATGAAGATAAAACAGCTGAAGATTACGCTAAAGCCATTAAAGGTGAAAAAGGTGAAACAGGTGCAACTGGAGCTGATGGAAAATCTGCGTTAGACGTATGGAAATCCATCCCAGGTAACGAAGATAAAACAGTTGAAGATTTTGCTAAAGCCATCAAAGGTGAACCAGGTAAAAATGGTACTAATGGTACTAATGGCAAGTCTGCTTACGACGTATGGAAAGCGCAACCTGGTAATGAAGGTAAATCTGAAAAAGATTTTGTAAACTACATGAAGGGTGCAACTTTACCAGAATTTATTTCCATCGTAGACTCTAAAGGTAATTCTACAACGGGAGGTACAAATCCTGGTACAGGTACAAACCCAGGTGTAGGAACAACACCAGGTGGTGGAAACTCTGGTACTGGTTCCAATCCAAGCGGTGGAAATAATGGCGGAGCAAACAATAATGTGAATGCTACGATTACCATTTCCAACGGCGCAGATGCATCCAACCCTACGCCTACGATTGCTTTCAAAAAGGATGACAAAGGCAATGGTACTGGTGTGATTACAGGTCTAAAAACGCCAGATGGAAAAGATATAACAGCAGTTACTAATGTGGAATATGTAACGAAGGCGATTGAAAAAACGACGCAATCCTTTGATAAAGCATTGCGTAATGTGAATGATGTCATTGGTGATGTGCGTGATGAAAGTCGTTCTGGTAATGCAATGAATGCCGCTTTAGCTGCATTAAAACCATTGGATTACAAAGAACACGAACGTACACAAATCATGGCAGGTGTTGGGCAGTATGCAGATAAAACTGGATTTGCTTTAGGTGTGGCGCATTTCACAAATGAAAGAACTATGTTCAATGCAGGTGTTGCTCTTTCAGGTAATAAACACATGTATAATGCAGGGGCTACTTTCAGATTTGGATCTAGTGATGATGAAGTGCAAAAGGTGCCTAAATCTGAATTAGAAATGCTTCGCGCGGAACTAGAACGTGAAAAAGCTAGAAATGCAGAACAAGAAGCTGCTATTGAAATGCTAAAAGAAATGATTATGAAAAAAGCATAAGTTAAACTACACACTTACATTACATGTTGGGGTTACTCAGGAAGGAGTAGCCCCAATTTGTATTCTAGAGATAAAATTTAGGTTTGCTCGAGGAAAGCACTTCATTTTTCTTTCATAATCATTTAATATATTATACATATTGAAAAAAATATTTAGTAATTGATGATGATTTTTGCTCTGAGCAAAAGTTCTACGTAATAGGATAAGAGGGTACATGATGAATTATAAACGTTTTATACTATTGTTAGGGATGGGAATTGTAACTGCTAGTGTAAGTTATGGAGCAGATGATGTAACTTTGCCACAAGCCCAAAATAATTATGCTGCTGGTCCTGGTGCGGCTGTGACGAATGGAAATCGTGCAGTGGCAATAGGACATTTGGCGACTGCAGTGGATTCTGGGGCTGTTGCTCTAGGGGATGCAGCAAAATCTACAAGAAATGGAGTGGCTATTGGTCGAAGTGCATGGAGTGCATATGATAACGCTATAGCTGTGGGTGATACAGCGGTATCTGTTGAAAATGCTGTAGCTATGGGTAATACGGCTAGAGCGTATTTTAAGGAGTCATTAGCTATTGGTCACGGTAGTGAAACGAATGCAGATTTTGGTGTATCCTTAGGGACTGGTGCTAATAGTAAGGTGAAAGAATCTGTTGCATTAGGGTCAGACTCTATCGCTGATAGAGAGGCTGAAAGTGTGGGCTATGATCCATCTGGTGATTTCGTTGTGAAAGGTCCCAATAATACATTAGAGGTACGAAAAGTGAGCAGTCCAGAGTTGGCAGCTAAGGAAGCTGCCTATGCAACATTGAAACAAGAAGTGGACGCATTAGAAGCAACAAGAGCGGAACTGACAGAAAAGATTAAAAAAGCTCAAGATAATTATGATAATATGCTTGAGCCAGATACTTACAACAAATTAGAACTGAATCGAATGGACCTTGAAGAGAAAAAGCAACAATTATCAGCACTACGTGGTGAGATAGATAAAACAAAAGCACCATGGAAATCATCTAAAGGGGCCGTATCCATTGGTAATCCAGCTGGTGGTGAGACTCGTCAAATTATTGGACTATCTGCGGGTATAGAAGATACAGATGGTGTGAATGTAGCACAATTAAAATCTTTAGAGACGGCTGCTTATCGTGCGATTGATGCATTACGTGGAGAGATGAGACAAGGAACTGCTATGTCTGCGGCGCTAGCAGCCTTAAAACCTGTACAGTATAAGAAGGATGAACCAACACAAGTAATGGCTGGTATTGGTCAATATGCGAATAAAACAGGATATGCATTGGGGGTTGCTCATTATACAAATGAAAGAACTATGTTTAATGCAGGTGTAGCACTATCGGGAAATAAATTGATTTATAATGCAGGAGCTACCTTGCGATTTGGTAAAGGGAGTAGCAATGAGAAACCTTACGGATCTAATGCGTCGGTAGCGGTGCTGTCAGAAGCGTTAGAAAAAGTCCAACGAGAATCACAACAAACTATTTTACAACAAGGACAAGCTATCAAATCTTTACAAGTAGAAAATGCACAATTACGTGCTGATGTGGATCTGTTAAAACGTATGGTATTAAAATGATTTGTAAAAGGCGCAATCATCCCTTACCTAAGAGTACGATATAATCGTTATATTTAGGGGGCTCAGCGCCTTTTTATAAGTTCTGAAAAAAGTTAAAAAATTTTTAATAAAACACTTGCATTATACATAGACGTATGTTATTATATACAAGTAGTCAGGAACAGCACTACAGAGTAGAAAAAAGTTCTTGACAAACTACATAAGAACATATATAATAATATATGTAAGTGTGCTGGCGTAGCTCAATCGGTAGAGCAGCTGACTTGTAATCAGCAGGTTGTGGGTTCAATTCCTATCGCCAGCTCCATTTTTTTGGAGGGATTCCCGAGCGGCCAAAGGGAGCAGACTGTAAATCTGCCGTCATCGACTTCGAAGGTTCGAATCCTTCTCCCTCCACCATTTTCATCGCGGGGTGGAGCAGTTGGTAGCTCGTCGGGCTCATAACCCGAAGGTCGCAGGTTCAAGTCCTGTCCCCGCAACCATGTTAATTCGTTAGTGATTGAATGTGCTGGTGTAGCTCAGTCGGCAGAGCGTATCCTTGGTAAGGATAAGGTCACCGGTTCAATCCCGGTCACTAGCTCCATATACTTGGCGGCATAGCTCAGTTGGCTAGAGCAATCGGTTCATACCCGGTGTGTCCGCGGTTCAAATCCGTGTGCCGCCACCAATAACCTCACTTAGGTGGGGATTTTTTTATGCCTAAAATTCGATATCCATTGAAATCCATAGTTTGAATTTGTATAATGAAAGTATAGAAAGGTGGTGGATCTATGGCTAAAGCGATAGATGTGGCGAAATTTTTTATTGAAATAGTTTCTAATACTCCTAATGAAGATGCGATGACTAATTTACGGTTAAATAAACTGTTGTACTTTGCTCAAGCTGGGAGTATTTCATCATTAGGCTATACTCTTATTGAAGAAGATTTTGAAGCATGGGATTTAGGTCCGGTTGTTACATCTGTTTACAAAACTTTTAAAGAATATGGAAGAAATGGGATTGTTAATCAATCGTTTGATAGACAAGCGTTGACCAAAGAAGAGCAATTATACTTGTTAGATGTGTTGCGTAAATATAGCACTATGTCTACGTCTTCTTTAGTTAATAAATCTCACGAAAAAGGGACACCGTGGTATGAGGTGTACTATTCTACTGGCGATAAAATTATTCCGAAACATCGGATTATAGAATACTACGAGCATATTGAAATTGTTGATAAATTCACATTACCATTTACAGAAAAAGACTTCATTGGCACAAGAGATGAATCTAACCATTTAGTGTTACCACGGGAGTATGACTATACCGAATAGTTGGGAAGTATGGTGGGCGATTGTAAAGTTTGAAAATTCAGAAGAATCAAAGGTACGACCAGTTGTTGTATTAGAGAATCAAGAAGCATTTATTATTTTATTGAAAATAACTAGTCATAAGCCGAGAGATACATATTCTGGGGAATATGATTTAATGCGTTGGAGTGATGCAGGATTAACTAAGCCATCAACGGTTAGATTGAGTCAACCGTTGAAATTAATAATAACAGACTTTAAAAGTAAAATCGGTGAGTTAGATGCAGTGGATATCTCCGCGATTCAGCAATTGATAGCGTATTATAAATGAAAATATATCTCAGCAAGAGGGGAGGTACATATGACAACATGGTTTAATGATTTAAAAGAATTAATTTGGCACCCTAAGAGCAAAGGGTTTGATCAAATTGCAGAGCATGGGACGGTGAAAAAAGGGTTACTCACGTATTTTGGTCTCGAAGTAGTGTTCTGTTTATTGGTGGCTACGTTCGTGCTACCACTGGTGGGCTTTTTCATGCCTGCTTACTACCGTGATATTGACGCTTTAGGGTCAGCGATTATCTTAGGATTGGCCATCGTCTTTTTCCTATTTCAAGCGGTGTCCATTTTCTTTAACAGTGCAGTTTTCTATGGCTTGTACAAGTTGACAAAAGGTGAGGCGACTTGGACGGATGTGGTGAAAGGATTCATCTACGGCAAGGTCATCACCAATGTGTATGGCGTGGTATTAGGCTTGCTATTACTTCCGTTCTTTGGGACCGGGTTTTTCTTGGCATCGTCCTACGGTATGGAGCTTATTTTGCTCTTTGTAGGGGCTTTCTTTGCAGTGGCCATCTGGATTTTCTATATGAATATATCCCTAATGGCTCGTATTATTAGCAGTACTCTTATGAAAGCATTCCTATTATTGCTGGCTACTGGTATTGTGCAATTAATCCTAGAATATATGTTGAAATATATATAAATTACGTACTTAGGTTAGACTTTCACAGAAATATCCAATAAGTGTAATGAATGCATCTGTAATTCCTATAAAATAACTAAACTGTATTTGTATTTCTCTATTTAATCATATATAATAAAGGTAATTAGTTTTTTTGTAATGAAGGAGGCTATTTTAACAATGGCAAAAGCAAAGTTCGAACGTAATAAACCACACGTTAACATTGGTACTATCGGTCACGTTGACCATGGTAAAACTACTTTAACAGCAGCAATCACTAAAGTTCTTGCTGAAAAAGGTCAAGCTGATTTCCAAGACTACAGCATGATCGACAAAGCTCCAGAAGAACGTGAACGCGGTATCACAATCAACACTGCACACGTAGAGTACGAAACAGATACTCGTCACTATGCACACGTTGACTGCCCAGGCCATGCTGACTATGTTAAAAACATGATTACTGGTGCTGCTCAAATGGACGGCGCTATCCTAGTTGTATCCGCAGCTGACGGCCCTATGCCACAAACTCGTGAGCACATCTTGTTAGCTCGCCAAGTTGGTGTACCAGCTATCGTTGTATTCATGAACAAAAAAGACATGGTTGATGATGAAGAATTATTAGAATTAGTAGAAATGGAAATCCGTGAATTACTTTCCAGCTACGAGTTCCCTGGCGATGACATCCCAGTTGTTGCAGGTTCTGCATTGAAAGCTTTAGAAGGCGATGCTGCATATGTTGATGCAATCAACGAATTGATGGCAAAAGTTGACGAGTACATCCCAACTCCAGAACGTGACACTGACAAAACATTCTTGATGCCTGTAGAGGACGTGTTCACAATCACTGGTCGTGGTACAGTAGCAACTGGCCGTGTAGAACGTGGTCAAATCAACGTTGGTGACGTAGTAGAAATCGTTGGTCTTCAAGAAGAACCATCCAGCACTACAGTTACAGGTCTTGAAATGTTCCGTAAAATCTTGGAATCTGCAGTAGCAGGTGACAACGTAGGGGCACTTCTTCGCGGTATAGACCGTAAAGACATCGAACGTGGTCAAGTATTGGCTAAACCAGGTTCTATCAAACCTCACACTAAATTCAAAGCAGAAGTATACGTGTTGACAAAAGAAGAAGGTGGTCGTCATACTCCATTCTTCTCCAACTACCGTCCACAATTCTACTTCCGTACAACTGACGTAACTGGCGTTATCAACTTGCCAGAAGGTACAGAAATGTGTATGCCTGGTGATAACATCACTATGAACATCGAGCTTATCACTCCAATCGCTATCGAAGAAGGTTTACGTTTCGCGATCCGCGAAGGTGGCCATACAGTAGGCGCTGGTGTTGTTACAGCTATCGAAGCATAATTGAATCATAGATTCTAAATACAAAAAGCGACCGTAAGGTCGCTTTTTTGTGTTCTAATAATCCTTATATAGATATTTTCTGGACTGGGGTTATAGGACAAAATGAGTTGGTAAAAAGTTCTGATTTTGTTGCCATAGATACAGTAAATATAAAGGTATTTAAGTATAATACAATGAACTGATAACATTTATCATATATAATTTAAGGAATATCATATATAATGAAAGTAGTTATATAATGTGTAAACGATATCTATCCTATCAAGTATACAGTTATAAGGAGGTTTTCATGAGTACAATCACAACAATGCCTGTCTCTATGGAAGGCTGGCAAGAGGAGCAACAATCTTGGAATCAAACGTCTAAGTTTTTCGTCAATATGCATAAACGTGAGGATCGTGTGGCACAAGTAGTGGACTTTGTTGCTCGATTACAAGAGTTAGGTATCCATCCAGCAGAGGGGAAAACAGCTCTTGATGTAGGCTGTGGTACTGGTGATTATGCCATGGGATTGGCTCGTAATGGTGTGAAAGTGACCGGAGTAGACCTTTCCACAGGTATGCTAGAGGGTGGTAAAGCAATTAGTGAAAGTGAAGGGCTGTCACTAGATTTATGGTTAGGACCTTGGTCTGAAGAGTCTCGCCAATCCTTAGGGTGGGATAAGCAATTTGATTTAGTGTACAGTATTTTCTGCCCTATCATGTCGGATACAGCTAATTTAAAAGCTTTACATCGTGCTAGTCGCAAGCACTGCTTGTGTATTATGTTTGCAGATCGAAAAGATGAATATTTAGATGCTATCTATTCTGAGCGATATGGTGTAAGTGGTAGCCCATGGGAATCCATGCTACAAGATTGTTTGGGCACAGTCAACGAAATCGGAAAGAATGTAAACATTACATACAAAACTGTGGAAGAAGTAGAAAGCTTGACCGTCGATGAAGCAGTAGATTATTTTTGCATACGAGTACAACGAAAGGTAGGCGGTGATTTAGAGGTTATTAAACAAGAAATACGCGAGTTCTTGTCTGCTAAAGCAGTGGATGGGAAATTAGAAAACCACACAACGGATACCATTGCATGGATTTCTTGGAGCGTATAGCATACTATATATACCTATAGTATGAGTTAGCGAATACCTATTATACCTATATAAATAGATAATCGTATACATCTCATATATCCCATATATCCCATATATAAAAAGACTGTAAACACCAGGCAGATAAGCCTATGTTTACAGTCTTTTTGTAGTGAGAAACAGGCAGTTAAAATGTGTGTTGGCAGTATAATTAGCTAGGATACGGCTAGATTAAGATTTAAGGCTTAGATCTTCGCTTTTTTTGACAAACTCATACAAGGCACCATATCCTTCTTTTTCAAGGTCTTCTAGGGGAATAAAGCGCAAGGTAGCACCATTGATACAGTATCGTAGACCACCTAGAGATTGAGGACCATCTTCAAAGACATGCCCTAAATGAGCATCACCAATGCGACTGCGGACCTCGATGCGGCGATGCCCTAAACTATCGTCCTCATAGTAACGGATAACATCACTGTTGATCGGTTGCGCAAAGCTAGGCCAACCACACCCAGAATTAAATTTTTGAGCAGAGATGAACAGCGGTTCTCCAGAGGTAACATCTACATAGATACCTGGACGAAACTCATCCGTATATTCATGAGAGAATGGACGTTCTGTAGCATTATGTTGGGTCACAGAATAGGCTAAGTCGCTGAGTTCTTTTTGTAATATAGTGTCCGACTTGCGTTCATAGTCACTTTCATCAATGAGAGGTTCATAGGCTTTGGATACATTGATATGACAATAGCCATTTTTTGGATTTTTATCTAAATAGTCTTGGTGATAGTCTTCAGCTGGATAAAAGGATGTTAGAGGTAAAACTTCTATGGCAAAAGACTCTTTATAGTGACTGTTGGCACGTTTTAAGGTAGATTCAATGATGGGTTTGTCATCGGGGTTTTCATAATACACACCACCACGATATTGTACCCCCACATCGTTACCTTGTTTGTTAATACTAAAAGGGTCGATAATGCGCAAGAAATACTGTAATACTTTAGGAAGGGAAATCACAGATGTATCATAGGTTACTTTTACAGTTTCCACATGACCACTGCCACGGCATACTTCCTCATAACTTGGATTCGGGTGATGGCCATTACTGTATCCTACTTCCGTATTTATAATGCCGGGGATTCGTTGAAAATAGCTTTCAACACCCCAAAAACAACCGCCACCTAGGTAAATAGTACGGTTCATAATATCACTCCTTATGGATAAATAGCTACGATGTGTTAGATAATTAAAGTATTGGTAGATATATCTAGGTACATTATAGCATGCATAGAATTGGATATAAAAGTTACATATAAGGTGAAAGCCACCTAACTCGTATGGGGCCGAGCAGGTGGCTTGTTGTGATAACTATAGGTGTGTATGGGAAGTCACCGTTATCACATATGTAAGTAGTTTGAAAGGCTGGAACATATGAGATTTCATAGTTCCTGTCGAGTATCACATCGACAACTATAGTATATCAAAACACTAGGAATAAGTAAAATAAAAATAACGTTTTAAGTCTTATAGGTTATAACTATATATAATTCTTGTAGATTTTAATCAGATTATTGTTTTTAGGTTGACAGGTCTTCTTTTTTTGAATGTATCTAAGTGTAAGGACTTGGTACTAAGAAAGGAGAAGAATATGGCAACAAGTAAAATGGTAAAGAAAGAATTGCATTTAGTCTTTATGGACGCAGCTAAGGAAGATGTAAACATCGTTGTAGCATTCCCTAAAGAAGGTGTTACAAAAGCCGAGCTTGACACAGTGGGTCAGCTTATGGTGGAAAAAGATGTACTCCGTGGACGTAAAGATCAACGTTTAACTAGCTTTCAATATGGTACATTAGTAACCACAGAATCTACAGTAGTAGAATAAGGAGGAGATAAGGTATGACAAAAACAATGATTACTAAATTACAATTGCAATTCAAAAAAGGCGAAGGTGCACATAATGTAAAAGTTGCGAATTTTGCCTATGTGAATGAAGCAGCAACAGATGAAGATTTGAAAGCTGTAGGTGAGGCATTAGGCAAGTTATATGCATATCCGTTAGTAGGAGTAGTTCGTAATAACGCTATCGCTATGGAGGCGTAAGATGAATACGCTAGAGAAAGCGCTACGAATTGTTAAAATTGCTCTATGGGTTGTAAAATGGTGTAAACGATAAGGTGAGATAGCGCCTTTAGACAGGAATCACTATTTTAAATCCAAGGTATAGATAATATAGTATAGTATAATATAATAAGAACTTAGTACCAGGAATTACCGTAGCCATCTTGCTAAGCAAATAGCAAGGTGGCTATTGTTATGTCATTAGTATAAAATGAGATATGCTATATGAGAGAACTTAATGAATATAGAGGAAAGTTAATGTTTTTAATCAACTTTCCTCTATTGTATTTAGTGAATTTTGTTATAGTTTCATATAGTATGAAAGGACATAGTTGCTACTCTAACTTGTAACTAGAGGGCTAACATATATATAACCTTTTATGATAGCTTTTAGATTATAGGATGTATGATGTTACTGTTTACAGAATTCTAACTCTTGTTGGAGTAAAGAAATCGCTTTTTTGTACTTTTTATGCATGGCCTGACGGCTCATTCCATAGGATTTAGCAATATCGCTGATAGATCGCCCTTGGAATAAGACTTGCTTTAATAAGTCAGCATAGACAGGGTTCATACGTGATAGACCTTTGTGTATGGTCAATATTTGAAGATGCTGGAGTGCCTCTTGTTCTGTATTATTGAGTGCAGGAACTTGTAGTATCGGATTTGCGTCCTCTTCGCTTTCGGTAAGGAATGATTCGTGATTCCATTGCTGCACATGGTCGCGGTAGAAGTTCATTTCAGCACAATGAATTTTTGATTTGGCAAAGCCAGCAAAGGGGACTTTACCATTTAGGTCATATACTTGTATAGCCTGTAAAAAAGACTCCCATAAAGTAGCTTCTAAATCATTTTGTACACTACGTAGTTGGCTTACATGGGAATACCTCATAATAAGAGGGATATATCGGCGACACAACATAATATTTGCTGAAGTGTGTCCAGCTTGTGCTAATTCCACAAGTTCTTCATCCGTATAGGCATCTTGACTGCAATCTGTATAGACATCTTCGAGCTGATTTGCAACTATAGATGTTTTCATAATTATCTCCTTTATATTGCTAATATCATTTAAAGTTTAATACTACAGATTAGTTTTCTTGTTAAATACTAGTAAGGATTATCCATGGTACTTTTAAATGAAAAGTTATGAAGCACGTTTACTTGCTATATTCCTATTATACAAGTAATCATAAAAGGTCTAAGACTAGAATTGCCTAACGTTATTTACTACAATTATAAATCAAATAGTGAGAAAAGTCATCAAGAAAAAATAAATAGTCTATATAGTATGATAAATTGATATATAGGGAGTAGAAACAATAGAAGTATGCATGGTATTAACAGTAAGATCATAGTTAAAGATATATTTATATAAATGACAATAAATAAGTTTGTTATAGCTTATACCTATATATAATGATATGTATCCTGTATAAGGATAAATGTACGTATATTGTTGACATATGATGGACATCCTAGTATACTTAATTCATCGTTAATCGATAGGTTTTGCAGGAAAGAGAGGTGCATGGGTTGCCGATACGAGTAGTGAAAGGATTGCCTGCTATAGGGAAACTTTCAGAAGAGAATATATTCGTTATGGATTCGGAACGGGCAGAGTCGCAAGATATTCGACCACTCCACATTGTGGTTGTGAACTTGATGCCACGGAAAGAGACGGCGGAAACTCAATTGCTTCGTGCTTTGAGCAATACACCGTTGCAAACGAAGGTCACTTTTCTTTATACCGCGTCCTATACGGCGAGTAATACAAGTCAAGAATACTTGGAAACCTTTTATAGGACTTTCGAAGAAATCAAAGATCAATACTTTGATGGCTTAATTATCACAGGTGCTCCGGTAGAGCAAATGTCTTTTGAGGAAGTGGATTATTGGGATGAACTTTCAGAGATTATGGAATGGAGTAAAACCCATGTGTGTTCGACCCTCTACATTTGTTGGGGAGCCCAAGCAGGGATTTATAAGCACTTTGGTATACACAAGGAAGATTTACCTACTAAGTTATTCGGTGTGTACGAACAAGAAGTGCAGAACACGAAACCCATGCTTATGCGTGGTCTAGATGAACTCTTCTATATGCCTCATTCACGGCATACGACGGTGAGTGAAAGCGAAATTAACGCTCACCCTCAATTAGAAGTACTAGCCCGCGCGGATAAAACAGGTGCTGGTATCGTTAGATCCTATGATAATAAACATGTGTTTATCTTTGGACATCCAGAATATGATCGAGATACGTTATATCAAGAGTATGATCGGGATAGAAAGTTGGGGTTAGACATTGACATTCCAGAAAATTATTTCCCTGATGATGATCCGACAAAGGAGCCTATCATTCGATGGCGTTCTGCATCGACCATACTCTATACAAACTGGTTGAATTATTATGTGTATCAAGAAACACCGTATGAGGTCAGTGAATTGCAATCGAGACCGATTGAAGAAACATATATACAAGACTGGGTGATTTAATCCTAGTTATTAGATAGTAAAGATTTAAGAATAGTGAGGAAAGTAACATGAGCAATTACAAATTTGAAACATTACAATTACACGCAGGTCATACAGTGGACGCAACAGGTTCCCGTGCGGTGCCAATTTATCAAACAACTTCTTATGTATTTAAAGATGCAGAACAAGCAGCAGGTCGTTTTGCATTGACTGATGCAGGTCCTATCTACACTCGTTTAGGCAACCCTACTCAAGACGTATTGGAAGGCCGTGTAGCAGCTTTAGAAGGTGGTGCAGGTGCGATCGCAGTAGCATCTGGTTCTGCAGCGATTACGTACGCCATCCAAAACGTAGCCTCTGCTGGTGACAACATTATAGCAGCATCCACATTATATGGTGGTACATACAACTTGTTTAGTGCAACATTGCCACGTTTCGGTATAACTACTAAATTTGTGAACCCAGACAATTTAGATGAGTTCAAAGCGGCTATCGATGACAACACAAAAGCAGTATATGTGGAATCCGTTGGTAACCCAGGTGCTAACCTTGTGGATTTAGAAGCGATTGCTGAAATCGCTCATGCACACGGTATCATCGTGATCGTGGATAATACATTCGGCACTCCATACTTGTTCCGTCCATTTGAACATGGTGCAGACGTAGTGGTTCACTCCGCCACAAAATACTTAGGCGGTCATGGTACAACTATCGCTGGTGTTATCGTTGAAAGTGGTAAGTTCGACTACAAAGCAAGCGGTCGTTACCCTGGATTCGTAGAAGGCGACGTGCATTACAATGGTTTAGTATACGGCGATCTTCCAATTCCTTTCACTGTGAAAGTACGTGCTCAATTATTGCGTGACACTGGTGCATCCATTACTCCACTAGCAGCATGGTTGATTATTCAAGGCATTGAAACATTGTCCTTACGTGTAGAGCGCCATGTAGAAAACACTCGTAAAGTAGTAGATTTCTTGGTAAACCATCCAAAAATCGCTTATGTAAATTATCCTGAATTACCAAACAGCCCATATAAAGCATTGGCTGACAAATACTTCCCGAATGGTGTTGGTGCTGTTTTCACATTCGGTGTGAAAGGTGGTAAAGAAGAAGGCATCAAATTCGTTGATGCTCTTGAAATCTTCTCTAACCTTGCCAACGTAGCGGATGCTAAATCCTTGGTTATTCACCCAGCAAGTACAACACATGCCCAATTGAGTCCTGAGGAACAATTGACAGCGGGTGTAAAACCAGAACAATTACGTGTATCCATCGGTATCGAAAATGTAGATGATATCATTACTGACCTAGCACAAGCATTGGATAAACTGTAAGATATAGCAACTATATATTACTATATAAGGGAACTCACTGTAGTGGGTTCTCTTTTTATTGTACACTAAAAGCGGGGCTCCTAATTGTATTTCGTAGTGATTATGAAAGTATCGTCAGAACTAGTGACGATATGTATGAGTAGTAGTTTGGGTATATACAATATAAGCTATGGTATACTAGATATATAGTTATATTAGATAAAACCACGATGATATGGTAATAACCTATTAGGTGGTTATCTAGATGTCGGAGAAGGAGTCAACTATAGACAGGTATAGAAATTGTATAGGGTGTATAAAGGAATTAGTAAGAAAGGAAATCAATGAATGAAAAGCAAACTAGTTGAAAAGGCGTGGTGGAAATCTGTGGTATGTGGCATGGCGATGGTTACTTTCACAGGAGTTGTAGGTATGGCGTATGCTATAGAGGGAACACCGGTGAGGACTTTCACGAAGGAGTTAGGTAGTGTACAAACGGTAGATGCTCAAGGAATAGATGGGGAACAGTTCGTATTACAACAGGAGAATGCTGTACCAGAGAAGAGGGGGCTCTATATTAGCCACCGACCAGCTCATTTTCGGGTGTCTATGTTCGGCACTGTGAAAGATATTCATTGGATTGATAAGGTTGTTCCTACAGATAGCGGACATATAGAGGGCTTTTTGTTAGATTTTGACGAACATACGACTATGATGATTACGAGACGAGATAACAAGCCAATGCTAGGTGTTTCTCAGGAGCGATGGAATACGACGTGGTATGACCAACCAATCCAGGGGATGACCGATGAGGAGTATATGGCAATTTGGCGACGTGAAGATCCCCATCTATCTGAAAAATACACGCAGATCGAAGGCGGGCTGTTATGGAGAGAAGAAATGACGGCCGCTCGTTGGGACCGGTCTGTGCAAATGACAGCAGAAGGTCCGAAGGTGCGTTTTACGGTGGACATGATTTTGAAAGAAGACCCTACGCATCGGTATGTGATTACTTTCACCTATGATGATATTCAAAAGTATAATATAGAATCATTGAAACATTTGGTGGATATTCTGGAGTATTTGCCAGATGAAAGTGATGCAGATGCTCAGCAAAACGAAAAGCAACAGACTCAAGAGGGCAGTGCTACTTTACAAGCAGACGAAGGATATAACCTACCATCTGTTCTGATGCCAAATATGTCTATGGAAACGAAGGATGTAACAGACCTTGAAGACTTATACCATCAGGAGCTAAGCCGAGGTAAGATATCGGCGCGCACAGAACAGAAATTAAGAATTACAGAAGAAGGGATTACGTCTCAATCCACGTGGGATGATACAAGCAAAACGAAGGCAACTATCCAGCGGTCTGGTCTAATAGGACTGGAGAAGGAATGAGTTAGCGCAAATATTTTGTGGAAATTGGTATAGATCAAGTGCGAACATTACTATTAAGAGAAAAGAAGGGAAGTTATACAGGAGCTGATGAAAGTCGAGGCACATCGGTCTCATCATTTTAGATCAGTACCTTAGGAAACTATCTTATAAGATACGCCCTTGATTTATGAATTTTGGCTATATATAATGTGAGTAGAGCAGTTCGGTCGTATACTTTTGAAACGAGGTGTATAGAGGTGGGGACTCATTTGAAAGCGATGGAATCTATGCCAGAGTATGAAGAGTTTTGTATTTGTTTAGGCAGAAAAATTGCTTGGGTTAGACGTTGTCAGGGGCTTTCACAAAAAGAGTTATCTAAACGATGTGGTATTAGTCCAAGCTATTTAGCAAAAATTGAAGGGGCTAAGGGATCCTTGGGAACATCAGTTCAGGTGTTGTATTTAATTGCTAAGACTTTGCAAGTGGATGTAGCCACTTTGGTATGCCATGATGAAATCGACTACCAACGGGTACGAATGTATAAGATCAAGCAACGGGTCATGGGGTATGAATCGAATCAGTTGCATTGATTGGATAGGATATAGTTACCGTGAAATTGCTGCAGTATCTAGTTGATAATATAATTATTATCAAAATGCATATTGAGAAGGAATAATTGAGAATATGAGGGGCTATAGTTATTGTTTGTATATTTAGTTAAATACAAATGATAAATCCTATCAAATAGCGTAATATATGGACTCAGTGATACAAAAAATGCAACATTACTTGTAAAAATTCGATACAAAAAGTATATAGAAATATTTGACAAGACTAAAAAAACGTGCAATAATGAGAATGTAAAAAAGGTAAGTACCTTAGTAAATGATAATCATAAAGTTAGCGAATTTCTATTTTTTATGGAGGTGTCTCATGCGCGTTATTGGTGATGCATGCATTAAATGTGGTTCTTGTGCTTCTGTTTGTCCAGTAGGAGCAATTACTGAAGGCGAAGTTAAATACGAAATCAATGAAACTTGCATTGATTGCGGTTCTTGCGAATCCGTTTGCCCAGTAGCAACAATCACAGCTGAATAATTTAAGCTAATAACAAACCCCGTAAACACACGTGTTTACGGGGTTTTCATTTATGATTTACTCTGTTACTCGTTTTGCTTGTGTATGATTCTATCAAAATCAGAGAATACTTTCTGCGTACGATTAAATTCTTTATACTCAGTAACTGCTTTCTTATCAGCTTGTAGTTTTGAAATATGCCCTTTATTAGTGAGCACTTCATATTCGTTAAAAGATAGGAATTTATCTACGCTTTCAGCAAAGGCTTTCATAGTGAAAGTATGTTTCCGTTCGATAATGCCTTCGATATAGTCAAAAAAGGAGGATACAGTTCGTTCTAGTTTACGTATTTCGTCAGTGGTTAAATAATTTTTTGCGATGGTTACATCAGATTTATGAATGCGCCCATGAGGAGAGTTTTTCCAAGTTTGTAATCCCATGTGTGGTTTATCTCTATCAACGGCATTATAAATAATTTCAGCTGCAGTTTTACCTGTAATAGCATAATGGAATTTGTTTTGCACCATGGCGTAAAATTGACGAGTGAAAGGATCTTGCACATCGTAGTCAATGGAACATTCTGCAAATATATCTGTAATTTGTTGATAGATTTGGCGTTCGCTAGCTCGAATGGATTGGACTCTACGTAAGAGTTCTTTGAAATAGTTTTGGCCAAATGGAGTTCCATTTTTTAGCATATCATCGTTGAGGGCAAATCCTTTTACAATATACTCTCGTAATACCTTGGTAGCCCAAATACGGAATTGCGTAGCCTCTTTGGAGTTTACACGATAGCCAACAGCGATGATAGCGTCTAGGTTGTAGAAAGTGATGGTGCGAGTTACTTTTCTGGTACCCTCTAAGCGAACTATTGGAAATTTTCCAATAGTTGACTCTTCTGATAATTCTTCAGAATCAAATGTTTCTTTTAAATGGTAATTAATGGTGGATATATCAACGCAAAATAACGTCGCCATATCTTTTTGTGTTATCCAAAATGTTTCGTCTTTAAATAGAACATTGGTAGAAATATTTTCTTGTCCTGATTGGTAGATGATTACATCTCCATGTAAAGCAGAGTCGATAGGAATCATGTTAGGCCTCCTTAGTGTCATGTACTGCTCTTTCTCTTACTTATATTACATCTTATCAGAGGGGCAAAGTCAAGGAGAAATAGGACAACATCTATAACAATCGTAGAGCATATTAAGAGATATTTGGATTTAACTGGATATTAGAACTAAAAACGAAATTTACCCAATAATTATCCAATATTATCTTTGCCCATACAAATGCTTTAGTTGCAAGTCTATCAAATTTGTGGGATAATAAAACAAATAAAAAATCGTTGTTGGTCTACTGGCACGACGATAACATATTGTTATAAAGATGCGGTTCGAATCCGCATACAGCGCTTTTTAGCACTCTAAAATAATAGAGTGCTTTTATATTATACTTTATAAGGAGATACGATGGAACGCATTTTTAAATTACAAAATTTGAACTGTGCCAATTGCGCTAGCGTGATTGAAGCAAAATTAAATCAACTAGAATCTGTGTCGGCAGCAACTTTCACGCTTGGCACCCAGCAATTACGCATTACCTCTAGTATAGAAGATACAGATATGTTACGCGATCAAATCCAAGCGGTGTGCGATGCTACGGAAGATGGTGTAGTAGTGGTACCATTTGTGCGTGCACCTAAAAAAGCACAACAAGTAGAGGATGACCATGAGCATAATTCTAGTTTAGCGGGGATTATTATAGGCGCTATCGTGATAGTGGTAGCAGAGTTTACAAATTGGGTGCCAGAGCAATACCTGACTCCATTATTAATTATAACCTTTGTTGTACTAGGTTGGCGCATTGCATGGGCAGCGATTAAAAATATTATGAAAGGTAAATTATTCGATGAAAACTTCTTGATGTCTGTTGCTACTATTGGTGCGTTAATCATCGGTGAATATGTAGAGGCTGTTTGGGTTATGTTGTTCTTCCAAATGGGTATTTATTTTGAGGAATGTGCTACAGAACGCAGTCGTAATGCGGTTATGGATGCAGTGGATCTTCGTCCAGAAGAAGTGCGTTTAATCGTTTGTGATGGTAGCGTGCAGGTGGTGAATCCAGAAGATGTACAAGTAGGGTCTCATATCGAAATTCGTCCTGGTGATCGTATTCCATTGGATGGCCGTATAGTAGAAGGTACTACGCGTATCGATACAGCAGCGGTAACTGGTGAACCAGTTCCAGTGAGCGCTACCGCAGGTACAGAAGTGATGTCTGGGTGCATCAATGTGGATGGGCGTATTGTCTTAGAAGTAACGCATGAATTAAAAGATTCCATGGTTATGCGCATTCTTGATGCTGTGGAACATGCAGCGGCATCGAAACCAAAGATTGATCGTTTCATTACTCGTTTCTCTCGTGTATATACACCAATCGTAGTAGCTTTGGCTATTATCGTTGCCGTAGTACCTCCTCTATTCACAGGAGAATGGCAATATTGGATTTATACAGCTTTAACATTCTTAGTAGTATCTTGCCCATGTGCTCTTGTATTGTCTGTGCCTTTGGCATTCTTCTCTGGTATCGGTGCTGGTTCTAAACAAGGTATCTTGTTCAAAGGTGGTAAATCGATCGAGGCTATGAGTCGCGTGAAAGCGATTGCCTTCGATAAAACGGGTACTATCACAACTGGCACTTTCAACGTACAAACAGTAGAAGTAGCTGGTACTTATACAGATAATGAAGTGTTGCAATATGCAGCGGCTCTAGAAGCTGGTTCTACACATCCGATTGCTATGTCCATTGTAGAAGAAGTACAGCGTAGAGGAGTAGAGTTTACTGCGGCTAAGGATGTAAAAGAAATCTCTGGTCATGGTATGGTAGGTACTGTAGAAGGCCATACCGTATTGGTTGGTAATGGTCGTTTATTAGAAACAGAACATGTAACGGTACCAACCATTGAACATGTATATGGTAGTGAAGTATTCGTAGCTATTGATGGTCAATATGTAGGCCGTATCGTCATTGCCGATGCTGTGAAAGAGGATTCTAAAGAGGCCATCGGTCGTATGAATGAAAAAGGATATCATACAGTGATGCTCACAGGTGATGTGGCATCTAGTGCGAACCATATTGCCCAAGAAGTAGGCATTCAAGGTGTTCGTGCTGAATTATTACCACAAGATAAATTAGAAGTAGTGCAATCTCTTCGTAATGACCATGGTTCTGTCATGTTCGTAGGTGATGGTATCAATGATGCACCTGTATTGACAGGTGCTGATGTAGGTGGTGCTATGGGTAGTGGTGCAGACTCTGCCATCGAAGCAGCAGACGTGGTATATATGAATTCCAACCTAGATTCTGTATGGCGTTCCTTAAGTATTGCAGAACGTACCTTGTCCATTGCATGGCAAAATATTTTCTTCGCCATTGCTGTAAAAATTATCGTTATGGTGGCTGGTGTATTTGGCTTTGCAAATATGTGGGTGGCAGTTTTTGCAGATACAGGGGTATCCATTCTTTGCATCTTTAACTCTGTCCGTATTTTCTACAGTAAATAATATAAGTCCTCCTGCTAGCATGTATGCCCAACTATGTAGCAGGAGGCATTGTGATATCTTTCCCCTTTTTTTGTAGTTATATAAGGTATATGTCACTACATAACAAGTATACAGCGAAGAGGACTTGGCCATTAGGCTAAGTCCTCTTTGTCGTGTGGGGACATAGTCTACCAACTCATTTTGTCCTATAACCCTGAAAGCTAGCAGAACATAGGGACTGCTGGCTTTTGTGTATAGATCTATTTGTGTTGCTTTAGAAGTAATTTATCGTTTTGTGTCATCCAAAATGTTTCGTCTTTCAATAAAACGATAGTTGAAATATTTTCTTTTCCTGATTGGTAGATTTGGTTATAAAAATGATTTATTTGCAAGGCTATCAAATTTGTAGTAAAAAAGAATAAATAAAAAAATACTGTTGGTCTACTGGCACGACGATAACAGATTGTTATAAAGATGCGGTTCGAATCCGCATACAGTATTTTTTGTACTCTAAGTACTAGGGTGTTTTTTATTATAGAAATGAGATAAAAATATAGATAAAAAAATAATAAATGAATAAGTAATCATGTATTGACAAAATAGAATTTTGTAGATATAATAAACATATGAATAAACACTCAAGTATAAAACGTATGTAATATATCAATAAAAAGGAGTTACTATGGAACGCATTTTTACATTACAAAATTTGAACTGTGCAAATTGCGCTAGTGTCATTGAAGAAAAATTAAATCAACTAGAATCTGTGTCGGCAGCGACTTTCACAATTGGTACGAAACAATTGCGGATTACGTCTACCGTAGAAGACACGGAGGCTTTACAAGAACAAATTCAAGAGGTTTGTGATGCCACAGAAGATGGTGTGGTAGTGGTGCCATTTGTGCGTGCTGCTAAAAACGCTAAACACGATGACCATGATCATGAACACAATGCTAGTTTATCTGCCATAATCGTCGGAGCTATCGTAATGGCAGTGGCAGAGCTTACGAATTGGGTACCAGATCAATATATGATACCATTGTTGCTGGTAACCTTTGTTGTATTAGGTTGGCGTATTGTATGGGCTGCTATTAAAAATGGCATGAAAGGCAAATTCTTTGATGAAAACTTCTTGATGTCCATTGCTACCATTGGTGCTTTAATCATTGGTGAATACGCAGAGGCTGTAGGCGTTATGTTGTTCTTCCAAGTAGGGATTTATTTTGAAGAACGTGCTACAGAACGCAGCCGTAATGCCGTAATGGATGCAGTAGATCTTCGTCCAGAAGAAGTGCGTTTAATCGTTTGTGACGGCAGTGTGCATGTGGTGAATCCAGAAGATGTACAAGTAGGATCTCATATCGAAATTCGTCCTGGGGACCGTATTCCATTGGATGGTCGTGTAGTAGAAGGGACCACACGTATCGACACAGCAGCGGTAACTGGTGAACCAGTTCCAGTGAGCGCTACAGTAGGTACAGAAGTGATGTCTGGCTGTATCAACGTGGATGGTCGCATTGTCTTAGAAGTGACTCACGAATTAAAAGATTCCATGGTTATGCGCATTCTAGACGCTGTGGAAAATGCAGCGGCATCGAAACCAAAAATCGATCGTTTCATTACTCGATTCTCTCGTGTATATACTCCAATCGTTGTGGCGTTAGCTATTATTGTTGCTGTTGTACCGCCTCTATTTACAGGGGAATGGCAATATTGGATTTACACAGCGTTAACATTCCTAGTGGTATCTTGCCCATGTGCCTTAGTGTTGTCTGTACCATTGGCATTCTTCTCCGGTATCGGTGCTGGTTCTCGACAAGGCATTTTGTTCAAAGGTGGTAAAGCAATCGAGGCTATGAGCCGTGTGAAAGCTATTGCATTTGATAAAACAGGTACTATCACAACAGGTACTTTCAACGTACAAACAGTAGAAGTAACTAGTGGCTATACAGAAAACGAAGTGTTGCAATATGCAGCAGCCTTAGAAGCCGTATCTACACACCCAATTGCAATGTCTATCGTAGAAGAAGTACAACGTAGAGGGGTAGAGTTTAATGCGGCCAAGGATGTAAAAGAAATCTCTGGTCACGGCATGGTAGGCACCGTAGAAGGTCATGCTGTATTAGTCGGCAATGGTCGTTTGTTGGCGAAAGAAAATATTGCAACGCCATTGATTGATTATGTGTATGGTAGTGAAGTATTCGTAGCTGTTGATGGTCAATACGTAGGCCGTATCATCATTGCTGACGCTTTAAAAGCTGATTCTAAGGAAGCCATTCGTCGTATGAACGGCAAAGGATATCAAACAGTGATGCTTACAGGTGATGTGGCAGCTAGTGCAAAGTATATTGCTCAACAAGTAGGTATCCAAGGAGTACGTGCTGAGTTATTACCACAAGATAAATTAGAAGTGGTACAGTCTCTACGTAATGATCATGGTTCTGTCATGTTCGTAGGTGATGGCATCAATGATGCCCCTGTATTGACAGGTGCTGACGTAGGCGGTGCTATGGGTAGTGGTGCAGACTCTGCTATCGAAGCGGCAGATGTGGTGTACATGAACTCTAACCTAGATTCAGTATGGCGTTCTTTGAGCATTGCGGACCGTACATTGTCCATTGCATGGCAAAATATTTTCTTCGCTATTGCCGTAAAAATCGTTGTTATGATTGCTGGTTTGGCTGGCTTTGCGAATATGTGGGTCGCAGTTTTTGCAGATACAGGAGTATCTATCTTGTGTATCTTGAACTCTATCCGTATTTTTTACAGTAAATAAGACAGGCCCTCCTGCTAGCATGTACGCCCAACTATGTAGCAGGAGGATCGTGATATCTTCCCTCCTTGTAACTATACAAGGTATATCACAACATAATAACTATACAACAAAAAGGACTTAGCCAGTGAGCTAGGTCCTTTTTGTTGTGTAGAGGTATGTATGTACTCCTATACATTGAGGGAGGGGAAAATGGAAACGTTGTTAGAAACTTTCATAATAAATCATAAAAAAATTGACGAATCGGCCTCGATTGATTAAGATAAAGGATAGGGTTATTAAGACGTTAAGGAGGTGTCACATGTTAACGGTACACAAACACGTAGAGGGGGAATTATTTACAGATTCCACTGTACAAGATGCTACAAAAGGTTCATGGATAAATTTGGTGAACCCAGACCCCGATGAGTTGGCTATCGTCAATATGATGACACAGATTCCAACGGACGTACTGAAAGCAGCTTTGGATACGGAAGAACGGTCTCACGTAGAAATTGAAGATGAATACATTTTCGTCGTTATTAACATTCCAGTACTGCGTGGTTCTGATGTATATGATGCAGTACCTTTGGGTGTATTTGTGACAGAAGATTTCTTTATTACTATCTGTTTAGAAGAAGCAGAGGTGCTCTATCCGTTCTTGAGCAATCAAATGCCAACTTTCTATACTTTTAAAAAGACAAGATTTCTGTTCCAAATCATGTATCGCACAGCGGTACTATATTTGCGATACTTACAACAAATCGACCGCCGTACGGATGACATTGAAAAAACATTGCGACATACGACACGGAATAAAGATTTGTTTCAATTGTTGGAATTACAAAAATCCATGACCTATTTTACCTCTGCACTGCGTGGTAATGGAACGGTAATGGAACGGATTTTGCGCATTCGTCGTCATGATGATGTGCGTTATTTGTTGAAAATCTATGAAGAAGATGAAGATCTATTAGAAGATGTAATCATTGAGAACAAGCAGGCTGTGGAAATGGTTGAAATGTATTCTAATATTTTGATGAATATGATGAATGCCTTTACATCAATTATTTCTAACAATTTAAACTTAGTTATGAAATTATTGGCAGCTATGACAATTATGCTAGCGGTACCAACGGCAATCTTTAGCTTGTGGGGTATCAATGTACCGGTGCCATTTGCTGATATGGAATATGGCTTTGAGTATGTGATTGGTATTGGCATAAGCTTTGCAGCGCTGGCAGGCTATTGGCTTTGGAAAAATGATTTCTTTTAATGATATAGATAGGCAGAAAACACCTAAGGGAATTCTCTTAGGTGTTTTTTTATGTGTGCTGTGAGATTGACCATATATGTTCCAAGCGGATAAGGGACCTATTCTTTTGAGATAGTAAGGAAAGTCTTTTTTATAAATAGTTCTATAGGATAGCTTTGTCTAGACTTACTTATGAAAGTTTTTTATATGTATTTCACAGCGAAAATATAATATACAAAATGAATAAAATTACTTAATCAATATTTTTCAATTTGTGTAAAAATGGCAACTAAAATTGATATAAATCACAGATAAATGTGATAAAATGTACCGTTTCAGACAACTATGCATTCTTTATCTTGTGTTATTCTCAATAGTAATTTGACAATCTTGATAAAAGAAATTAACATAATTATGTAATATCTATATATAGTTGGGCGTAGATATTTGACTATCAACCTTGGGAAGGGAAGAATATTTGGGGAAGATATTACTACAAGTAGTATAGGGTTATGAGCAAGATGGAGCAAGATTGTCTAAACTGTAGCCCTTGCTGACTTTGTGTAGCAGATCCACCTCAAAAGGTGGCTTTTTTATTGCCCAATGGTTGATGGCAGTAGAGGGTAGGCCCAAAGACTATTTAGAAAGGACGTGGGTAATTGAAAACCATACTGAGTAAAGTGTCACAGTTGCTGATTACCTTGATTGGAGTTACATTTTTGACATTTTGCTTGACCTACATTGCTCCTGGGGATCCAGCTTTGATGGTATTGGAAGCAGGGGACACCATTGTGTCACAGGAAATGATTGATGCTACACGAAAAGAAATGGGCTTAGATCGTCCATTCATGGAACAGTATGTGCGCTGGGTAGCAGGCGCTGTACAAGGTGATTTGGGAACCTCCTATTCAGGGAAAAAGCCAGTGACCGACAAATTATTAGAGGGCTTGGGCGGAACAGCCTTATTAGCAGTGTCTGCCTTTACGCTAAATGTGCTTATTTCTATACCCATGGGGATTTATTCGGCGGTAAAAGCGAATAAACTGCCAGACTTTATCATTCGATTCTTTTCTTTTGTGAATGTGTCAATGCCAAGCTTCTGGTTAGGTATGCTTTTACTGTACATCTTCGGATTGAAATTACATTGGGTACCGATTGCTACGTCTGCGATTAGCTTTAAAGCTTTAATTTTGCCAGCGATTACATTATCTTTTGTAATGGCAGCTAAATTCACACGTCAAGTACGGACTGTGATTATTGAGGAGTTGCATCAAGACTATGTGATGGGGGCTCGTGCCCGTGGCATGAGTGAATCTCAAATTTTATGGAAACATGTCTTACCAAATGCTTTATTACCATTGATTACGGTTATGGGTATAGGTATTGGTTGGCTCTTGGCAGGGGCTGCGGTGATTGAAATCGTATTCTCTTGGCCAGGGATGGGGAAAATGGCGGTCTATGCCATTGCCATGCGCGATTATCCACTCATTGAGGGCTTTGTATTGTGGGTGGCCCTTATCTATACAGCCATCAATTTCTTGGTAGACCTGTCCTACTCTATTTTGGATCCACGATTGAAAGCGAGGGGATAAGATGAAAGAATTTATTTTGCAACACAAGCGCTTTTCTTTCTACTCCCTCTTAGTGGCTATTGTAGTAGGAATTGCTATATTTGCTCCCTATATCACACCACATGATGCCTTTCATGCAGATATGTCAAAAGCTTTCTTAAAGCCCTCTGCAGATCATCTGATGGGCACTGATAAATTGGGGCGTGACACGTTCTCCCGTATCATTTACGGTACACAAACTTCCTTGTCCATGACTATCATCCTTGTTATCTTAACGGCCACTGTTGGTACAGTGATAGGGATTTTCTCCGGTTTCTTTGGAGGTAAAGTAGAACTCGTATTGATGCGCTTTACGGACATTATGCTATCCTTCCCAGGGGTGGTATTGGCCATTGCCATTGCCGGGATCTTGGGTGGTAGTGCCATCAATGCGATCTTAGCTCTTGTTGTGGTGAGCTGGGCGAAATACGCACGATTGATTCGATCTGCGGTAATCAAACTTCGTCATAATGACTTTATTGCGGCAGCTAGAGTGAATGGTACGAAACAATTAACCATTTTATGGCGCCACATTTTACCGAATGTATTGCCTTTGGTTATCATTACAGGGGCAATGGATATCGGGTCTATGATGATGGAAATTGCGGGACTTTCATTCTTGGGATTTGGGGCACAGCCTCCGACGCCAGAATGGGGCTTAATGCTTAATGAGAACCGTCAATATATTTTATCGTCACCAGAATTGATGTTATATCCAGGGATGGCCATTTTCATTGTGGTTACCATCTTCAATTTATGGGGCGATTCGCTACGGGATATCTTAGACCCACGTAGTACAGATTCACATTAATGTGTTAGTTGTAAGTTTTGTAGAAAGGAACTTAAAATGAAACAAAGTTGGAAAAAATGGCTTCGTAATGCTACATTTGGCGTTATGGCAGTAGCGGCTCTTGGTGTGATTGCAGGTTGTGGTAGCGACAATGCGGCACCAGCTGACAAAAGTGTAGTAAAATTTGGCGTTACAAACTTCGCAGATACATTGGAGCCAACACAAAATTACTTCGGTTGGGTAGTTATGCGTTACGGTATTGGCGAAACATTAGCTAAATTCGACGAAAAAATGAATGCGCAACCTTGGTTGGCGGAAAGCTGGTCTGTATCTGACGATAAATTGACTTGGACTTTCAAAATTAGCGATAAAGCAAAATTCTCCAATGGCAATAAAGTAACTGCTGAAGCGGTAAAAGCATCCATTGAACGTGCTTTCGAGAAAAATAAACGTGCTGCTACATTCTTCAAATACACTGATATCAAAGCAGACGGTCAGAATTTGATCATCACCACAGATAAACCGTATCCAAATGTACCTGGTTTCTTGGCTGACCCATTATTCATTATTGTAGATGTATCTGCTGAAAAAGCTGGCCGTGACTTTGCAAAAGAAGGTCCTATCGGTACTGGCCCGTACAAAGTGAAATCTTTTACTAAAGAAAAAGCAGTTGTAGAAGCTAACGAAAATTACTGGGATGGGGAAGTTCCATTCAAAACAGTAGAAATTCCATCTATCGATGATCCTACAACTCGTGCGTTGGCATTACAAAATGGTGACGTAGACTTAGCAGTTAATATCGGCGCTGGTGACCTTGAAACACTGCGTAATGACAGCAAATTCAAAGTAGATGAAATCGCTTCTTTACGTACTGTATTAGCTCGTATTAACCAAAAAGGTGTATTAGGGGACGAAAAAGTTCGTGCTGCCTTCATCAGCGGTACGGATCGTAAATCCTACAACGAAGTATTGTTAAAAGGTACTTTCATTCCTGGTAAAGCGCCAATTCCACCAAGCTTGGATTATGGTTTCGATGGTTTGAAAGACCCTAATGCATACAATCCTGATCGTTCCAAACAATTGTTGGCAGAAGCTGGCTGGAAAGATACTGATGGAGACGGTTACGTAGATAAAGACGGTAAAAACTTAGAAGTGCGCTTCGTAATATACAACAGCCGTCAAGAACTTCCAGTTTATGCAGAAGCTGTTCAATCTGATATGAAAAAAATCGGTATTAAAGTAAACATCGAAACTGTTGACTATAACTTAATGGATAAAATAGGTATTGATGGCGACTATGACTTATTGATTTCCAACATCGTAACAGCGAACACTGGTGACCCAGAAATCTTCTTGAAATGGTACTGGAAAACTAACTTGAACGGTGAAAACCCTCAAAATGGTTCTGGTTACAGCAATCCTAAATTCGATGCAATCATGGATCAATTAGCAGTTGAGTTCGACAAATCTAAACGTCAAAGTTTAATTATCGAAGCACAACAAATCTTATTGAATGATGGTGCAGCATTGTTCTTAGGTTACCCTAAAACAAATCTTGTTAATAACAAATGGTTAACAAATGTAGTGATGTATCCAACAGACTACTACTGGTTGACTAAAGATATTAAACCAGCAAAATAATCCTTTGCAGATGTCCGCAACAATCGGGAGGCAGGCTTGCCTCCCCTTGTTGTATGTAGCAGTCGCTTTCAGTAGCATTGTTAAGAAATATACAGAAGGGATATATATGTTACTTAGTATTAAAAATTTAGCAGTTACCTATGGAAATAACCCAAATCCTACGATTGCAGGGGTTAACCTAGACCTAGCAGAAGGGGAGATTGTTTCCATTGTAGGGGAGTCCGGCAGTGGTAAGACTACGGTCATCCGTGCACTGTTAGGTGTATTGCCAAATACAGGTCGTGTTTCTGAAGGGAGTATTACCTTTGATGGACAAGACTTATTAGGGCTTTCCACAAAGGATTGGTTGGATTTGCGAGGCAATCACATTGCTATGATTTTCCAAGATAGCGGCAATATGATGAATCCTATCCAAACAATCGGGAAGCAATTTGTAGAGTTTATTCAATTGCATAGCACTATGTCTAAGCAAGAGGCAGAAACAAAAGCTATCGAAATGTTGGCACTTACCAATTTGCCACACCCAGAGGCCATCATGAAGTCCTATCCATTTGAACTTAGTGGTGGTATGCGCCAACGTGTAGGCATTGCCATGGCAATTACATTCTCTCCAAAATTATTATTGGGGGATGAACCTACATCGGCTCTAGACGTAACAACACAAGCACAAATTGTAGAAGAATTATTACGTATTAATCGTGAAAATAAAACATCTATGATTATCGTAACCCACAATATTGGTGTAGCAGCGCATATGTCTGACAAAATTGTGGTCATGAAACAAGGAGCTGTGGTGGAATATGGTCCAGCGGAAGAGGTTATCCGCAATCCACAAGCGGACTATACGAAGCAATTGCTCAATGCAGTGCCGGAAATCGGAGGAAAACGCTATGTCTGATATTATTATGCAAATTCAAGATATTGTGAAAGAATTTCCTCTCGCTGACGGTTCTACGTTACGTGCTTGTAATGGTATTTCCATTGATGTGGAACGGGGAAAAACCTTAGCTATCGTAGGGGAGTCCGGTTGCGGTAAATCCACCTTGGTGAAAACCATCATGAACATGCATGAACCTACATCTGGATCTGTTATCTTCCGTGGGAAAGATATTACGAAATTGAAAGGTGAAGAAAAACGCCAAAATTATCGTCATATTCAAATGGTTTTTCAAGATCCTACAGCAGCCTTCAATCCAAAAATGAAAGTACGATACATTATTTGCGAGCCATTACGCAACTTTGGATTAATAAACAAAGCTGATGTGGATGCAAAAGCTCGTGAGCTCTTAAAAATGGTAGACTTACCGGAAGACTTTGCTGGTCGCTATCCAAACAATATGAGTGGCGGTCAACGTCAACGTGTGGCCATTGCTAGAGCCTTGGCGTTGGAACCAGAAATTATTGTTTGTGATGAAGCGACGAGTGCTCTAGATGTATCTGTACAAGATACGATTATTGAGTTATTGGTGCGTTTACAAAAAGAAAAAGGCATTACCTACTTATTTATTTGCCATGACTTGGCATTAGTCCATTTATTCTGCCATAAAGTGGTGGTTATGTATAAAGGAGAAGTCGTGGAACGCCTGAATGGAGATGCTTTAGCAGAAGCGCAGCATCCGTATACGAAACAATTATTAAGTGCTGTTTATAACTTAGATCGCTAATCGATTTGTAGTTTTATTTTTCAATAGCTGAATATATTGTTTTGCAACGTAACATAAATTGTATGAATAAGATATATTTGTGTTATATGAATAAACTTTGATACAATGTTTGTATCAAATGGTGTATGAAAATGTTTCAAGGGGAGCACCTCAGGGGGGGCTCCTCTTTTTTTGTGAGGGTAAGATGGAAGAACGATTGACCTACAAAGACTATTTAAAAGTGACAATTCCATTTATGATTTCTACGGTGACCCAGCCTTTATTGGGGGCTGTCAATACTGCGATTATGGGACATATGGATAATGCTATGTATATCGCGGCAGTAGCATTAGGCGTTATCTTATTTAATAATATGTATTGGCTCTTTGGTTTCTTGCGTGTGGCAACGACAGTATTTTCTGCACAGGCTTTGGGGGCGCAATCGAAGGAAAGGACATCCTTAAGTTTTTTTCGACCTCTTATCATTGCTTTGTTTATTAGTGCAGCCTTTATTGTGGGATACCCTTGGATATTTGACTACTACGCCAGCTTTATGCATCCAGATCCAGAGGTAATCGCTTTGATGGCGGAATACACGGATATCTTAATCTGGGGGGCTCCTTTCGTATTGGTCAATTATGTCACCTTAGGATGGCTCATGGGGCAGATGATGATTCGTGCTACGATGATTATGCAAATCTCCATGAACTTGCTGAGTATTGCTTTGTCCTTCCTCTTTGTGTTTGGCTTTGATTTTGGAGTAAAAGGTGTGGCGTGGGCCTCCTTGATTTCCCAAATCTATGCGTCCTTAGTCGGACTAGGGGCTATGTATTTAGTGCGTGAGCGATTAGATCTAACACAACAGATATGGGCTACGCTGAAGCAGGTGAAACCATTTCTATCCATTATGAAAGTCAACACGGACCTTATGCTTCGGACCTTTTGCTTGCTGACTATTAATAATTTATTTGCCAAAGCAGGCAGTGCTATGGGCAGTGATGTATTAGCGACGAATGCGGTGATTTTGGAGATTATCTTCATCATGGCATACTTCACGGATGGACAGGCTAACGGAGTCAGTGTATTTACAGGAAAAGCATTTGGCAAACGAGATTTGGTGCTTTGGAAAGATACTTTGAAAATTTCCTTAGTCTGCTTAGCTGTATTTGTCATGATAGTAGAAGTTGTACTAGGTCTATTCCGAAATGATGTAATTATGGTCATGACTTCAGTACCAGAAATTTACACCATGGCTGTGGAATATTCCCATTATCTATTGCTCTATCCTATTTGTGCAGCTGTAGGCTTACTCCTCTATGGTATGTACAATGGCATCGGTCAAACCGCATCCATCCGGAACATGATGTTCATTGCAGTCATCTTTTTTGTAGGCATGCAAAAATTGTTGATTCCTCCATTTGGTAATGACGGCGTGTGGATGACCTATGTGCTTACGTACCTTTTAGAATCCATCATTTTGGTGTTGTTCTTGCCATTGGCAAAAAAACGGTTTTCTATAGCTGCATAGTATATGGCTACTAGAGATTTCTATATTTGTAAAATATCATAATTGATAGGGTTTAAATATTTTGCAATGATAGTTAGGATATACAATTCAATTCAGAATATCTTGATGATAGATAAGCTATATAGCCGAGGCAAATATAATAAGGCGCTACCTTGACCAGTTGGTCCGGGTAGCGCCTTGTTGATTGTATTAATGTTGATGTTCCAAAATCAATGGTTCTGTAATATGGTAAAAATACCGTGACATATCTTCAATGGAGTATTGGCGATCGTTTTCTAACCACCAAAGTACCATTTCTACAAAAGAACCTGCAATGTGATTAGAGATAAAATCATGAGGGATGTTATTGTGAGGGCAAGTTTGATTGTTTAAGAAGTGACTTTGGATGAGTTCTTTCAAACTGTTTTTGAAGTGACGAAGGAAAAGTTCGTTACTTTCACAGGAAAGAAGACCTAAAATGTTGTTGTCGTTATCTTCTAAATGCTGCAAGATGTGAAGGAAGATGGCTTCCTTGATGTGACTGTTTTTATATAAGCCATGAGCATGGGAAAAGTCCGAAGCCGTATCGATAATATGCGAGAACAATTCTTGACAGAGCGCCTCTAATAGATCCTCTTTTGTTTCAAAATGAGCGTAAAATGTGCTGCGACCGATGAGAGCCTCATCGATAATATCTTGCACAATGATAGCGTTATAATTTTTATGTTCTAAGAGCCTCACAAAGGCGTCGAAAATCGCTTTTCTAGTTTTCACTTGTCGTTTGTCCATAGGTCCTCCTTACTGTTATGAATCAGACAAAATGAGATACTTGTTCAATATTGGATACTTTTCTATTTATGTTTCGTAAATAACAAAATAGAAAAAGTGATTCTTGTAAAATCTCTCAATTTCACTATACTAATAGTATATCATAAGTTACAAAGTGTTTCATATCTTTGTATATTGTGGATATATTATAGAATGGTACATTGAAAGACTCCATTGTTAGCTTGTATAGCTATGGAATCTATCAATTGTATATAGATTAGAAATAAGAGAGGATGTATTCTTATGTTAGAACGAATTGATGCGATGTTAAGCAGTACTGCTACTACGATTATTACAGGAGCTATGTTTTTAGCTATTGTGTTACACACTACATTTGATGTACCTAGCTGGGTTCACACATCATGGATTACAGTATTGCAATACCAAGCAGGTTTATAGTATAAAAAAGCTGACGCATTGTAGAGGGAAGGATAGATTGCACTGTTTTAGTTGTAACATGAATTTCCTTGTGGTATACTAGTTCTATAATTGAATAAATTCGATATAATACATCGATTCTATGAAAGGAGTATACCATGAAAGAAATTTTAGGTTTCCATTTACATCATTGTCCATATTGCGCTAACGCGTTCCGTGCTATTGAAGAATTGCAAGCAGAAAACCCTGCCTTCAAAGATATCAAAATTAACTGGGTAGAAGATCAAGATGCTGTGGAATTGTTCAAAACACATCCTTACGAATACTATCCAAACTTATGGTTTGATTTGGACAAACAATATGAAGCACAACCAGGTGAAAGCTACGAACAAACAAAAGCTTTAATCAAAGCCGTGTTCGAGAAAGCGATTCAATAATCGATTTTACTTTCAGTGAAAATGCTATATAATAAGAGCAGATGCTGTGGATGCATCTGCTTTTTTCTTGAGATAGTCGCAGATTTTTAGTTTGCCTGAGGAGGATATATGTTAAATTTTGTGGCCTTAGATTTTGAAACGGCTAATGAAAGTAAGAATAGTGCTATTTCCTTAGCGGTAGTAACCGTGGAAGATGGTCGAATTACAAAACGTGGCTATAGTTTAATCAAGCCCCCAGTGATGCAGTTTAACCAAGAGTTTATCGGTATCCATGGTATCCAACCAGAAGAAGTTTTAAATAAACCTACCTTTGACCAATTGTGGCCGGCTATTTATAATAATCATTTAAAAGGTAAATTACTGGTGGCTCATAATGCAAAATTTGATATGGATGTATTACGTGCAACCTTGGATCATTACAATATAGAATGGCCTGATCTAGAGTATACTTGTACCGTCCGTATTACCCGAAAAGTATGGCCCGATTTGGTGAATCACCGTTTAAATACATTAGGTGGATTTTTAGGTATCAAATTTAACCATCATAATGCTTTGGACGACTCAGAAGTATGTGCCAAAGTAGCCATAGCAGCAGCCAAAGAAAAAGGAGTGGACTCCATGCGAGGCTTGTTACATTTGATCAATATGAAACCAGACTCCTTTATTACCGACGAACGACGTGCCCAAATGGAAGTCAAACAAAGTGGCACACAGGATGCATTCTTCTAGTGAGGGATAGTCTCTACTAAGATTATTTATAGGTAGGGGCTCTTCATGTATCTATTACATTTAGTCATACTAGTAAAAGAGTATATATGTATACCTATACCTATACGCATAAGACGAACACAAGATATAAAAGTACTTTGTATGATATATGTAAAGTCTTATAGACATAGTAACGACAACTGCTTATGCTATAAGGGAAATAAAGCGGAGCTAAGTACTAGCTATCTTTACAAGAAAAGATAATAGTAGATAGACTACATTGGCTGTCGCCCCTAGCGCCTCTGAATAAGCCCCCATATGATTTACTCATAATTTGTCCGTATTATAGAAGTTCAAATATATATTGATATGACAAAATAAAGAAAAAACAATGCCATATTCCCCTGAACGAACATTCAGAATGCAGTGAGAGAAGGGGGATGTGGCATTGTTTTGTATCATAGGATATCAAAAAAGTGGAAAAACATGAAAAAAGATTAAATTATGAGTAAATCATATAACTTATTATTTAATTAAGTATTGAAAAAAATGTTAAAATATGAAAGAATAGAACTATATAAGAAATTATCTTTATTTATTAATATGATATAGCTATAGATTGGAGGTATTCCATGTCGGAATTACGATGGAATCCTTTATTGCGGACTTGGACAATGGTCGCTTCAAACCGTAAAGCACGCCCAACGATGCCAAAGGATTGGTGCCCATTTTGCCCAGGTATTAACAAAAAAGTCCCAGTGGACTATGATGTGTTGAAGTATGATAATGATTTTCCAGCCTTAACACAAATGCCAGAGGCTCCTTATGAGGATGGTAATGACTTTTACAAAAGTCAAGAAAACTATGGAAAATGTGAAGTTATCTTATATTCTCCAGAGCATACTGCTAAATTTTACGAATTATCGGAAGATCATATTGTTAAATTGCTAAACCTTATTAAAGAGCGTCATAACGAATTAGCAAAGGATGAAAAAATCAAATACATCTATCCTTTTGAAAATAAAGGCGAAGCGGTAGGTGTTACGATGCCACATCCACATGGTCAATTGTATGGCTATTCCTTTGTACCACAAAAATTACAAGTGGAGTTAGACAGTGCGAAAGATCACCATCATGAACATGGTGAATGCTTATTCTGTAAAATGAATCAAGTGGAGAAAGAAAAAGATGTTCGTATAGTGGGAGAAAATGACTCTTTCTTGGCGTATATACCATTCTTTACAGATTATCCGTATGGTGTGTTTGTAGTGCCAAAACGTCATATGAACTATATCACAGATTGCACAGAAAAAGAGACTAAAGATTTGGCACATATGTTAAAAACATTAACAGAAGCCTTTGATCGTTTATTCGATATGCCATTCCCATATATGATGGTATATCATCAAAATCCTGTGAATAGCCCTGAATATGCAGGACATGAAGAATATTATCACTTTAATATTCAGTTCTATCCGCCTTTTAGAGAAGCGAATAAAATTAAATACTATGCATCCTCTGAAATGGGGGCATGGGCAGCAGCGAATACGAGTGCCGTAGAAGAAACAGCACCGGAGTTGCGCAAACTATATAGTGAGGTTGAACAAGAAAATGAATAAAGAAGAATTACAACAGCGTTTTCTGTCTTTCTTTGGGGAAGGTCCAGGAGATGTGCATTGTTATTTTGCTCCAGGTCGTGTGAATGTGATTGGTGAGCATCAAGACTATAATGGTGGTCATGTGTTCCCAGCGGCATTGAAAGTGGGCATATACGGAGCTATCCGCTTGCGCGAGGATAGCAAGGTGCGTTTGCACTCTGACAATATGGAAAAAACAATAGTGGTAGATGTGAATGAACCATTGCAATATAACTTAGAGCATGATTGGGCTAATTATCCATTAGGGGTGATTCAATTCTTAAAAGATAAAGGTCACAAAGTCCCAGGTATGGATATATACTTCAATGGTAATTTACCAGCTGGTGCAGGGCTATCATCTTCTGCATGTATGCTCGATTTAACTGGGTATATGTTGCTTTCTGAGTTGAGATTAACACCAATTGATCGCACGGAACTTGCCCAAATGGCCATGCATGTAGAATACCACTTTGTAGGTGTAAAAGTAGGTATTATGGACATGTATGCTATTGCACATGGTAAAGATGGGCATGGCGTGTTGTTAGATTGCACGAATATGGAACGAAAACTAGTTCCATTGAATTGGCATGGACATACCCTTGTCATTATGAATACAAATAAACAAAGAGGTCTTGTGGATTCTAAGTTCAATGAGCGGAAAGGCGAATGTGATGCGGCTCATGAAATTATTCGTAAACATAAAGATATCTCTGGTTTGGCATTAGCTACATTAGATGATTTACAATATATTTCTGATGATGTGTTAGTACGTAGAGCGCGTCATGTAATTACTGAAAATTTACGTGTACTAGACTTTATGGAAGCTTTGGAAAATGCAGATTTAACAGGTATTGCACATTGCTTGAATGAGTCCCATAGATCTTTGCAGGTTGATTTTGAAGTCACTGGTAAAGAGCTTGACACGATTGTTGATTTAGCACGATCTCAAGAAGGATGTATTGCATCCCGTATGACAGGTGCAGGTTTTGGCGGTTGTGCGATTGCCCTTGTAAAAGATGAGCATATTGAGGCTTTTATGAGAGCTATTCCGGAAGAGTACGAGAAACAAATAGGTGTTACCCCTAGTCTTTATATTGCTGATATTGGTGACGGGGTGTATTCGCTGTAAAGGAGATAGAATCATGATAAAGCCACAAATAAGCAATGATGAAATTATTTTGAATTACATCAGACGCCATGGTCCCGTATCCAAGGCGTTGATTGCAAGACAAACAAAGATTACCCCTCCCACAGTTACTAATATCTGTACTAACTTAATTCGTAAAGGATTAGTTTATGAGGATCGTCAAGAACGATCGGCGTTAGGGCGACCATCGATGTTGTTGGACTTTAATCATGATTTAGAGACCTACCTGATTGTGCACGTAAGGACACATACCATTGTGTATTATGTGGTTACAGTGGGGCGGCAAATTTTGCATCAGTCTGAAACTACAATCATAGGTTGTAGTGCTGATGAGATTATGCAGCATATGTATCGTGGTATTCAAGATATCTTTAAAATGGATTATCAGATTAAGAGCATAGGCTTAGTGTTAAGAGGGCCTGTAGACTCTAGTAAAGGAATTTCCATTTATTCGCCAAATGGCAAGTGGAATAATATACCTTTTAAATATATCTTGGAAGAACGGTTTCATGTGCCTGTATATGTAGAAAATGATGTTCGTTGTCTATCAACGGGCGAATATTATTATGGTAGTGGTAAAGAAATGGATAATTTAATTGTCCTGAAGTTTAGTTACGGACTGGGCATATCCTTAATTTATCATGGAGAACTCTATCGCGGATTTAATGATAGTGCTGGTGAAATTGGATATGGTGTGATTCGATTAGATGAAGATGGCAATGAAGTGCGATTAGAAGATATTGCTTCAGAAACATCAATTCATGCCTATGTGTTAGAACAAATGGAAAAAGGTCGATATACATCGGTACAAGATAATCCACTAGTGATTAACAAAGCATTTCGAGTAGAGCCAATTTATGAAGCCGCAGTAGAAGGAGATGAAGTCTGTTTAGAAGCGTTGTCACAAGTAGGGCATTATTTGGGAATTGCCTTAGCTAACATAGCGAACTTATTTAATCCAGAGCGAATTATTTTAAGCAGTGCTATGGGTAATGCAGTAGGTGTTATGGACCCTATTTTACGACGTGTATTAGAACGGAACTCATATAAAACGCATTCAATTAATATAGAATACTCTGGCAATGGTTCGTATTACACCTTATTAGGAATGATTGATATTGTCAGCGCAAAACGAGCTGAAGAAGCTTGGTTACGGTAGGTACCACGACTAGATAATCTAGTCTTATGGGTATATAGGATATCTAAAAGGAGGATATTATTATGAAACGATCTTGGAAAGCAGCGTTGCTTGCATCAGCAGCAGTAGGTGCACTTGTGTTAGGTGGTTGCGGTAGCGATCAAGGAGCAAGCGGTGACAAACCTCAAGTAGGGGTTGCTATTTACAAATTTGATGACACTTTCATGAGTGGCGTACGTGCAGAAATTGATAAAGCTGCTAAAGACAAAGCTAAAGTGGACATTGTTGATAGCCAAAACTCTCAACCAACACAAAATGAAAAGATTGACTTATTCATCAATAAGAAATATAAAGCAATCGGCGTTAACGTAGTTGACCGTACAGCAGCAGGTGTTATCATTGACAAAGCTAAAGCAGCTAATATTCCATTGGTATTCTTGAACCGTGAGCCATTAAAAGAAGATATGGCAAAATGGGATAAAGTATATTATGTAGGTGCAAAAGCTGAACAAAGTGGTGAAATGCAAGGTAAAATCTTAGCAGATTACTTCAAAAAACATCCTGAAGCATACCATAGTAATGATGGAGTTATCCATTATGTTATGATTACTGGCGAACCAGGTCACCAAGATGCTGTACTTCGTACACAATACTCTGTGGAAGCCCTTAAAAAAGAAGGAATGAAAGTAGAAGAATTAGCAAGCGATACAGGTATGTGGGATCGTGTTAAAGGCCAAGAAAAAATGGCAGCCTTCCTAAGTCGTTATGGCGATAAAATTGATGCTGTAATCAGTAATAATGATGATATGGCATTAGGTGCTATTGAAGCGTTGAAAGCAGCTGGTTACTTTACAAATGGTAAATACATTCCAGTAGTAGGTGTAGATGCAACAACTCCTGCAGTACAAGCATTAAAAGACGGCACTTTACTTGGAACAGTATTAAATAATGCTAAAAAACAAGGCCAAGCTGTATTCAATCTTTCTTATGTATTAGCAAAAGGCGAAACACCTAATAAAGACAATGTAGGTTTTGAAATTGTTGATGGTAAATATATTTGGATACCTTATGAAATCGTAACAAAAGAAAATGCGGATAAAATTTTAGGTGACAGATAGGAAAATGCAGTAAGGGGGCATTCGCCCCCTTTATTGTCTGATTAATAGGAGGAAAATGTATGGGCGAGTACATATTAGAAATGCGCCAAATTACGAAGGAATTTCCTGGCGTAAAGGCCTTGGATAATGTCACTTTCAAAGTCCGACCAGGCACCGTACATGCTCTAATGGGAGAAAATGGCGCTGGAAAGTCTACTCTTATGAAATGCCTGTTCGGTATTTATAAGCCAGATCAAGGTGATATTGTCATCGATGATGAAGTTGTAGAAATGACGGATTCTCGGAAAGCTCTTGGACTTGGAATTTCTATGATTCATCAAGAGCTATACCCAGTATTGCAACGTAATGTAATGGAAAACCTATGGTTAGGTCGCTTTCCAACAAAGAAAATTGGTCCTTTCACATTTGTGGATCATAAAAAAATGAAGGAAGATACATTGGCATTGTTTAATGAAATCGACGTAGATATCGATCCTGAACAATTAGCTGGTGATTTATCAGTATCTAAATTACAAAATATTGAGATTGCTAAAGCAGTTTCGCATCAAGCACGAATTATCGTTATGGATGAGCCAACTTCTTCTCTTACCAGTGATGAAGTAGAACATCTATTTAAAATTATTAACTCCTTACGTAAAAAAGGAGTTGCAATCATTTATATTTCTCATAAGATGGAAGAAATCCTACGCATATCTGATGAAGTAACGATTATGCGTGATGGTCAATATATAGGCACTTGGCATGCGGATGAATTAACTACAGACCTAATTATTCAACGAATGGTAGGTCGCGAAATGACACAGTTATTCCCAGAGAAAACAAATACTCCAACAGAAGAAGTATTACGTGTAGAAAACTTAACATCTGTAAATCCGCACTCCTTCAAAAATGTGAGCTTTTCCTTACGTAAAGGCGAGGTTCTTGGTGTTGGTGGATTGGTAGGTGCGCAGCGTACAGAGGTTATTGAGGCTTTATTTGGTCTTCGAGGCATTGAATCTGGTAAGATTTATATGCATGATAAAGAAGTACGCATTCGTCACCCGAGAGATGCTAAAAAATTGGGTATGGCATTACTTACAGAAGAAAGACGTGCGACAGGGATTTTCCCAATGCTTACTATTGTAGATAATACAACAATGGCAGCATTACCTAAATATGAAAATAAGTTTAAAATATTAAATGATGTAAAACGCTTAGATGATACAAAAGAAGGCGTTGCTTCTTTACGAGTGAAAACACCTTCTACTGAGACGAAAATTCAGAGTCTTTCTGGTGGTAATCAACAAAAAGTATTGATTGCTCGTTGGTTAAATACAAATCCAGAAATCCTATTGTTAGATGAGCCAACACGAGGCATTGACGTAGGTGCTAAATATGAGATTTACTCTATTATCAATGAACTAGCTAGCGCGGGAAAAAGTATTATTATGATTTCCTCAGAAATGCCAGAGTTATTAGGTATGAGTGACCGTGTCATGGTAATGAGTAATGGTTATATGAGCGGGATTTTAGATGCTCATGAAGCGACAGAAGAAAAAATAATGGAACTAGCTACGGCTGGTTTAGTCTAGGAGGTATCGTATGAGCCAAGGTAAGTTAGGAAAGTTTCTTTCCCAAAATATTATCTATTTAGTACTAGTAGTACTAGTAGCGGCTATTTCTATGTATAGCCCAAACTTTTTATCCGTCACAAGTTTTCGTGACATTTTAATTCAGTCTTCCCCACGTATTATCATTGCATTAGGTTCTGCTATGATTTTGATTACTGCCGGTTGTGACTTATCTGCAGGGCGTGTGGTTGGTTTGACTGCTGTGGTATCAGCATCCTTAACACAGTTGCCAGATTATCCACGTCCGTTCTTTGAACATTTACCAGAACTACCATTGATTCTGCCAATCGTGATTGCTATCGTGGTGGGGGCTATTATCGGATTAGTATCTGGTTTGATTGTAGCCTATTTAAAAATCGTACCATTTATTTCCACATTAGGTACTATGGTTATTACTTATGGTATTTGTTCCTTGTATTTTGATATGGAACCAAATAACTCCCAACCAATTGGTGGTTTACGTCCTGAATTTACACAAATTGGTACAGGTTCTTTAGACTTAGGGTTTATGACGATTCCGTACATCGTTATTATCGCCGCTATCATTTCCTTAATCATGTATGTGGTATATAACAAAACGATTCTTGGTAAAAACATGTTTGCCATCGGTGGTAATCCACAAGCGGCTGTGGTATCTGGTATCAATGTAGCAGTAACATTGGTGATTATCTATGTTATCGCTGGTGCCTTATATGGCGTAGGCGGTATCTTAGAAGCTGCTCGTACGGGTGGTGCTACCAATAACTATGGTAACATGTATGAGTTAGATGCTATCGCTGCATCTGTTGTAGGTGGTGTATCCATCACTGGAGGTATCGGTACTGTACCTGGTATCATCGCTGGTGTACTGATTTTTACAGTTATTAACTATGGTTTAACATTCGTTGGTATGGGACCATACTGGCAATTAATTATTAAAGGTTTAATCATTGTTGTAGCGGTTGCTTTCGACGTACGTAAATCTATGGCTCGTAAATAATTAAATAGCGAAATGATTAGCCCTCGGCTTTCACATAATTGTGAAAGTCGGGGGTTTTGTATTGTTTCTATTCATATTAGATGAGTGGCAGATGTCTATTTGGTTATCTCAAAACTATGGGAGAATTTCTGAGAATATACTATAGAATATACTATAGA
>UQVF01000010.1 GCA_900544365.1 uncultured Veillonella sp. | reverse complement strand
TTTGTCAAATCCATAGGATACCCCCATAGCCACACAATTCAATTCCTTGGCAGCTTCCATATCATATTTACGATCTCCCACCATATACCAACGAGAGATTTTATATTTAAGTTCAGTCACCTTATTCATATCTTGTAAAGCTTCTTGCAAGATATCTTTTTTATGTACTAACCCAATTTCACGATTGGCACCACGAATCACCTCAAAATAAGGGTCTAATTTAAAATGCTTAATAATATCCTTTGCCTGATCTTCTGGCTTTGCTGTAGCAATCCCAATATAAGCGCCTGTCTTACGTAGTGCTTTCAAAGTTTCCTCAATTTGAGGATACACTGCATTTTCATATTTCCCAATAGAATCATACCGTTCTTTGAAAAAGTTATAAGCCTGCTCCACCTCTTCATCTGTCATATGGCAATGCTCTTTAAAAGAATCTGCCAACGGTGGACCAATAAACAATTGTAATGTATCCTCATCAGGAATGGGATGGTTCATACTCGTTAACGCATGACGTATAGATTTTAAAATCCCTTCATGAGAATCTGTTAATGTTCCATCCAAATCAAAAATAACACAAATCATAATAACTCCTATATAGTATCTGATATATCAATACATTCGGCTTTACCAAATGTTTCTTTACACTCTATCAATATGTTCGTAATCTTACCAATTATAACTTCTACTATTATCTACTTACTTTCCAATACTAACTCTTATAGAACAAACTCAATACGTATCACCATACAATACATAGCAATCTACCTTATATTTGTAAAAGCTTTCTAACCATCCTTTACAACACAAGAATTGAAGAGTATACTATGTAAAGAAAAGTTTCTATATACAGGAGGACAGTATGGAAGACAATCAAATTCCTACGGCCATTTTAGATAAATTAACAAAAGTTTGCACTTGCCGTAGTATAACAAGAAAAGCCATTAAAGAAGCAATCTTAGACGGTTGTGATACATTCCCTAAAATCAGAGAACGCACAAGCGCCGGTACCGGTGCTTGTGGCGGTAAAGGCTGTGGACCTCGCGTGGTAAAACTATTAAAAGAGCACCAAGAGGGTCAGTGGTAATCTAAGAACACAAGAAATATAAGATAGGTGATATATATCACCTATCTTTTTTATACACAAAAAGGCTGCTTAAGAATGTAGATTCATTCTGTAGCAGCCTTCTTTTTACTTCTTCAATGCTTCACGTAATGTGTGCCAGGCAAGCACAGCACATTTAACACGAGCTGGCATATTAGAAATATTTTGCAAAGCTATAGCATCTTCTAAGGCTTCTAATTCATCTTCATCTGTCACTTCTTTTTTTATCATCCCTAAGAAAAGGTCCACCAATTGGAATGCTTCTTCTAGAGATTTACCAGTAATGACATCAATCATCATAGATGCCGATGCTTGGCTGATAGCACAGCCGGAACCTGTATAAGCAGCATCTTTTACAATGCCATCCACCACGTTCACTTGTAGCGTCAAATCATCTCCACAACTTGGATTATGACCATGCTCGCTAGCAGTAAACACCTCTAACAAACGCTTATTACGCTTGTCTTGGTTATGCTCCAAAATCAGTTCCGTATACACTTGATCCATTTCCATGGTATTCTCCTTACTCTGACAAGCCCATGGTTGGTCGAACTGTTTTCAGGGCTTCTAAAAATTGATCTAAATCTTCTTTTTTAGTATAAATGTACATACTAATTCTGTTGGATGCAGGCACCCCATAATAAGCACCTAGTGGTTGTGCACAATGATGACCGGAACGTAAGCACACCCCATGGCTATCCATGATAGTCGCTACATCGTGTGGATGTACATCATCTACTGTAAACGCAATAACCCCGTGCTTTTCTTCCGGGTTAGCAGTACCCAATAAATGAATATGTGGCATAGCCGCTAATTTAGGTAATATATAGCGCACTAACTCTTGTTCATATTCATGGATAGCATCCATACCAAACTGTTCCAAATACTCAATGGCAGCTTTCAATGTAATAGCACCATGTGCATTGGGTGTACCTGCCTCAAATTTATAAGGGACCTCATTGAATGTTGTAGTTTGCTCTTTCACATACTCAATCATATCACCACCAAATAGAAATGGATCCATATCTTCTAATAAGTGATATTTACCATACACAACACCAATACCTTGAGAGGCACACATTTTATGTCCTGAGAATACGAAGAAATCGCAGTCTAAAGCTTGTACATCTATAGCTTTATGTGGAGCTGATTGCGCTCCATCCAAAATAGCGATAGCACCAACAGCATGCGCTCGTTCTACCAATTCTTGTACAGGAAATTCCATACCTAATACATTACTTACATGGGCAAAGGATACTATTTTTGTAGATTCGTCAATTTTATCCATTTCACCATCTTTGATATGACCGGTTTCATCTAAGTACATATATTCTAAGGTAGCACCTGTCATTCGGCATACATATTGCCAAGTCACAAGGTTTGCATGATGCTCTGCTACAGTGATGACAATTTTATCTCCCGCTTTTACATGCTTTAATGCATATGAATGAGCAATTAAGTTCAAACTTTCTGTAGTATTTCTAGTAAAGATGATCTCTTCTCGTTTACGGGCATTAATAAATCGTTGCACCACATCCCGAGTACCTTCATAAGCCTCGGATGCTTCCATAGCAAGCACATGAGCCCCACGATGAGGGTTTCCATTGTGGTTTGCCATATGTTCTTCTAAAGCTTTCATTACAGGTACTGGAATTTGTGTAGTCGCACCACTATCTAAATACGCAATGCGTTTACCACGATGTGTTCTTGCTAAAACTGGAAAATCTTTATATGCCTCTGCTATTGGTTTCATACTATCCCTCTCAATTATATTTTTTGTCGTAGTACTGCTAAGGCAGTTTCTTCCATTTCTTCATTACCAATACGATCAATCAATGGTCGTAGCATAGATTCTACGATGATATGTTTTGCTTCATCTTCATTGAATCCACGACTCATCAAATAGAATAATTTGGCTTGGTCTAATTGACCAGCACTAGATGCGTGATTACCAGATACATTATCTTCTTTACATAGCAACAATGGTAAAGAGATAGATTTAACTTTTGGAGTTAACAACAAACATGTATCTTCTTCTGCACCTTCTGATGCAATACTACCACGCAAGAAATCTAAGGTACCACGGAATGACTTTTTAGAAGAACCATTCAATGCACCTAAGTTATTGATATTACTGATTGTTTTTCTACCTATATGTTTCATTAACATAGCGATATCAAATACTTGTGTATCAGTACCACAGTATCCCAAATCATGTTCAACTTCTGCGTAGTCACCTACTAAATCTTCTTGGTAATTTAAGAAGTTTTCAGAACCACCCAATTCAACATTGATAAACTCTACATGACCAGATTCCTCTACTCGTGTATACCGGTGCTCAAATTGTTGCACCTTACCAGTTAACAATTGTACTTTCTTGAACACTACGGAAGCCCCTGTATGAGATACGATTTCTGAAAGTAATCCTATATGACCATCAGTTGCTTCACCTTTCAAGCAAAGTGTTAACTCTAACGTAGAGTCTTTTTCAGCTTCGATTTGTAGGCGTGTTCTTTCACTCACCGCACCTTGCACACCAAGAACAATAGTCAAGGCTTCTTTAGCACCAGATGGCACTTGAATGTGATAGCCATGCGTAAAATGATGTGATGCATCGCGTAAAGCACCCGCATGTACGCCTTCATAAGAGGACTCTAATAATTCTTTATTTGTAATATCTGTGACAATGTGCTTGGATCCTTCTACTGTCACCGTTGCACCTTCTGTACCAGGCCATACATTGCCTTCTGTATGATTTACCTTTAACCAACGGAAAGTCGGTCTAGGCAATTCATTAAAATGTAATGTCTTGCTCATCCTAACCTCCTAACCGATAGAACCTTCAAGCTCTAAGGTAATTAAATTATTCATTTCTACAGCGTATTCTAATGGTAATTCTTTTGAAATTGGTTCTACGAAACCACGTACAAGCATAGCTCTTGCCTCTTCTTCACTAATACCACGAGTCATTAAATAGAAAATCGCTTCATCAGAAATACGGCCAATTTTTGCTTCATGTCCTAAATCGACATTATCATTTTCAATGGTAATAGATGGAATAGTATCAGATTGGGATTCTTGGTCTAACATCAAAGACTCACAAGAAACAGTTGCTTTGGAATGATCTGCATTTTTACCAATGTTCAATACACCACGGTAAATTGCTGTACCACCGCTCTTAGAAATGGATTTAGAGTTAACATTACTTGTTGTATGTGGCGCCGCATGAATTACTTTTGCCCCTGTATCAAGATACTGACCTTCACCAGCAAATGTAACACCTGTAAATTCACAATGCGCGCCTTCACCAGCCAAGATACTCATTGGATATAAGCAAGATACAGCGGAACCAAAGGAACCAGATACCCACTCGATAGTACCATTTTTACCAACTCGACTACGTTTTGTATTCAAGTTATACATATTTTTAGACCAGTTTTCGATAGTTGAATAGCGTAATGTAGCATTATCTTTTACGAATAATTCAACGCAACCAGCATGTAAGTTAGCTACATTATATTTTGGTGCGGAACAGCCTTCTATGAAGTGCGCTTTCGCTCCTTCTTCTACGATAATCAACGTATGTTCAAATTGACCTGCTCCTGGAGCGTTTAATCGGAAATAAGACTGTAAAGGAATGTCTACAGTTACTCCTTTTGGTACATATACGAAAGAACCACCTGACCAAACTGCACCATGCAAAGCTGCAAACTTATGGTCTGTTGGAGGCACCAATGTCATGAAATATTGTTTTACCAAATCTTCATGTTCATGAAGTGCTGTTTGCATATCTGTGTACACAACACCTTGACGAATCAAGTCTTCTTGAATACTGTGATATACAACTTCAGAGTCATATTGAGCGCCTACACCAGCCAAAGATGTTTTTTCAGCTTCTTGAATACCAAGGCGGTCAAATGTATCTTTAATATCGTCTGGAACTTCATTCCAGTCTTCTTTCATATCAATTTTAGGTTTTACATAGGTCACGATATCCGCCATATTTAAAGCACTAATATCAGGCACCCAATTAGGAACATCTAATTGATTGTAAATTTCAAGGGATTTTAAGCGGAAATCTAACATCCATTGTGGTTCATTTTTATTAGCCCACATTTCACGAATGATATCTTCTGTTAAACCAGCTTCTGATTTATAGGAGAATTCAAATTCATTACGAATGTCATAGACGCCGCGATCCATCTCCTCAATTTGAGTTTTCTTTCTCGCTTCCATGCAATCCTCCTATGCTAAATTTTTATATGCGTCGTAGCCTTTTTCTTCGATTTCACGAACTAATTCAGGGCCACCAGTTTTTACGATACGACCATCAATTAAGATATGCACGTAATTTGGATTCAATTTTTGAAGAATTTGATTATGGTGAGTGATAATTAATACTGCGTTCTCTTCATTATGGAAACGGTTTACACCTTCAGATACGATACGAACAGCATCTACGTCAAGACCGGAATCAGTTTCATCCAAAATAGCTAATTTAGGGTTTAAAATAGACATTTGAAGAATTTCATTTTTCTTTCTTTCACCACCAGAGAAACCTTCATTGACATAACGGTTAGCGTAAGATGTATCAAAGGATAATTCTTCCATTTTTGTTTTCAATTCTTTTTTGAAAGCCAAGGCGCGTACGTTTTCACCTGTGATAGTATTTTTAGCTGTACGAATGAAATTTTCTACAGTAATACCTGGTACGGAAATTGGATGCTGGAAGGACATAAAAATGCCTTTTTTTGCACGATCATTAACAGCTTCTTCTGTAATGTTTTCACCATCAAATACGATGGACCCTTCTGTTACTTCATAAGCTGGATTACCCATAATTACATTTGCCAATGTAGATTTACCAGCACCATTTGTGCCCATTACTACATGGATTTCACCTTTATTAATTGTTAGATTGATGCCCTTTAAGATTTCTTTTTCTTCAATAGAGGCACGCACATTGTCTACGCGAAGTAATTCTGCCACGTATGTCACTCCTTATCAAATAAGCTACTATATACAAAAGAAGACTAGTTAGGTCTTAGAATGTGTCGAATACCGTAAAAAAACGGATTCCACCAAAGTGTAATCCGCTGTCATATTCATAGCATGAGAACGCCACTTTGGCTTACATCTAAAATAGTAAATATACTAACTATATTATACCTTGTATAGACTCGAACCGCAAGCTAATTTCTACTATTTCACTATGAATTTAATGATATATTGATATACCATCTATTCATCTATAGCATATTGAAATTTAAATTCTCTACCAAGAGACTCAACAATTTTTATTATACCGAATTTCCTCAATATTGTAAATGCTATTCCTATATTTTTTTAGGGATATTAGAACGATATTTAATAATGCCATCGTATACACATAAACTGATTTGTCAAAGCTACTACAATCTATATAGATTGTAGTTACCATAACAATGCTTTATTTAACATTAATAAATCATGCATGTATATGTTACTGAAGCTACCTGTAGAGATTCTATATCTACTCTGACCAAGGTCTCTTACTTTCAATATTAATTATATACAAATAGACATATGCTCCATTCTTCTATAAGCTATGACAGCTTCTTAAAAATAATACAGCATATGTCTATATAAATGTAAATAATTATTGTAAAGGATAGCCTCTACACTTCTAATTATAAATTAGAAAAATCTAAAGTTGCGAAATAATCGTCTAACGTTTCTGCTCGACGAATTTGTGTAACACTACCATCTTCATGCAACAACAATTCTGCTGAGCGCAGTTTACCATTGTAATTGAAGCCCATAGCATGACCATGTGCACCAGCATCATGAATCACAATGCGGTCACCCATATCAATTTTTGGTAATTGACGATCAATAGCAAACTTATCATTATTTTCACATAAAGATCCTGTCACATCATAAGTCATGGTAGCAGGCTCGTTTTCTTTTCCCATCACCGTAATATGATGATAAGAGCCATATAAAGCTGGACGCATCAAATTAGACATGCATGCATCTAAGCCAATGTAATGTTTGTAAATATCTTTTTTGTGAATTGCAGTAGCCACCAAATAACCATAAGGACCTGTCACCATACGACCACATTCATAGGCTAACTGAATCGGACTATGACCAGTACCAAGAATTAAACGATCATAGGATTCTTTCACTCCAGCACTTAACACTTTGTAATCTACTGGTGTTTGTTCAGGTTTATAGGCAACACCAATACCACCACCAAGGTCGATGAAAGAAACTTCTACACCCGTTTGTTCTTTCACGCGCAATGCTAGACTAAACATTAATTCTGCAGTGCCCACCAATCCATCAATATCAAGTTCATTGGATACTACCATAGTATGTAACCCAAAGTTAGTAATACCTTTTCCTTTCAAATAGTTGATAGCTTCCATGATTTGCGCTTCTGTCATACCGTATTTAGCTTCTTCAGGCAAACCGATGATAGTGTTGCCCCCCTCTTTTAAAGAGCCTGGATTATAACGGAAACAGAAACGGTCTGGCAGGTCACCATGTTGTTCCAAATAAGCAATATGCGTAATGTCATCTAAATTGATGATAGCTCCTAATTCCATGGCCTTTTTATATTCTTCGTATGGCGTATCATTGGAAGAGAACATAATATCATCTCCTGTGATGCCTACCTTCTCACTTAAAATTAGTTCTGCCATAGAAGAACAATCTGCACCAATACCAATTTCTTTCATCATTTTCATAATATATGGATTTGGTGTTGCTTTTACAGCAAAATATTGTTTAAATCCTGGTGCCCAATTGAATGCATCCAAAAATGCGCGCATATTATCCATAATGCCCTTCGCATCATAAATGTGGAATGGCGTTGGATATTGGGCGATAATCTTTTCTAATTGTTCTTTTGTAAATGGGATTGTCTTTGCGTTCATCATAACTCCTCAATCTATTTGTAATACACCATGTAACAGCCTCTTTCTGTAACATAGCAATTTATAAAACAATAGGCCTTCTCCATGTAGTATCTCAATAAGGGATGGCACATCCTGCCTAAGCCTTAACAAGATATACGATTACTCTTGAAAAATGTACATATCACTATGCCATCAAGCAATGGTAATCTGTGAACACCGTAACGTATTGTAACATACATTCTATAGAATTGTAAAGATTCTATAGAATGTATATATTAAATGATATATATGACTTATAAAAATATAATCTCACCTATGGAATGCAGTTGCAAGTAGTAGCCTTGTGGTATTCTTTACTACCTAGTTCGCACAAATATAAAAAGCTCATGGCATGCTCCTCCTTAAGAAACGCAATTGAGCGTAGTAAACTTGTGGCGTTCCTTACTGCATACATTAGATACCCTCAAGAAGAGCACGGTGTGCTCCGAACAAACATTACGTAGTGCCGTTTGTGAGAAGTATACCGTGCTCCTCCCTTTACTTCTATTCAGATTAGAATGCCACAGGCTACATAGCACAACAAGTTACTTCCCGAATAGGGAACAATCCACGCTATATCGCCCACCACCCATAAAGAATATAGCTAATGCAGCAAATCCCATTTGCGACGGATAGTCCCAAGCAAAAAAACCTGCATCTACATGAAGAAGAGTGGCCGTAAATAAAACTCCAGCTAACAAAAATGCTCCTAAGCGAGTAAATAACCCAAATGCAACCAAAATACCACCTAAGAACTCACAAATTGCAGCCATCGCACCAAAAAATTCAAAATATCCAGGTACTCCTAGAGTGGCTAACATGGCACCTACCTTATATAACCCAGATGCACCGCCTAAAAACTTCAAATATCCATGATAAGCCATAGAGATTCCTAAAGCTACTCTCAACACCAATATTCCAAAGTTAACATACGTAGGTTTACCACGCAACAAAAAATGAACCATAATTATATCCCTTCCTTATATACTCTCACATACTTCATTCTAACATCATTTATTATACGTTCATTACTGCTAAAAATCTACCTATAATCATAGTTACTATAGCAATCTATTGCCTCCCTTTTATCAAAGTGATAATAACAGAAAGAAGGCGTGCCACCTATTCCCGAATCTTCCTTTGAACGTAGTTGCGCGTAGCAGTCTATGGTGTTCCTTCCGACAAAGTCATGACCATGCAAAAGGAGTGCGACATGTTCCCGAACAAACATTATGAAATACCGTTTGTGAGGGAATGTGTCGCACTCCTACGATTATACTATTTTCAAAGGAACGCCATAAACAAATAGCGCTTCAAGTGTTATCCGATGTCAGCCGGTGTAGAGAAATCTACTGTAATACCCAATGCTTTTGCAACGCCTTCACCGTATGCAGGGTCACATGCATAACAATGCTTTGCATGACGTTCTTGGATAAACAATGGAACTCCTGCCATATTGTTCGCTGTATTTTTGAACAATACTTGTTGTTGTTCTGGAGTCATGAGACGGAACAATTTACCAGGTTGTGTGTAATAATCGGAATCATCTTCACGGAAGTCGTATTGGTATGCTTTACCAGATACATCGTATCCTGGGTCTTTGTATTGTGGTTGGTTAGCCCATTGGCCAAAGCTATTTGGAGCATACCCAATAGTCGCACCATGGTTGCCATCTACACGACCTTGTCCATCACGATGATAAGAATTGAATGGGCATTTAGGCGCATTTACAGGAATAGATGGATAGTTTGTACCTAAGCGGTAACGTTGCGCATCTGCATAGGAGAACAAACGACCTTGTAACATGCGGTCAGGACTGAATCCAATGCCAGGGATGATTGTGGATGGAGCAAATGCTGCTTGTTCTACATCTTGGAAGTAGTTTTCAGGGTTGCGATTCAATTCCATTACCCCTACTTCGATTAATGGGAAGTCTTTTTTATACCATACTTTTGTAAGGTCGAATGGGTTATATGGAAGTGCTTCCGCTTGTTCTTCTGTCATCACTTGGATATACAATTTCCAACGAGGGAAATCACCTTTAGCGATAGCATCGAATAAGTCACGTTGTGCACTTTCACGATCGTTCGCAATAATCGCAGATGCTTCTTCTTCAGTTAAGTTTTTAATTGGTTGTTGGCATACCCAATGGAATTTAACCCATACGCGCTCGTCATTTGCATTGATTAAGCTATATGTGTGGGAACCGAAACCATGCATATGACGATATCCGTCAGGAATACCACGATCACTCATTACGATAGTAATTTGGTGCATTGCTTCTGGCAAGCTAGTCCAGAAATCCCAGTTTGCAGTGGCATCACGTAAGTTAGTTTCAGGATTACGTTTTACCGCACGGTTTAAATCAGGGAATTGCAATGGATCGCGAATGAAGAATACTGGTGTGTTGTTACCTACTAAATCCCAGTTACCTTCTTCTGTGTACATTTTCACAGCAAAACCACGGATATCTCGTTCTGCATCAGCAGCACCACGTTCGCCAGCTACTGTGGAAAAACGTACGAACAAATCAGTTTGTTTGCCCACTTCGGAGAACACTTTTGCTTTCGTATATTTTGTAATGTCATTTGTTACTGTGAAAGTACCAAACGCACCAGATCCTTTTGCATGCATACGGCGTTCAGGAATCACTTCACGAGCGAAGTGGCCTAACTTTTCCATCAACCACACGTCTTGCATCAATACAGGACCACGTTTTCCAGCTGTCGCACTGTTGTTATTGTCAGGGACAGGAGCGCCAAAGGCTGTTGTCAATTTTTCTTCTTTCATAACTTTCTCCTTTGTAAACTTATACATATAATATAAATTAAAAACTACCTTTCTTAACAACGGATAATTATTCTCCGTTAATTTATGGACTAATTATAAAACTATTTGCTTTAATTGTCAATAATGATTTTCCATTAGTTTTTATTATTTTTGATGTTAAAAGCTATAACATTATCAATTTGTTAAATTCAAATGATTATTTGTAAATTAAAAACTATAACCTAAAAAGAGTAACTAGGTAGATTATTAATACAAAAAAGACTATGAACAAATAGATATCTATTCGTTCATAGTCTCATATCGTTTATTTAGGTAAATCGTATAGTTAATCTATATGATTATAGATTACATCATACCGCCCATACCGCCCATTGGAGGCATTGGAGGCATCATTGGAGCATTTTCATCTACTTTATCAGCTACTATGGATTCAGTAGTTAATACTAGCGCTGCAATGGATGCTGCATTTTGCAAGGCAGAGCGTGTTACTTTAGCAGGGTCCACGATACCAGCTTTTACCATGTCTACATATTCTTCTGTTAATGCATTGAAACCGATGCCGCTTTCAGTAGATTTTACGCGTTCTACTACCACGGAACCTTCTAAACCTGCATTGTAAGCGATTTGGCGAAGAGGCTCTTCCACAGCACGGCGCACAAGGTTTATACCTGTCAATACGTCGCCATTAGCTTCGATACCGTCTAATGCTGGGATAATATCAATCAATGTAGTACCACCACCTGCAACGATACCTTCTTCCACAGCTGCACGAGTCGCATTCAATGCGTCTTCGATGCGAAGTTTTTTATCTTTCAATTCCACTTCTGTTGCGGCACCTACTTCGATAACAGCTACACCACCAGACAATTTAGCCAAACGTTCTTGTAATTTTTCTTTGTCGAATTCGGAAGTCGCTTCTTCTGCTTGCGCACGAACTTGTGCTACACGACGAGCGATTACGTCTTTGTCCCCATTGCCGTCAACGATGATAGTTTCGTCTTTTGTGATACGAACTTGACGAGCAGTACCCAAGTGTTCTAAATCTACATTTTCTAATTTCAAGCCCACTTCTTCACTGATCACAACACCACCAGTTAAGATAGCAATATCTTCTAACATAGCTTTACGACGGTCGCCGAAGCCAGGCGCTTTCACAGCCACTGCTTTTAATGTACCACGAAGGCGGTTCACCACTAATGTAGCCAATGCTTCGCCGTCTACATCTTCAGCGATGATCACAAGTTCTTTACCTAGTTTTACCACTTTTTCAAGAGCTGGTAATAAATCAGCGATTACAGAAATTTTGCGGTCAGTGATCAAGATCAATGGTTCATTTACAACAGCTTCCATTTTATCTGGGTCAGTTACCATGTAAGGAGATAAATAACCGCGGTCGAATTGCATACCTTCTACTACGTTCAATTCAGTTTGTAATGTTTTAGATTCTTCTACAGTGATAACACCGTCGTTACCTACACGGTCCATTGCTTCTGCAATCAAAGCGCCGATTTCTTCGTCAGCGGCAGATACAGATGCTACTTGAGCGATGTCTTGTTTACCGTTTACATCGATAGCTTTGGATTGAATTTCAGCTACTAATTTTTTTACGGCTAATTCAATACCTTTCTTAAGGATCATTGGGTTCGCACCAGCCGCTACATTGCGCATACCTTCTTGAATCATAGCTTGTGCTAATACAGTCGCTGTTGTAGTGCCGTCACCAGCTACATCATTAGTTTTTGTAGCTACTTCTTTCACTAATTGAGCACCCATGTTTTCAAATGGATCTGGAAGTTCAATATCACGAGCGATAGTCACGCCATCGTTAGTGATTGTGGGAGCACCAAATTTTTTCTCTAATACTACATTGCGACCTTTAGGTCCTAATGTTACTTTTACAGCATTTGCTAGTTGGTCAACGCCACGGCCTAATGCACGGCGTGCTTCTTCGTTAAATAAAATTTCTTTTGCCATTGTATAGCCTCCTCTATGGGGAATTATCCCGCTGATTGCTTAGATTATAATACTGCTAAAATATCTTTTTCACTGATGATTAAATGGTCAACACCATCAATTTTGAACTCAGTGCCAGCATATTTGGAGAACATAACTGTATTGCCCACTTCTACTTCTGGTTTTACACGTTCGCCATTGTCACACAATTTACCAGGGCCTACAGCGATAACTGTACCTTCAGATGGACGTTCCTTTGTGGAAGATGCTAAAAAGATACCACTTTCCGTTTTTGTTTCTACTTCTAATACACGAATAATGACACGATCGCCTAATGGTTTCATTGTTATACCTCTTCTCATATACACTAAAATATCGATGTTAGCACTCAATAAGAGTGAGTGCTAATTACAAGTATTATTATAAATCATTTTTAAATTTTTGCAACCCCTTTTTGACTTTTTGACTAAATACTTTTTCATGGTTAGGATTTTGCCTCATGGGCTGCGATAATTTTTTTACACGTTTCCACTAGGCTAATACGTTTATCCATACTGAAAGCTCGTATTTTTTCATACGCCTTTTCCTCAGAAAATCCGTGCACCTCCATCAATATACCCGTTGCTTTCGTCACATATTTCCGTTCTTCTAAAGAGCTTGTTAAATCTTTCACCTGTTCCAGCAAACCTCGTTCTTCTTGAAATCGACTCATCGCCATCTGTAGTGCTGGACCTAGATCCGATTCTCGTAAAGGCTTAATCAAATAGCCGTATACCCCCGACTGGGATGCCTTTTGAATTAAATCATCTTGGCTGTACGCCGTTAAGAGCACCACTGGTGCTAATCGTTTGTGGCGAATTTGACGCGCTGCCTCAATGCCGTCTAACTCAGGCATCTTCACATCCATGAGCACTATGTCAGGCGCAAGGTCTTGGCATAGTTGAATGGCTTCCACTCCATTAGCCCCTTCCCCTATAACGGTATGGCCTTGGCTTTCTAATATATCTCGCAAGTCCATGCGAATTAGCGACTCATCATCTACTACTAAGACGCGCATACTCTTCTCCTTTATGAATCCAAATATCTACTACAGTCCCTGTTTCTTGGGATGTCCATGCAATCGTTCCATCTAATTCATTCCGTACTAAGTTGTCAATAATTTGTAATCCCAATCTACGTTGTCTGGTGCTTTCAAAGTCCTCTGGCAACCCACAACCTGTGTCAGTGATGATAATGTTCAACATATCACGATTCTCTGTATCTTTTACATCTCGCACTTCTACTTGAACTTGTCCTTCTGTTTTATTTTTAAAAGCATGTTTAAAGAGATTGGAAAAGAGTTCATTCATGACCAAGGACACATAGCTGGCCTTGTGGGATGACATAATAATATCATCCCCTGTATATTCCATTTCGATTCGTTGTTCAGAGGATCCCAGTCCTTGTCGCAACAAACGCCACAATTCTTCGATAATACTGCGCAACGATACATAATCTTCATCAAAGTTTGATACGATTTCATGAACAAGAGCCATACTTTCAATACGATGAATACTATCTTGTAAGGCTTGTTTCACATCATCGGACCCACTACGACGACTTTGCATGCGCAATAAGCCTGCCACAGACTGCAAATTATTTTTCACTCGATGGTGCACTTCTTTAATGACAGAGTTTTTCACCAGTAATTCTTGATCTCTCTTCCGTAATTCTGTTTTATCTTGTAAGACTAAAATGCCACGCTTCCACTTGACCCCAAGGACGACGGGGATCATCACTTGTCGCAGAGCAATATCACCATACAATTCTTCATCAATGGTTCCCACCCTATCTTCTAAGGCCTTTTTGATGCGACCTACTTTCAGTGTACTACTGTAAATGGATGTCCCCTGTAACCGTCGATCAATACCAAAGATGTCCCCTAGTTTTTTCGCCGCTCGGTTCGCATAGAGTATGGTTCCATCTTGCTCAAAAAAGAGTATTCCATCTAGGACGGAAATTCCTTCATACAGCTCTGGTTGCTGCAACTGTGGCACCAACATACCTTGAAATGTCGTCTGTGACACAATAGACATAAACTCGTCATAGCGGTTGGAATATACTTCAGACACAGGATTCGTGAATGCACAAGCTCCAATACACTTACCTCCATTATCTACGATGGGGTATACATAGGCATAGTAAGGCTCAATGACTGCCCCTGTATCCGTAGGTTCTTCCCAATCCATGATACCTGCATAAGGTTTACCACTACGTAACATCTGCTGGAAAGGATGGTCCATAGGTACTTCGTATTTCTGTACCATTCCTGTATGATTGTTATCTAGTGCACCGCTGAGCAAAAGGTGCCCATCCTTAGCTTGCACTAAGAGGGACACCCCTTGTTCACTGATGGCTTTACCAAAGCTTAATCGCTGAGAAAACTGCAATAGTAAAGCCTGTTGTGTAGGATATAAATCTGTTTCTTTATCTATGATGTCTTTCCAACTAGCCATGTTGGTTCTCTTTCCACAAATCACTGCCCAATGGAATGGACGGTTTTGCATTCAATGTGTAATTGCTGAATTTTCCAGATTGTGCCATATAGTATGCTCGACATCCAATCATGGCCGCATTGTCAGTAGCCAACATAGACCCTGCCGTGAGATACGTTAAGCCCTCTGCTTGACACATAGCTTGTAAATCTCGTTGCAACCCACTATTTGCCGATACACCACCCGCTAAGGCAATCTTCGTTTCTCCTAATGTATGAGCCGCTTCTTTCATTTTTTCTACTAATACGTCTGTAATGGCCTTCTGAAAGGAGGCTGCCACATCTTCATGACGGATAGATTCACCTTTTTGTTGTTTTCCATTGATGTAGTTAAGAACAGCTGACTTCAAACCACTGAAACTAAAGTCAAAATTTCCTTTTTCCAATAAAGGCCTTGGAAAATCGATAGCATCAGGATTACCTTGTTTCGCCAATGCATCAATATGTGGTCCCCCTGGGTAAGGATAGCCTAATACACGAGCAATTTTATCGAAGGCTTCACCCGCCGCATCATCACGTGTTTGTCCTAGTACCTGAAAACTTTCATAATCTGTGACATGAACAATCATAGTATGACCACCAGATACAACTAAGCACAAGAAAGGCGGTTCTAAATCAGGATGTAACAAGAAGTTCGCAAAGATGTGCCCTTCCATATGATGAACACCTACTAAGGGAATATCTTTTGCAAAGGATAACGCTTTCGCAGCTGATACACCTACCAAGAGAGCCCCTACTAAACCTGGCCCATAAGTGACACCAATATGATCTATATCCTCTAATGTTACATTCGCATCTGCCAGAGCTTGGTCGATAACAGGCATAATCTGTTCAATATGATGACGGGATGCTACTTCTGGCACGACACCGCCAAATTTTCTATGTATAGGAACTTGACTGGAAATCACATTAGAAATGACTGTTCTGCCATCTTGTAAAACCGCTGCCGACGTTTCATCGCAACTAGTTTCAATAGCTAGTGTGTAGATACTCATGTCAGTTCCTCCATTTCTTTCGTCATAATTAACCCATCTTCTACTGGATCTGAATAAAATTGTTTACGTACTCCTACTGCTGTAAAGCCAAGTCTACGATACATCGCTTGGGCAGCAATATTAGAGACACGCACTTCTAAAAAAATATGCTTCATACCTCGTTTATGGAGCATTTGCGTTAATTTACGAGTCATTTTAGCTCCATAACCTGCACGACGATATTCAGGATGAATAGCAATATTCGTAATCTGACCTTCATCCAAGACTAGCCATGATCCTGCATAGCCAATAATCTTGCCATTTTCCGCTTCTGCCACGAGGTATAGCTTGTCTACTACTTCTAGATCATCTAATAAAGCTTCCTTGGACCAAGGCGTTGAAAAACAGGCTCTCTCTATTTCGTAGATACCTTCAATATCGCTACGCAAAGCTTCTCGTAATGTAACCATTATCGTTCACCCGCTGCTTCACGTACTACCACCGTAGGTTCTACGTAGGTACCGGTAGCTAACATGTCTTTATTTTTCTCATCCCACACCACTTCCGCTTCTGATTTACGAATATAGAATGGCTCAATAGACTGTGCATCAGGAATATTACTACTCCGGAATTGTGACAATGCCACTTGAATCACATGGGAGGCTCGTGGTCGTTGTTTTGATTCATGCCCCAGTACGAGTTTCATAGGATCCATCCGTCCCTCCACTACGCCTAGATTATATTCTTTTTCCAAACGTTTCAAACCATCTCCCACAATTACTACTGGATGCACCTTACATAGAGCTACTAAGGATTCCAGTAATTCTGGCACTTGATGTACTCCTACAGAATCCAAAGCATCCATGGTTGTACCATTCCACTCATATTGACGGGCATACACTTGCTTTTTCTGCGCATCCACAACGGTACACACACGGTAATTCGAGTACATAAACCCTTGTGCCAATACATCTGTAGTAAGAACTCCTACAACTGGTACATTCCATGCGTAAGCCAAAGCCTTTGCCGTGCCCAAGCCAATGCGCAAACCAGTAAACGAACCAGGTCCGATGGTTACAGCAATTCCGGTAATATCAGATTTTTTTACTTTCCCCGTTGTCAACACCGTTTCAATATGTGTCACCAATTGTTCAGAATGCGTAAGGCCTGCCTGCACAATGAGTTCGCTCCGTATTTCTTTGTCATTTCCCACCGCCACGCTGGCAATGGCACTACTCGTTTCAATGCCTAAAATCATAGGTTCTCTCCTATGCATTGTAATTCTTCTACTGAAAGTAAATCTGTACGAACTGTAAACTGACGAGATCCATCATCAGTAATAGAAATCTCAATCCACACTGTTGTATCTGGCAGTTCATCCATAAACTTACTAGCCCATTCTACAACGGATTTCGTTTCCTCTGTATATTCGTAAAAACCGATAGTTTCTAACTCTTCCACCAAATCCATTCGATACAAATCGAAGTGGTACAAGTAAGAACCATCCACTTCATAAGTGTTCATCAAAGCAAAGGTAGGGCTTGTCACTTCTTCTATGACCCCAAAACCTTTGGCAATTCCTTGGGAAAGGTGCGTTTTTCCTGCCCCTAGTGTTCCATCCAAGGCAATACAAATAGGGCGTTCATAGTCTTTCATAAAATTCCCTAGACTACGGCCTAGGGCCAACGTTTCCTCTACGGAATATGTTGTATATTGTATGGTATTCATAGTATTCCTTTATCATTATATTTTAATTAGTATGTTGTAGGCAACGCATACTCTTATCCCTGTCTAACATCGTTAACTGTGACTAGGATTATCTATACATTCAATACTTAATCATTCGATAAGTGATTATATCCTTTAGGTTCCACCACAATCCATTGTCCATCACGGTCCACTAAAACCTGTGCCCCACCTTCTTTAACATACCCAATAATGGTAAAAGTCTCTGCAGGTAAGCTATCAGCCTTTTCTGCTGGAATAGTCCCCACAAGCTGAAAATCTTCGCCCCCGGTCCACATAGGAAAGTATGGGCTCATATCCTTACTTTCACAATAGGCCTGCACCTCTGGATGCATTGGTAAAGAACTTTCATCAATATAAATAGTCACCTGTGATGCTTTAGCAATCTCGTTGAGCTCGCTAGACAAGCCATCACTGATGTCGTTCATAGACGTGGCACCTAAATCTCTTGCTATTATACCACATTCTATATGAGGAATGGGCCGTTGATGGACAGATTGACTCACGGGATAGTCCTTGCTGCCTTCCAACAAACTGTGCAACCCCACATACGATAATCCCAGATAATTCGTGATGAACACTGCATCACCATCTTGAGCACCACTGCGTAAAACAGATTGATGTTTTGGAATGTCTCCAAAGACTGTGGCTGAAATCACAAAAGGACCTTCCGTTGATACCGTATCACCACCAATGATATTCACATCGTACTCTGCACATATGCTACGTAAACCATTATAAACGTCTTCTACATAGGACGTATGTCGACTCTTGGGTAGTGCAATAGACACCACCATATGCCGTGGTGTACCTCCCATAGCTGCAATATCGCTAATGTTCGCAGCCCCCAAACGATAGCCTACGTCAAAAGGAGCTGTGGTGCTTTCACTGAAGTGAACACCTTCCACCATCATGTCCGTACTCACCAGTTGATCTACATCATGAGGGGTATCATAAACAGCGCAATCATCACCAACACCGACCTTTACGTACGTAGAGTCATTAATACTGTGTTGTGTTAATTTGTCAATGAGAGCAAATTCATCCAAGGAATCCTTATGCATCATACCACCTCGTTTCTTCTATACATGTCATTAACTAATTATCTATTCTCACAGACCAATAAAACAAAACTATCTCAATTAAACTATACGATTTATATCTTTTTCTCTATACATGTTGTTTTTATTGTACCATACTAGGGAGTAAAAATAAGATAAATTTATCTAAATAACAAAGGGACTCCGATAAGAGTCCCCTTTCATTATGTAATTGCAACTGATGTGCCTCTGCCTCATCATCTTCATTAACTGTGTAACACTACCTCGTCATCTCCACTAGCTGCTTCACATAGTCATTGCTCGGATGGTTCTTTACTTCTTCGGTAGTTCCGTATTGTTGTATTTTCCCTTCATGCATGACAAGGATATGTGTGCCTAGCTTGAAAGCTTCGTGCATATCATGAGTAATGAACACAATAGTGCAATCAGTTTGTTTGTGAATTTTCTTCAAGTCTTCTTGCAATTGATACCTCGTAATGGAATCCACCGCTCCAAATGGCTCATCCATAAGTAATATCTTCGGTGAGTTAGCATAGGCTCTAGCGATACCAACCCGTTGCTGTTGACCTCCAGATAATTCTTTAGGATACTTTTCCTTGCTGTCCATTGGTAATCCCACCAATGAAATCATACGATCTACGATAGTATCCACTTCGTCTTTTGGTACTCCATCTAATTTAGGCACATACCCAATATTGTCTGCCACCGTCATATGTGGGAATAATCCATCTCCTTGAATGGCATAACCAATCTTTCTACGCAAAGAAATTATGTCTTGATCGATAACACGAGTTCCAAAAATAGTAATATCTCCTTCGTCTGGTACAATCAATCCATTAATCATTTTTAACAGCGTCGTTTTCCCTGACCCAGATGTACCTACAATACAAAGAAAGTCTCCTTCATTAATGGACAAATTACAGTCTCTCACCACCCATTTACCTTGATAGGACTTTCCAATATGTTTATATTCTATAATTTGATTCATTTATTTCACCACCAATCCTTTAGATTGTAAAAATTCCTTCGCCACTTGTTTCGGATCTTCCTTATCAATTTCCACTTTTTTATTTAACTGTGCCATGGTACTTTCATCTAAGACACCATCCAAACGATGCAATACCGTTTCTAGCTCAGGATGTTTCTGTAAGGTTTCCTCACGAACAACCATACCTGCCATGTAACTTGGATAAAAGTTTCGATCGTCCTCTAACACAACAACCCGCGGATCAGACAACTGACCATCCGTAGTAAATACAGTCATAGCATCAATTTTCTTATCAAACAAGGCTTGGTATTTTAATCCATTGTCCATATCTACCACTTTTTTGAAATGATAATTATAGGCATTGGCTAACACTTTATAACCATCTTCTCGTTCAAAGAAATCATATTCTGCACCAAATGTTAGTTGTCCTGCATATTTCTCTAAGTCTGTAAATGTTTTTATGCCATATTCTTTTGCTAAGTCTGCTCGAATGCCAATACTATATGTATCATTAAAACCAAACATACCTTTCCACAAGAAATGATATTTGTCCTTGTACTCTGCACTCAGCATAGGAAACTTATCATTCTTGTAGTCTTCCTTATGCTTTAACACAATTTGCCAAGATGTACCTGTATACTCCGGATACATATCAAAATCACCTCGCACCATACCAGGATGAATATTAGAGGTGCCACCGCCTACACCATGGGTGTACTCAACCTTTAGGTTGGTATCTGCCTCAATGAGCGTCCCCACAATCTCTGCCAAAATATATCCTTCCGATACTGGTTTTGATGCGATGTGAATAGTATCACTTTTACTATACTGTTGCATTCCCAAAACACCTAAGATAATCACTAAGAAAACACCCAATGCATAGCCTACTTTTTTATTCACAACCCTATGCACCTTATGTTCTTCCACTAACTTACCAATCATACTTAGTATGCCATCTATCACCAAGGCTAAGACAGCAATGAGGATGCCACCAATCCAGATGAGCACTTCATTATTCGTGGTAATTCCACGATAGATAGCAACACCTAGCCCACCTGCACCCACAAAGGAGGCAATTCCTGCTAAGGCAATGGTCATAGTCACCATATTCATAATCGCTGCAAAGATAACGGGAAATGCTAGTGGCAACTGTATCTTCCATAAAATTTGGCTATCTGTGCTACCCATAGCACGGCTAGCCTCAATAATCTTGGGATCAATGGTAGTAATCCCTACATAAGTACTGCGCACAATAGGTAACAACGCATAAATAGTAAGCGCAATAATAGCCGTTGTATTACCCACACCAGTGAAAGAAATCAGAAATCCCAACAGAGCAATAGAAGGTATTGTATACGCAATATTCACTACAGATATAACGGAATTAGCCAGTTTCTGTTTTTGTGCAATAAATACCCCAATAGCCAATCCCAAAATCGTGGCAATAATAACTGCTGTAAAGGTAATCCCTATATGCTCCAGTAATAGACCCCCATAAAAGTTCGAGTTTTTTCCCAACTCTGCGAATATAGTTTGTATCATCAAGTCCTCCCTTTCTATAATACCTTAATTATCATACTAAATTACCATGAATTTAAGGTATAAAAATGTTAGAGGCTCTTTACTAAGAGTCCCCCAACATACTGCTTAATCTTTTACGATTTTATCTTTCATTTGTTTTAAAGGATGCGTCAAGTCAATGTTACCATAGGTAGGTAAAGTCACTCCCTTTACCTTGACATACACTTTATGTACACCATCAAATTCTACAGCCGTATTCACAATAGCTGCAATACGAAGTGTAGCTGTTAAACCTGTTGCATCCTGCAAAAAGTCATCATTTAATACCACGGTAACTGTATCATCATGTTTTGCCGTTTCTACTACTTTTGTACCTTTTGCAAAGACTGGATACTCAGCACGACCATCTTGCTCTATCATCAAATTTATGGCATCTTTTACGGTTTTACGCTCTTTATCTATCGTAAGCGGTTGTGGCATCACGCCTTTCCCATCTTGTCGCGGTATATAGACCACAATTTTTGTCATTTTATCCATCGACTTCTTATCTTGCGACGCAGAAGATTGTGCCGTTGTTTGCTTCCCTAAATCTACTTTTGAATCTTGAGAATTACAACCTGCCAATGCGATGACACATACGCTCATCATAGCCACTAAGCCATAGCGTAATGATTGTTTCATGAATTAACCTCCAAAATATAGTTCCAAACCTTTTGCTAATTCATTAGCAAATTCTTGTCGTGTAGATGCTTCTTTTAAATGTCCTTCTTCTTTAGGATTTGAAATAAACCCTAATTCTACCAGGATGGACGGCATCAAGGAATGACGCAATACATACAAGTTTCCTGGTTGAATACCACGATCTCCATTAAATCCACTGTGTTCAGCAATCTGACCTTGTACTGAAGACGCTAATTTTTTCGACTGATCAGATCCATCAAAATAATAGGTCGCAATACCACCTACATTAGGATTCGAGAAGGAATTAATATGAATACTGATAAACGCATCGGCTTGATTGCCATTTGCCACATTCACTCGAGCTTGTAATTCATCAACACCACTTGCATGTGGTCCGTACACGTCTACATCTGTAGTACGAGTTAAAATAACTTTAGCACCCTTTGCTTCCAGAATAGATTTTAAATACTCAGCAATAGGCAATGTAACCTGCTTTTCTTGCAATCCTGTCGGCCCAATAGCACCGGGATCACTACCTCCATGACCAGGATCTAACACAATAATCTTGCCATTAAGACCACCTGTTGTACGATAATTGACTACCTCAGGTATTGGCTTATCTGGTACTGTGGGCAATGCTATTCGTTGCTTTGGCGTTGGTGTAGGCTCTGTCTTCACTGGTGTATTAGGCTTCTGTGCCACCGCTTTCGTAGTTGGTTTTTCTGCCGGGTTTATAGCAGACTTTACCTCTGATTTTGGCATTTCCTTAGATGGTGACTTCCCCTCAACAACCTTAGTTGGTGCTTTATCAGCCATTGGGGTAGCTTGTTTTTTGCCATAATAATTTTCCCGTGGAGCCACTCCTTTTTTTTGAATATCTACCACCATCCGATATGGTTTATTATTCACTGTATCTTTTTTTAGTGTAAATACTTTTAAATCTTCTACATCAATAGCACTTGGTGTTTCAATTTTCACTACCGTATTTTGTCCTTCTTGTAAAAGTGTGGCACTTTTAGCAATTCCATCATCCATCACAATCGAAGTAGGTGCTCCAGCAATTATAGCATCCTTCAGCACTAAAGTTGTTAACGTACCATTAGCACTAATAGATGCTGTTGCATGAGCCGGGCTAGATAAACTAAAGACCATTCTTACAAAAGGAATCGGTGCATCATTTCTTGTCACCCAATGAAGATCTGTCACATTTGCAGCCTTCGTAGCTCCAAATAAAACTGGTAACACCAATAGTAACATACCCAATAGGGCAAATAATTTACGCAAATATCTCACTCCAATCTTATTGCACTGGATAGCATTCCTTTAGACAGTATCTTAATTATACCATATTTACCTATCCTATACATGAAAAATCAGTGAAAATTATTCTTTTTTGCAATTATATATAATTACAACTCCTACCAGTCTTTTTATCCGTAATAACTCTATTACATCTTTTTTATAAAAATAGCAAAAGAAACATAAGTAGGCCCTCTAGTAATACCAAGACTAACTTTTCCGCCATTACCTTACTTATGTTTCTTTCTCTATTTCAATATGTAATTGTCCTACACATCTTAACTATTAGTTATATCCTGATATCTTAAAATAACGCATGAGCGATAAAATAGCCAACTACACAGCTAGTAAATACTCCGATAAGACCAGGAATAATAAAGCTATGGTTAATAACAAATTTACCAATTCGTGTCGTACCAGAACGGTCAAAACCAATACATGCTAAATCAGATGGATATGTTGGCAGTACAAAGTATGCATAACACGCAGGAATAAATGATAAAACAACCAATGGATCCACACCTACACTTAAGCCCATTGGTACAACGATAGCAAGTGCTGCTGCTTGAGAGTTAACCAATTTAGAGATGATAAATAATACAAGTGCATAGGTCCATGGATGCTCTACTACCACACTCGATAAAGTTGTTTTGAATTGTGGAATATAGGCACCGAAATAGGTTTCTGCCATCCAAGCTACACCGTATACAGATACAACAGCAATCATACCGGACTTAAATACAGAACCACTTGTTACATCGCTCACTTTTACCTTACATACAAGGAGAATCAAAGCTGCCATAACAAGCATTGCAATTTGAATAGTAGGAGTCATAGATAATGGTTTCCATAGACCTTTTGCATTAGGAACTAATGGTAATAATTGGTTAGGGAAACTACCGAACAAGGCGATAACCAAAATACCTAGTAAGAAAATGATCGTTGCCCAGTATGCTGTGCGAGGAAGTGCCTTTGCTACACTAGCCTCTTTATTTTCCTCGTAGATATATGCTCGTTGTTCAGGGTCTTGAATACGAGCTTGGAAGTCAGGGTCATTGGCCAATTCTTTACCACGACGCATACTCCAGAGACCTGCTACTATAACACCCACAAAGGTAGCGGGAATCGTAATAGATAAAATGGTTACCACACTAGCTTGGAAACTAACAGCCCCTAACATAGCAACCATAGATACTACCGCTACCGATGCTGGAGAAGCACAAATCCCCATTTGAGACGCCACAGATGCCACCGCCATTGGTCGTTCTGGACGAATCCCTTCTTTGATAGAAATATCATAGATGATTGGGAACATCGTGTACACTACATGACCTGTTCCACATAACACAGTTAAGAACCATGTTGTGATAGGCGCTAAAATAGTAATTTGTTTTGGATTGCTACGAAGAAATTTTTCTGCGTATACAAGCATAACATCTAACCCTTTAGAGGCTTGCAAGAAACCAGAGCAGGTTACTACTGCCATAATCGTTAGCATTACATCAATTGGTGGTTTACCCGGTACAAGCCCAATTACGAATACGTAAATGGCAAGACCAATACCAGATACAGCAGCTAATCCTAAGCCACCATGTCTTACACCCACAATTAAGCACGCTAACAAGAGAATAAATCCGAATAAAATAATCATGAAATTACTCAATCCTTTCTAAAAAAATACACTTGCCGTAATCATTATACGGCAAGTGACGCAATAAAAACAGTGATAAACCGCTTCTATAGGATATATTTTATATGAAAGTTGGTTATGGTCTTATGACTGTAGTTCTGTAATAATCCATTCTGCATCTTTTGACAGATTACCCTATCGTCTTCTAGGCTACAGTACTGCTAACCCATGATTTTTGATGGTCTCCAATAGATGTGTCCATACATTTGCTCAACTTTTCACACAACTCTAAATGTCAACATCTTATTCAGCCCACATGTTTCAATATCGCAAGGGGTACCACCACACAGTGATGCTTCCAAATGATAAAACAGCATACACCGGTTAATATGTTGAAGAAGCAAGGGAGAACGCCGCCGATAGCCATATTGCGTAAGCAAGGATCGCAGTTTGACTCTCACATACCCATTTCCCTTGCCATAGAGGATACGAATACGCACACTTTTAAAGAACAAATCTAAATCAGAATAGTTGCTTATGTACTCTTCCATATTTACAGTGTGCTTGCCGTATGCAAGGTCCTTTTGTATGTCTGAAAATTCCTGGTTAAGGATGGATTTTTCATAAAAATAATGCATCCAATAACGAATGTCCAAAATGAACTTTCGTTTGTCCCTGCGATACTTGTCAGCAAAAAAGGCCTTCTCACCTTCCCATATCAAATCAATGATATGACTTTCCTCTCTACAGGTAAGCTCCATACTATTAATGATGGCGGCTAGGTCAATGGCTGAATATAAAAGCGCCCTCACTAGCTGTCACCCTTCATGCCATTACACTGGCGACATAGGATTTTAGCTGTCACCCTTCATGCCATTACACTGGCGACATAGGATTTGGAGGTTTTCCACAACGCTTTTACCACCACCGTTCATTGGAACGATATGATCTACCTGAAAGTAAACCCGAGAGTGATCCATTTTACCACAGTGAGCGCACTCATAGAATCCCCGCTTGTTCCTTGCCTTTTTAAAGGCCTGATCTCTTAGTTGTTTTTCCAGCATAGGATCAATCTTCCCTATCTCATAGAGTGGCAAATCTTCCAATGCTCGTGTACCGTATTTCACATTGCTTTCACGGTCTTCATACAAATCAGAAGAATGGGATAGTTTCATCAGTTCAATGTCGAGTTGACGGAGAAAATATAGTTTCCTTCCAAAGAATAGTTTGAGCATAGTATCATCACCGGAGTCCCAGATGGAGTCAATATATTCCGACTTCTTGCGCTGTCCCATGTCCTCATCCCAAATGTGTTGTGCGATAGCGGTCACATCCAGCTTGCTCCGGTCTATCTCGGCAAAGGTATAAAACTGAGGGATTGCTTCATACTGTGTATAGTATTTCAGTATATTTAATACATCCCTTGGCTCATAAGGTGGTACAAGCTCTCCGCAGAAGAAGGAGTCTCTACACTGACGTTCCATTTCCTCAAGCTCTTCGTCACGCAGATATTCTTCCGTTACCTCAAAGCTGGCGAACAGGGATGGAAGGGAATCCATAAGCTGCTTGTATGCCTCTTGTGTGCTATTGTAGACCATGACCTGATAGGCGTGATCCATACCGTTTTCCTCCAGATAAGAAAACGCATACATTCCAATCGGAATCCGCTGTTCAAAAGGTACTTTTTCTAATGCCGAAGTATCTACTGAATCATCTAGTATGGAAGCAAATTCTTCTATTTTAGAAATAGCAATCATGCGAAGATCATACTTTGTCCGTTCAGTTTTAGTATTACGAAAATCGTTACTTCCTTCAAAGAGGCTCTCAGGATTTACCCAAGCGATATTTTCATTCCAATGGTCAATGAAAGAAACAATATATGCACTGGATGTGCTCCCTGCTGCTGTCCCCCGCAATGCGCGACCAACCATTTGGGTCATCAAGATAGATGACACCGTAGGTCTAGCAAGGAAAACTGTCTTTGTTTGTGGTAAATCAACACCTTCTGTAAGTATGTTCACATTGATTAAAACTTGTAGCTTTCCATCTCGATATTCATTTAGCTTTCTCTCGTTATCTTCACGGCTGATTGTTACGCCAGCAATAGCATCTTTCACAGAAGAAACGATAAAGTCGGCTGAAACACCTGCTTTCTTGAACAAAGCGGTCAACTGAATGGCATGGACTACATTGACCGCAAAAAGGATGGTTTGCCCATACTCGGATTGCTTCGCTGTATAAGTCTCTACAATCAGCTTATTTCGGATGGCACTGTCTGCCATTTGCTGTGCAATTTCATCCGGTAAAACATCAAAATGCTGGATACTCTCCCATGCATCCACGCCAAGGAGCTCGCCGTACTTTTCATCAGTATAAAAGCTTTCAAAAATCGGCTTTACAAGTATCTGTCGATTAATCAATTCCTTTAAGCCAATTTGGTATGTAATACCCACATCATCATGTACAGCTTGTCCATTTCTAACACCATCGCTATATATACGGGCTAACAACCCCTGTTCGTTTTCTGCTGTACGAAATGGTGTTGCAGTCAGCCCAATGAGCTTCAAATTAGGCACTTTCCCTTTTACATACTCAATAATTTTTCGGTATATTTTAGCCGTTGAATGATGGGCTTCATCTACGACAAGATACAGCTCCTTTTCATCTTTCAACCATGTGTCCAGACGGTCAATATTTCTTCCAATACTGTCTTTGCTGACAATCAAAAGATTGTCCTCGGGACGAATATCGCTAGTACGGTCATGACTAGACGCGCCGGAAATAATGCGGAAACAAAAGGATGAAATATGCGGTATCACTTCTGTATAAGCAAACTTTTGAAAGGCTTCCGCTGCCTGATCCAACAACATTTGACGATGCCCAATCCAAAGTATCTTCTTTTTCTTGTCAATGGCATTCTTCAAAAGCCACATGGACACTGTATAGGTTTTTCCGCCGCCAGTAGGCAGTACTACCAACGTACTGTAGGACGGCTCTTAATTGATTTTGTCGAGACACTGCATAGCCTCTTTTTGGTGCTCGTATGGCGCTCTTTCATTCGTCCCCTTTTTGGGAAACACATTACCGTAGGACTTAACTTCTATACAATCAGTACGATGTTTCATTTCCTTTACCTCACTTTATGATTCTTTATCCACCTTTGTATAAGCCGTTCTATGATACTCATTCCTTTCGCTTCTAGTAAGGAAAGATTCTGTTTTTATAACCTCATGAATCACTGATTTGGGAAATTCAGGACAGCTTTTTATTCGAAATCAACGTTTCTAATCGTGCAATACGTTGTTCTTGTTCATCTACTTTTTTACGAAGCACTTGATTTTCCTCTTGAAGGACGTAGATGGAAGCAATCGGTCCCTTTGCATATTGTGGTAATACCTTAGATTGATTACCTAATCCAAACTTAAAGCTTAGCCCCGCATTAACTATCATACCATTCCCATTTGCATAAGCCATTCCAATATGAGCCAATTTAGACTCATTGTAATAGCGGGCATATCCTAGAGCCACGGCTCGCTTATTTTTATATGAACCTAGACCACGTATTGCACGCGTCTCTTTTTTTTTAATATAACCCGCGCCCAGCCATAAATTGATGTGGTTCTCTAGGATCATAAGTTAGTGGCTTTAATGCTGATAAAGCTGCATTCATCGTATCTCGTGCTTTAGACTCCTCTTCCACTCTAATAATGGTTTGATTAGTGGCATGTAATTGACTACCATTCACAGCGTCAGTAGATGTTTCAGAAAGCTCTCCAGCTGCTACTCCTTGCAATTGACGAGTAAATTTATTGTATTTTTCAGGCTTTACAAAACCATTATCTTTAGAGTAATAGGCTTCTATCCCCTCATCAACAGTACCAATACTTACGATTCCATTGACATTATCAACACCCGCATATTTACCATCTACTGGATGTAATGTAACTGCTTTACTAAATGCTCCCAATGCAACTGAACTTTTACCATAGGCTTTCGCTCCATATCCAATGGCTGTACCATGTTCATATTGTGCCGTCGCATAATCCCCTATAACTGTTGCACCTTCTCCTGGTGCTTTACCTAAAGAAAATGTCCAATTATTAAAATCCTTAGGATATTTCTCTGGAGCTACTATATTATAATTTCCAACAACAACTAAATGGTCTCCAGTAACTCGATTTTTGTTTCCTAAAACATTAAGATGGTCACCATACACTAAATTGTTATTTCCATATACATTATAAAATTTAGAATAAATTATAGTATTCCCTTCACCACTCACATTAGCTTTACTACTCTGATTTTCTTCAGCCTGAGCTACATCAGTGATAGATATCCCTATAAGCGAAAATACAGATATTGCCATAATTAAATGTAATCGTAAGTTCATTTATTTACTCCTGATACTATATCAATAAAATATTTGTCTTCGTATTCTTGGATATGCTTGAAATGGGCCATCCCTATCCTTACTGCATCACTTTGCTCCTAGTAAGCAAAGATACGGCCTCAGTATGATACGTCTGCGGGAACATATCCACTGGTTGGACTTTCACTAATTCATAGCCGTATTTCGTCAATATTTCTATATCTCGTGCCATCGATGATGGCTTGCACGACACGTAGACGATGCGTTGTGGTCCCATGCCTATGGCTGCGTGCAGCACGTCTTCTTTACAGCCTGCTCGAATAGGGTCAAATACGATGACATCTGGCTCTATGCCTTGTTTATACAAGCGTGGCATCTCAACGGCTGCGTCACCTACGATAAATTCTGTATTATCATATCCATTGCGAAGGGCGTTTTTCTTCGCATCTTCGATAGCGGGTGCTACTATTTCAATGCCGATGACATGCTTTGCTTTGTGCGCCAAGAACAAGGAGATCGTTCCTGTTCCACAATAGGCATCAATGACCGTTTCATGTCCTTTCAAGTCCGCAAATTCCAAGGCTGTATCATAGAGTACAGTGGTTTGTTCTGGATTTACTTGAAAGAAGGAATGCGGTGACAACTGAAAAGACAAGTCTTTGATATAATCTGTAATTTGGTCTTTTCCATAGATCGTGCGATTGGTAGGTCCTAAGATGACATTCGTTTGTTTAGGATTGTGATTCACCACGATAGATGTTACTTTTGGTAACGCGGTTATGATACGGCCTACCAATTCTGATTCATGAGGAATACTAGCAGTCCGACTCACAAGAATAACCATCCATTCGTCTTTCCCAATACGTCCAATAATATGGCGTATGATGCCCCTTTCAGTGTGCTCATTATATGGCTCAATGCCTAGTTCATTCATAACCTCATAGCAAACCTTACGGATTTCATCATTGCCCACATCTTGGATAGGGCAATGTTCGTGATTGATAATACTATGAGAACCTTTTTGGTAAAAGCCCATACGTATGTTGCCTACGGTGCCACCTATAGGCATTTGCATTTTATTTCGATATCGCCAAGGCTCCTCTGGACCTATGCAAGGCAAGACCAAGCTGGGGTCACATTTCGCAATACGTTCAATAACAGCTTTCACAGATTCTGTTTTTAATCGTAATTGTTCTGTATAGGACGCATGTTGTAATTGGCAACCTCCACAATTGCCATATACTTCACATTGTGGGGATACTCGCTCTTCAGACGATATGAGCACCTTTATAATATCCCCTACGGCATAATTTTTTTTGACTACGGTAATCTTCACTTGCACCGTTTCATTGGGTAATCCATAAGGTACAAATACAGTAAACCCTTCGTATCTACCTACCCCTTCACCACTACTACCTGTCCCGTGAATCTCTATCGTATATGTAGTTCCAACGCACACTGGTGCTTTCTGTTGTTTCTTCTTCTCACTCATCTATATATCCTTATACACAATATAATCGCTTGTATCAATGCATGTCTTATTATATCATTTTTATGTGTTCTTTACACGACTCCTAACATCATTGCTTGTGAAAGCAATTCAGTTTATTCTATAATCTGCTCTTCTCAAAAAAAAGAAAAAGCATACAGCCTCCATTGATGTACGACATCATGAAAACTATATGCCTATGTTATACATAAAAGCTATTTGTTGAGGTTTGACTATTGCCATCCTCGCAAAATATAGTATAGAACTTTATTTGCTGACTAGTGTCTCATATATGCTAAGACAAATAGAGAATACTTTTACAATCTCTAGTTTATTTCACCAATCGATTACGAATCATTGCCGCGCCTAATACCAATACAACACAGCCAATATGGAATGGCAAGCTATATGGTTCAACATATGGTGCTGCCATTGGGTCATGCTGAATCATGCTAGCAGATACCCAGCCTAAGATACCTCCACCTGCATATAAAATTACAGGGAATTTATCGATCAGTTTTACAAAGATGGTACTACCCCAAACAATAATTGGCACTGTCACAAGCATACCTACTAGAACAAGACCAAAATGTCCTTCTGCTGCTGCTACAACACCTAGCACGTTGTCGATGCCCATCACACCATCCGCAATGATGATGGTCGCAATAGCACCCCAGATATTATCTTTTGCTTCAATATTATGCTCATTGTCCCCATCTTTCAATAAGGAGTAACCAATCCAAAGCAACATAATACCGCCAACGATGCGTAATGCTGGAATGTTATCTAAAGCTTCAATGAATAATATTGCCATAATCAAACGCAAGCCGATGGCCCCAGCAGTGCCCCAGAATATGGCACGCTTGCGCAACCTTTCTGGCAAGTTTTTCGCAGCCATACCGATAACAATAGCATTATCCCCAGCCAATAATATATCGATAATAATAATTTGTAGAATTGCTAATAACCCTTGTGTTGATGTAATATCCACCATTTCCTCCTATAACTACTACTTAGAATACATTTTATTATAGCATAAGCTCCTTATAAAACAAAAGATAGCTGAGCTATTTCCACCCAACTATCTTTTATTTATGTTAGAAGCTTAAATTCATTACGCTTCCAAATACTTATGATTGTGTAAATACACGTATGCAATTAGATGTTCTTTCTGTCTTACAACAAATCAATACTTCCTCTAATTTAGAATATATACTTTCACCGTACGCCGACCAAATTGAATAGCCTCGTCATAACTTTCCATTGCTAAATCAATACGATGACCAACAATATCACCACCTGTATCATCTGCTATTGCATAGCCATAGCCTTCAACATATACCTCTGTACCTAAAGGAATCACTCTTGGATCAACGGATACATATCCATGCCGCAAAGCGTTACCACGAGCTGTATAAGAACCTGACTCTTGACTTGTATAGGCTGTCGCTTCCATTTCGATAGTTTTTTTATAGGATACTGGCCTACGATTCTTTTTGAAAGTATTTTGTTTTGTACCTGATAACTTAGACCATGTCGTAGCATCTAAAATACCAGTTTCACTAAGTCCATGGTACCGCTGAAAACGTAGTAAAGCCTCTTTTGTTCCACTACCAAACACACCATCAATAGCACCAGGGGAAAAACCACTATCTTCTAATTTACTTTGCAATTCTTCAATCTGACGACCACGATCACCAAATCGTGATACCTCAACACTACGGGTATTTAAAGGGACTTGTTGCCCCTCAAATTGTTTTTGATTCTCTCGTAAAGCACGCATAGTTTCTTTACCTACTCTACCGTCTGGAGTTAACCCGTGTTCTTTCTGAAAGACGAGTACCGCGTATTCTGTATTATTCCCAAACACTCCATCTGCTGTATCAAGCAAATAGCCTTGGGCTACTAACAACGCTTGTAACTCTTCTACCTCTTTACCACGATCCCCACGTCCAGATGTTGCCAAGGCTGTCACCATGGTACATACCAAAAGCAGAACCGCTATGAGAGTTATTTTTTTCACGATGTTCACCTCATATCTAAATGCTTATACATTTTACCATTTTTTGGGAGATACGTCAAAAAAACAGGCCTTTTTTAGTATTCTATTACCACTTAGCACCCATTTTTATTGTTTTTTTCCCACATATGGTATAAATTACTTCCTACAGGAAACACCACCTACTACATATGTACACCAAAAATGTTAATTTCCCTCAATTTCTATAGTAAGTATGCATAAAAATAGGTTTACTATACTAAATTGGCATAATAAAACCGTAGCAAAAGTGTCCTCTTACTACGGTCTTAATATAGAGTCTCTGCACTCTATAAAGTATGCAATTAAATATGTTGTCCTTTAATCATATCGTATTCAGACACACTCACTTGTTGTTTACGTCCAGCAATTCGTAATACTGAATATCCCAAGATACCAGATACAATAGAACCTACGAAGATACCAACTTTTGCCATTTCTTGTGCTTCTCCTGGAGGGAAGGCTAACAAGGATACAAACAAGCTCATAGTAAATCCGATACCGCAACATAGAGCGATACCATACACATGAACCCAATTGGTTTGAGCAGGCATTTCCACGAGTTTAGATTTCACTAGCAAGAACAAGGTACCAAATACACCTACTTGTTTACCAAGTACTAAGCCTACTGCAACACCCAATACAACTGGGTGTGCAAAGCTTTCTAAGGTAAACCCGTGGAAGGATACCCCTGCATTAGCAAATCCAAAGATTGGAATAATTAAGTAAGTAACCCAGTTACTTAAAGTATGCTCCCATTCTGATAATGGAGATACGTGACGACCATCACGAATGCCATGATATGGAATGAACGCCGCTAGAATAACGCCTGCTAAGGTAGCATGTAATCCAGACTTAAATACGCAGAACCAAAGGCCAAAACCTAAGGCTAAATACGGAATTGGTCGCGTATAGTTCATACGGTTTACGTATTGTAGCATAAACACAATGATGGCTGCTACGAATAAGTAAAAGAAGTTTAACTCCGCTGTATAGAAGAAAGCAATGATGACGATAGCCATCAAGTCATCCATAACCGCCAAGGTAGTTAAAAATACTTTCATCGCAATAGGCACTCGATCTCCTAAGAGTGAAACGATACCGATGGCAAAGGCAATATCTGTGGCTGTAGGAATCCCCCAACCATGTATAAATTCTGGATGGTATCCAACAATAAAGTAATAGATTAATGCCGGCATTAAAAGTCCGAAGAATGCCGCAATACCTGGCAAAAATCGTTTCGCATTCGTATTCAATTCCCCTGCAATCATTTCCCGTTTTACTTCAAGGCCTACAAATAAAAAGAATACTGCCATGGCCACATCATTAATCCATAATTCAATGGGTAATGGTCCTAGTTTAGCATGTAATAATGAGTGGTACAACATTTCTACTGGAGAGTTTGCCAATAGCACCCCTACCACAGCAGCTACGAAGAGTAGTACGCCCCCTGCTGATGGTGATGTAAAAAAAGATACAATTCGATTCATATAATTACCCCTCTACCATGTAATATATATCATTGAATAAGTAAAATATGTCTTTGTTATTATATCACTAATTAATTCCTTTATCTATCGAATTTTTTCTATATTACGCATGTATACAAAATCCAATACTCGATTTGCCAATGTCCTTACGATATTGTTGCCCCTCAAAATCAATTATACCCACACGTTCATAGGCATGTTCTAAGGATTGTTCCAAGGTATCTCCCAATCCTACGACACCTAGCACACGGCCCCCTTGTGTTACATAGTGATCGATTTCAAATGCTGTTCCAGAGTGAAATACCATTGACCTAGTATCTACAGTCTGTATATCACCGGTGATACTTCGACCTATCAATGAGTTATATGGATATCCTTCGGATGCTAAAATCACACAAGAAGCATATTGTTTGAACCACTCCAAGGTCATTCCCTCTAATCGGCCCGTCGCCGTAGCATACATGATTTCTCCTAGATCACTCTGCAGTAATGGCAATATCACTTGTGTTTCTGGATCTCCGAAGCGAGCATTGAACTCTACTACTTTCGGTCCTTCCTCGGTAAGCATAAGACCTGTATACAAACATCCTACATAGGGATACCCTTCTTCTGCCATGGCCTTTACGACGGGCTTTACTATGGTGTCTACGATGACTTGTTCCAATGTATTATCCAGTTCTGACACTGGTGCATAAGCTCCCATACCTCCTGTATTAGGACCTGCATCATGGTCTAACAATCGTTTATGATCTCTCGCTCCTATCATAGACAAGACGTGAGTGCCGTCCACAAAGGACAAGAAGGATAACTCTGCTCCTCGCATATATTCTTCAATTACAACTCTTTCGCTGGGACTACTTAGCATCTCTTTTAGTGCTCGTTCCGCTTCTGTGAAAGTCTCACAAATGGTGACACCCTTACCACCACATAGGCCATCCCTCTTTAATACAATCGGCACGCCCCATTGATGAATGATGCGTGTTCCTGTTTCTACATCTTCGCAAATCTCATACTTTGCTGTAGGAATCTTATATCGACGCATTAGATCTTTCGCAAAAGACTTAGACCCTTCTATTCGAGAAGCCTGATGGGAGGGTCCAAATACAGAAATCCCCACTCCTCGGATTGCATCGCTAAGTCCTTCTACAAGAGGCAATTCAGGACCTATAACAACCAAATCAATCCTATGATCTAATAACCAAGCAAGTAAAGTGTCTCGGTTCTTCCAGTCTAAATTGACTATAGTGGCTATGGAAGTCATCCCTGCATTGCCAGGCACTACATAGATATCTGTTACAGATGGACTCTGATGTAATTTCCAAGCTAATGCATGTTCACGACCACCATTGCCGATAATACATACTTTCATAGATACCTCTCAAGATAAACTATTGAGTAATAACTTACTCTCTAATGACAACACGAGAGCCTACGATTTCTAAAGCATCATTACAAAATAAGCGCACCGCCTCTGGATAGATGCGATGCTCTTCATGTAAGATTCGTTTCGATAGCGTGTCTACCGTATCATCTTCATAAACAGGCACCACTGCCTGCGCAATAATAGGCCCTATATCCATGCCTTCGTCTACAAAATGAACGGTACATCCTGTATATTTTACACCTTTTAACAAGGCTTGTTTCTGTGCCTGCATACCTTTGAATGCTGGCAGCAAGGAAGGATGAATGTTCAAAATCTTTCCTCTGTAGGCTTGCACAAACGTAGGAAGTAATATACGCATATACCCAGCTAGCAAAATGCCGTCCACTTCATATTCCTGCAATATATCTAGCATAGCCTGTGTCCACGCTTCTCCATTACCATAGTGAGTAGGATCTACTACGTGTACAGGAATATGCCAAGCACATCCCTTCTCCACAATGCCCACATTGGCTCTATCACTAATGATAAGAACTATTTCACCCTCTATATGCTCCGCTTTTATGGCCTTATAGATGGCTTCTCCATTAGACCCTCTACCACTGCCAAATAGAGCCAAACGTTTACGCATGGAATGCCTCACCAAGAATCGTCACATCTCCCTGTCCTTCTGTAACAAGTCCAATGGAGTACACCACTTCTCCTTGCTCTTGCAACACTTCTACGACTCGTTCTACTAACTCTGGCTTCACTACTAGCACCATACCTATACCCATATTGAAAGTATGATACATTTCTCTCGTTTCCACATGTCCCCATTCTTGTAGTAGTTTAAAAATCGGTGGCACTGGCCATGCATCACTATGAATCGTGACAGACAATCCTTTCGGTAATATACGAGGAATATTGTCGTAGAAAGATCCTCCTGTAATATGAGCCATTCCTTTCACTAACTGTTCTTTCAGTAGTGGTAGAATCGGTTTTACATACAGTTTTGTTGGTCGTAGTACTTCTTCTCCTATCGTGCATCCTAACTCATCTATATACGCGTCTAATGACATTTGTTTTTTATCTAAGATAATATGGCGCACTAAGGAAAATCCATTGGAGTGCAAACCTGATGAAGGTAACCCTAAAACCATATCTCCTGCCTCGATAGTGGCTCCCGTAATGCATTGATCCTTATCTACAATCCCCACTGCAAAGCCAGCTAAATCATAGTTGCCATCGCCGTAGAAACTAGACATTTCCGATATTTCTCCACCAATTAAGGCACACCCGCATGTTTCACAAGCCTCGCCAATACCATCGATGATACTTTCAATATGATCATGTTCCAATTTGCCGACTGCAATATAATCTAGGAAAAATAAAGGTGTCGCTCCCTGTGCTACCACATCGTTCACACTCATAGCCACACAGTCTTGACCAATCTGGCGGTGTTCATTCATAAGGACGGCAAACCGAATTTTCGTGCCCACTCCATCCGTACTAGATACAAGAACGGGTTCTTTCATAGCATGCTGTGCCAAAGAGTACAGCCCACTAAATCCGCCTAAGGACCCTAGTACACCTGGTGTAAAGGTGCGTTCCACACGCGCTTTAATCTTTTGAATCAGCTGATTGCCCGCTTCCACATCTACGCCAGCATCTAAATAGGTAACAGGTGTATTATCGACAGACATAAGTACCTCCCTTGGTATACTCTTCCCTTACAGGACTTGGATACTCTCCAGTAAAACAAGCCACACATAAATGTTGTGCTTCTAATTGTTTCAAAGACTGCATCAATCCTTCATGAGACAAATAGTATAAACGATCAACGCCAATGTATTGGCGGGTTTCTTCTATGGAATATCGATGCGCTAGCAACTCTTCTGCATTGGATGTATCGATACCAAAATAGCAAGGATATCGAACTGGTTCAGAAGCTAAGCATACATATATTTCTTTCGCTCCCGCTTGTCGCAACATAGAAACGATATATCGACTTGTAGTACCTCGTACAATGGAATCATCAACGAGAACAATGCGCTTACCTTGTACCACCTCAGGAACCACGCTAAACTTGTTACGTACCGCTTCTTCTCGACTCATTTGGTTAGGCTCTATGAAAGTCCGTAATACCTTTGGATTACGCACCAATCCTTCCCTATAAGGTATACCAGCTTCCTCTGCATATCCCTGAGCCGATAAAGTCCCCGAATTAGGAATAGGCATAACAATATCTGCTTCATAGTGAGTTTCTTTTGCCAACTGACGACCCATAGCCACCCTTGCTTCTAATACACTTTGCCCATCGATAACGCTAGTAGAATGTGCAAAATAAATATATTCAAACACGCAAGTATGTTGTTCCACTACCGTCTGTTGTTCTATGCTAACACTTTCTGCATCTACTGCTTCTTTCGTTTCTTTAGTTTCTAATTTCTCAGTCCCATCTCCAGAAATAGCCTCACTCTGTATATCACCCTCGGTCTTTCGGTAGTCTGAGACTTCATATCTTTTACTGGAGTGATACGGTATACTGCGGAAACCTGTTCCATCAATAAGAATCATTTCTCCAGGTCTTACATCACGAATAAAAATCCCCCCTATAGCGTCTATAGCGCAACTTTCAGAGGCAAGTACATACCCGTTTGGTGTGCGACCTATGCAAAGAGGACGATACCCATGAGAATCTCGTACACCGATAAGTATCGTATCCGTAGCTATCGTTAAGGAAAAAGCCCCTTCCAATCTCCTACAAGCTTGCTGAATAGCGCCTAGAATCGTCGATTCATTGGAGCGCTGGATCAAATGGACGATTACTTCTGAATCCATCGTCGTCCTAAACTTAGATCCTTGCAATTCCAATTTGCGGTGTAATACTGGGGCATTTGTCAGGTTCCCATTATGGGCTACTACGAAGGTCCCCCACGACGATGTTCCTACAAGAGGTTGTACATCATCAGGATTCTCTATACCTGTCGTAGAATACCGCACATGTCCAATCCCTATATGACCTTCTAGGGTAGAAACATCCTGTAAGGCCTCTTTCACTAGTCCAGGCCCTTTCACCACATCTATTTGCGATCCATGAACCACAGCGATACCCGCTCCCTCTTGCCCTCGGTGCTGCAACGCCATAAGTCCGTCATATATAGTTGTCCCGATGGTAGAGGTCCTATCATAGAGTCCAAAGACCCCACACTCCTCATGCCATGCATCTAACACGCCATCATATTTCATTATGCCCCCTAGAGTTATACCCTACTCATTTCGTGCACTCGGACAGATTATCAAATGTCAAACTATCTCTATTATAACTTGCTACACCGCTATCTTCAATATAAACTCAGGGAATCAACAAAAAAACGTGGTATACTTAAGATACAACAATCATGTATGAAACGCTAACAAACACACTATAGGATATATGGAGAATCCCACTACCGTCCTATCCACCTAAAGGAGGCTATGTATGCACATATTCCGTCTATTCGTCGCTTCTCGCACAACTACTTCACAGGAATCAGAACAATTACGTATGACCTTTGAACAAGATTTACAAATTCCACTCACGGACCTCACAATCTACGAACGATACGATATCTTTGGAATTACAGAATCAGAGTTTGAACGTGCCAAAACTCTCATCTTTTCTGAACCTCCTATAGAAACTACCTGTACCACATTGCCTCTGACCTCTCAAGATCATCCTATTGCGATTGCACCTATGCCAGGACAATATGACCAACGTGCTGATTCTGCAGAGCAATGCCTATCCATCCTTACCGGTCGTGATCAAAATACAGTCCGTACTGCACGAGTGTATGTTTTAACAGGACCTCTTTCTAAGGTACATATGGATATAGCCCGTCAATATCTTTTACAATCTATCGATACCTGTGAAAGCTCCATGGAACTTCCTACAACACTAAACATAGTAACACCGGTGGATCTAAAAACTTCACACATAGAGGGGTTTATCACTCAGTCGGAGTCGGAACTAAAAGAACTCCTCCACTCTATGCAATTAGCCATGACTCTAGAAGACTTACTATACATTCAAAAGTATTTCCAAAAGGAGCACCGCAATCCAACGATCACCGAAATTCGTGTATTAGACACCTATTGGTCAGACCATTGTCGCCACACTACGTTCAACACAAAACTAACAGAGATTACCTTTGATGAGTCTCCCCTTACCAAGCCGATTCGAGACACTTACCAAACCTATCTTGATGTAAAAAAAGAGCTGCACCCATTAGCTACTACTGCGCCCACATTAATGGACATAGCCACAATGGCAATGCAAGAACTCCGTCATCAAGGTAAACTACATCAATTAGATGTATCGGACGAAATCAATGCTTGCACTATCATAGTTCCAGTGCAGGTAGATGATACAGAGGAAGAATGGTTATTATTGTTCAAAAACGAAACCCATAATCACCCTACTGAAATCGAACCTTTCGGTGGTGCTTCTACTTGTTTAGGCGGTTGTATTCGAGATCCTCTCAGTGGCCGTGCCTATGTATACCAAGCCATGCGCATTACTGGGTCTGGTAACCCTCTAGTCTCAAAAGAACATACCTTACCTGGTAAATTACCACAATCCTACATCACTACTACCGCCGCCAAAGGGTTTTCTTCCTATGGCAATCAAATAGGTATTCCTACAGGGGAAGTACGGGAATATTATCATGAGTCCTATCGTGCCAAACGATTAGAAGTAGGTGCCGTCATTGGTGCTGTGCCACGGTCTCATGTACGTCGTGAAAGCCCTGTTCAAGGAGACCTCATTATATTATTAGGTGGTAAGACTGGCCGTGATGGCTGTGGCGGGGCTACGGGTTCTTCTAAAACGCATACTAAAGACTCCCTCTATACATGTGGTGCAGAAGTACAAAAAGGAAATCCTGTCACAGAACGAAAATTACAACGTTTATTCCGCATCCCAGAGGTGACACAATGTATCAAACGATGTAACGACTTTGGAGCTGGCGGTGTAGCTATCGCTATTGGAGAGCTCGCAGATAGTATTCACATTCACCTAGATGCGGTACCTACCAAATACGCAGGTCTCACTGGTACAGAGCTAGCTATCTCAGAATCCCAAGAACGAATGGCTTGTATCATAGCCCCTATTCATTGGGAACGCTTGCAGTCCTATTGTACTGAGGAAAACCTAGACGCCACTATCGTAGGGGAAGTGACCAATACGGGGCGCCTAGTGATGGAGTTCCGCGGAGAAATTATCATCAACTTACATCGTCAATTCTTAAATACTAATGGTGCTACACAATGTGCTACTGCTCATATCCTGCCTCCTACGCCTAAGTTATGGAAACCTGTCGCTCACTCCTTAGCAAGTCGCTTTCATCAATCTTTACAAAATTTAAACAGCACCTCTCAACAAGGATTACGAAATATGTTTGATTCTACCGTAGGTGGAAATACAGTACTCTTTCCTTTCAGTGGAAAATATGTAAAAACTCCTGTCCAAGGGATGGTAGCAAAACTTCCTGTACTACAGGGAACTACTACGACTACAAGTATCATGACTCATGGATTTGATCCGTATCTATCGGAATGGAGTCCATACCACGGCGCTCAGTATGCGGTACTCCTTAGCTTAGCAAAATTAGCTGCTCTAGGTGGAGATATCTCTAAGGCCTATCTTAGTTTTCAAGAATATTTCGAAAAGCTCAATAGCCCTACTTCTTGGGGCAAAGTCGTTTCTGCCATATTAGGGGCCTACGAAGCACAACGTCAATCAGGTGTAGCAGCCATTGGTGGCAAAGATTCTATGAGCGGTACATTCCAAAATCTACATGTGCCACCTACACTCATTTCTTTCGCTGTCTCCACCGAGGATATCCACCGCATACTCTCACCACATGTTCATGAGGCACACCATCATATCCTATTTCTGCACGTACCAGAGAACTCTGATGGCACACCTAATTGGACAACCTTTAAAGCACATTCTGATACTTTGCGTTCCCGCAATATCGCACAACAAGTGTATAGTGCTTATGTCGTAGAACAGGACGGCATAGGACCTGCTACCGTGAAGGCCTGTCTAGGTAATGCCATTGGCTGTATCTACCACCAAGAAGAACTGCAAAGACTAGTTATGACTGTATCTTCTATACATAAAGAGCGAGAGACAGAGCAAACAGGCATGACTCAAGCCTGTACCAATACATCCGAGAATCATAGTGCCAATACACCAGCAAATGATAGCCCCAATGTGTCAGAAAATTATAGTTCCTCTACCACTCTAACTCCTGAGGATATGTTATTCTACCCCTTCCGTGGTTCCTTCCTTATAGAGGTGGATACTGAGACAGCTAAGGCATTACTTACAATGCCTCATATCTACCACATTGGTACTACACAAGAAGACCCCACAATTGTTATGGGGGATACCACTCTCCCATTAGATGACTTAACCACATCCTATGAAAGCACCTTAGCCTCTATCTTTCCTATCTACGCAAAAGAAAAAGTCCTCCCTACAGGACATATATCAAATCAAAAAAGGAAAACAAATTTCATAGAACCTCATGCAACAAATGAACTACAAAGTACAAAATCTAGTAACTTGTGTAAACAACTTAATGTATCAAATATATTCAGCGTTACCAACACCTCTGCTGACAGCAAACTACTACACACTACACAAAGCAAACCTTGTAGTAAGTATACCTCTCTAACTCATCCTAAAGTGCTTATCCCTGTATTTCCTGGTACCAATTGTGAATACGAATCTGCGCGGGCTTTCATAGAACAGGGTGCTAAAGTAGAAACTCTAATCATTCGCAATCGAGGTAGCCAAGAGTTACAAGAATCCATACAAGCTTTAACACGCAGTATAGACAGATCTCAAATTGTATGTTTCTCTGGGGGGTTCAGTGGAGGTGATGAACCTGCAGGATCTGGTAAATTTATAGCCACCCTCTTTCACAATCCTTATTTACAAGAGTCCCTTGAAAATTTATTGTACCGCCGTGATGGACTAGTCCTGGGTATATGTAATGGGTTTCAGGCTCTCATTAAATTAGGTCTTCTACCTACAGGACATATACAAACATTGACTGAAAACAGTCCCACCTTGACGTACAACTCCAGTGGGCGGCATATATCTAGCATAGTTCATACTAAAGTGTTATCTAACGCTTCACCATGGCTAAGTGCCTGTGAGGTAGGCAATATCTATACTGTACCTATTTCTCACGGAGAAGGTCGTTTCTTTACTACCCAAGAGCAATTACACGAATTATATGTACATGGTCAAGTAGCTACCCAATACGTAGATCCTTTAGGCAATGCCACTACGAGTCCACAATGGAATCCTAATCAATCCATGGGGGCTGTCGAAGGCTTGCTCAGCCCTGATGGTCGTGTATTCGGAAAAATGGCACATGTAGAACGTATCGGATACGGCGTTCATCAAAATATAGAAGGACAACTTGTGATGCCTATCTTTGCATCGGGAATTAAATACTTTACAGAGTAATCTATGACAAACCAGATTAAACCTATGGTAAATCAGATTAGATAGCATATAACTAGCAACCATCAAGCATTAACAACTTCTACTCACTCCTATTTTTTCATAACAAAAGAGCTGTAACCCTATGCAATCTGCATGTTGTTACAGCTCTTTATTCTATTCGTATAAACTGATTAACCCACTTCTGGCTCTAATAAACCATATTTGCCATCATGACGGCGGTATACGACATTCATAATTTCAGTATCTTCATTAAAGAACATAAAGAAGTCATGTTCCAATAGATTCATTTGTAAAATCGCTTCTTCCACGCTCATAGGGCGTACCGTAAAGTTTTTGCGACGCACTACTTCTAACTCTTTTTCTTCTGGAATCGCTTCCACAGGTGTTACATCTACATGGAATCCAGTTTCTTTACGGAATCGTTTCGCTAACCGTGTTTTATGTTTATGGATTTGACGAACAATTTTATCCACTACTAAATCAATGGCAGCGTACATATCTAAATGGCTTTCTACACCACGCAATACTACACCTTCTACAAAACATGTTAATTCTACTTTGCGTTCTTCTTTTTCAACGGATAATACAACTTGTACTGTCACTGGAGTTTCAAAATAACGAGATAACTTTTCTACTCGTTTTTCAATATATTCACGTAACGCTGCTGTCACTTCAAGATTTTTGCCTCGTACTGTTAATTTCATAGTGCTCATCCTTTCTGTATTACCTATAAACAAGTACCATATTTATATAGTTCTACAGAAATCCTTAAAATCCTTTTTATTTTTCAAAAAAATTTTAGTCTAGTTGCTATTTGTTCTTCTACACTTCCATTGTCATCCTATCTACAATCAATAGTTTTATTACAAATTTAACTATACTAATACCAATAAAAAAGCTTAGGATCTCCTACTAGGAATATCCTAAGCCTTTTTGTTTTGAACTAAGCTTTATATACGTTAGCCGCTTGAAGACCGCGGTTGCCATCTACGATTTCAAATTCAACTTGTTGTCCTTCGGATAAAGACTTAAAGCCATCTTCTTGGATTGCAGAAAAATGAACGAATACATCGCTACCATCTTCTCTTTCAATAAAACCATAACCTTTTTCTGCGCTGAACCATTTTACTTTCCCAAGCATGATAATTCCTCCTACCTTTAATACTGCAAGCGATTTAGAGTATCTAAATCTTGCTTTCATGTTATCACTATAAATGTATGGTGTCAATCAAAATATTATTTTATTTTCAAGTATATGCTATATTGATATAATTCATCAAAATTATTAATCAATTATTTCTATTTATGCTAATAATATAACATTTATA
>UQVF01000009.1 GCA_900544365.1 uncultured Veillonella sp. | reverse complement strand
TATTGAGTCTATGTATCCACTAAGTAGTCCTCTAGTAAATTGACTTCATCCACATAGAGAATATTTTCGTGAGCCTTAAATAAAATGCCTGGAGAAAACTCTTGCTTCCCCTCTTGCAGCATCCGCTCAATATCCAAGGTGCCCACCAATCTGTCTTCCGTGCAATGTAAAGGAAGGTCCACTACTTTCATCGGTGTGCCATCACGATGCATAGGCAGCACCTTGGCTAAGCCTCGTACCGCCGTCGACTTTGCCGTTCCCTTATCACCCTGTATCAATACACCACCTACCCGTGGGTCTACCGCATTGAGGAGTAAGGCCAATTTCATTTGATCTTGTCCTACTAAGGCTGTAAAAGGATATATAGTACTCATGTTAGTCTCCTTGCCAACGTCCTTTGGTAGGGATAATTTCTATGCGCAACTGCCCATACCGTTCATCTCTGAATACATCTGTATCCATATCAAAGGCCCGTTTAATATAATCTGGATGCAACACTTCTTCTGGCATACCATCTGCAATGACACGATGTTCTCCAATGAGCAATAATCGTGTGCAGTATTTAGCTGCTAATTCTAAATCATGTACAACGGTAATGATAGTTTTTCCTTGCTTGCACAAATGTTGAAAGAATCGGAACATGTCATCACTATGGCCTTTATCGAGGGCAGAGGTTGGCTCATCTAAGAGCATAATATCTGTCTCTTGGGCTAGAGATTTAGCTAACAAAATGCGCTGTTTTTCTCCACCACTGACCTGTTCCAATCGGTGATCTTTTAAATGTGATACTCCTGTATGCGCCATCACCTCTTGCACAATACGACGATCTTCGTCGCTTTCACTATCCCACCAAGATTGGTACGCATAGCGACCAGTCATGACGATTTCTTCGGCGCTGAAAGCGTAGGGAATCTCCACTTGTTGTTGCATATAACTCATCGTTTTGGCAATAAACGTATCTGACTGTTTCGCCAAATCTTGTCCATTTCCATAAATATGCCCCTCATAGGGTAATAGCTGACGAATCGCTTTTAGCAATGTGGTTTTACCATTCCCATTCGCCCCAATGATACCAATACATTCGCCTTTGTAAAAGTTTTTGGTTACATCTTGAACGATTGGTTGTCCATCATGATATACAGATACCTGTTCTAAGCGCAATACTACGTCACTCATAGAGAACCTCCTTTCACTTTCAAACGATGTAAGAGGAATAAGAAATATGGCGTTCCTAATAAGGCCGTCATAATACCCACTCGTATATCCACAGGGTGGAATAAGGTTCTCCCCAATGTATCGCACAACAGCACAAAACAAGCACCTCCTAAGGCAGAGGCAGGTATCACGAGGCGATGGTCAGGTCCCACTAAGAGGCGCACCATGTGTGGCACCACAAGACCCACAAAACCAATACTACCGCCCACACATACAGAAATAGCCGTCATCATGGCAGACAGTAGCAAGAAGATCATACGATATCGATTGGTATTCATGCCTACAGCTCTCGCTTCTACTTCGCCCATCACTAAAATGTTTAAATGTTTACTCAAGGCTATAATAATCGCTGTTCCTACCGCAATAGTAGGTAGTGCAATGTCCACATGCTCCCATCGGCGATATTCTAAACTGCCAACCATCCAGAATAGAAATTCTTTCAAACGATATTCATTCATCAACGTTAAAATTCCAGAAGTCAAGGACCCCAATAGCATGCTGATCGCTACCCCTGCTAACAATAAAATGCGAGGGTCCATCCGTCCTTTATACCAACTGAGGAGCATCGTAATACCCAGAGCTGTCAAGGCGCCGATAAATGCAAAGGACGGCATATAATAGGCACTCACCGATGACAACCCCAAGGCTACCGCAATCACAGCTCCCGTGGAAGCCCCTGATACTACGCCCATAATGCCTGGATCAGCCAATGGGTTACCAAATACACCTTGTATAACCGCCCCTGCAATGGCCAAGGCCATACCAATAGAAATAGCCACTAAAATTCTAGGCAAGCGTATAAAATATAAAATTCGTTCTTGCTCTTCTGTTAAATGCAAGAAATCACTAGCACTGATGGGAATAATGCCCATACACAAGGACACGACAATAAGCACCAATAGCAATATCATCATGCCCACCATATAGAACCACGGTCTATTCATGGGTGCCTTCTCCTTTCTCGCTCTCTCGAACGATGCGCAAAATATCTTTCATGGATTCACCAATAAACTGATTCCCCGTATATAAATCCGCTGCTGGCATGGTGACCACTCGACCGTCTCGAACGGCCCTGACTGTTTGTAAGCCAGGGTTGTCTCGATACAAAGTTTGCCAAGCCATTTCGCTTTTATCGTAGACTGGTATGAGAATCACATTGGGGTCCATTTCAATAATACGCTCTTCTGTGAAAGCTGTCCTAGGTGCATATCTTAAATGACTCGGTCCATTTACAAGGCCCATGACACGGGTTATATCATCAAACAGACTCCCTGTTCCCGAAAAGCCTTCCATGGATGACATAGAAATTACTACTTGCCCTTTTGTTTCTACAGATAGCGCTTTCACATCTTCTATATCTTGTTTCATTTTAGTGGTCATATTACGCGCTCTATCCTCTGCTCCTACCACATGGCCCAATCGTTCTACTAGTTCAATCGTTTCTTGTACTGTTTTAGGACTGCTAATGATGACCACAGGAATTCCCAAATGCTCTAGTCCATCTAATACATCTTTACTTGTATACTCTGGAGCAATGACCAAGTCAGGGTGTAAATATACAACTTTCTCCACCGCATAGGAGTATAAAGAGACTTTCACAGATTTTGCCAGTTCATAGTTCGGCCCATATCCCTTTGTTTTTGAAAGAAAGCTCACTGCTCCTAATCGATTAGGGCCTACCATATCTAGTAAGATAGGTTCATAAGCAGAGGTTAAGGAGACGATTCGCTTTGCCTCTACAGGTACTGAGACGGATCGCCCCCAATCATCGATGACGATACGTTGCTCCCCTTCTACTACACTTGATGACTCACTATGATCATTCCCTACAATCCAAGGATGATACCCTACAAGGAGTCCTAGCACAAGGAATAGACCGGCTATCCACAAAGTTCCATTACGTTTCATCATAATACCCCTCTAAGTCATCTTCCAAGGACATTGCCACGTCGCGCAATCCTTCTCTGCGCTCCTCACTGGCCTTCCAAAGTCCTCGTTGTTCTGCTTCTAATAACGTATTACAAATGGCCCCTAATGCCCAAGGATTAACTTGGCGCATCCAGTCCTGTACGTCCTCATTCATGACATACTCGTCTGTATAGGCATCATACATCCAATCTTGAATCATATCACTAGTAGCATCCCATTCATAGGTATGTTGCACATAGGACGCCATATCCGCTGCCCCCTTGTAACCGTGTTTCATCATCCCCTCTATAAAAATAGGGTTCATTGGTTCACTACGGAACTGACGCTGAATTTCATCTTCTAAGGAACGCACCAAAATATCTTTACGATACGTGGTATCTCCTATAAACGATTTTGGCTTAGTACCTTTTACCGCCTCCACAGCGGCGATCATCCCACCATGGTAGGCATTGAAATCATCTGTACTCAACAAACTAACCTCACGATTATCTTCATTTTTCACAGTTACTTCAATGGAACCTAATCGCTTGCGAAACTGTTGATGGCTTGGAATAATTTCCCCTTGCTCATCATATCCATAGCCACCCCAGGTGACATAGGCATTGGCTAAATCTTCACGAGTGGACCAGTTGCTTTGTTCTAGAATTTGATTCACTCCTGCCCCATAGGCACCTGGTGCATCGCCAAAGACACGAATCGTAGCAGCCTTAATAGCTTCTTCGTAATCCATACCGTCTTCTACTAATGCAGCTGTATCTAGGTCTATATGTTTTTTTACGTAATTCACACTATGATCTTCATCAAGGGCGTTTACCATTTGCACAGCTTTTGCAATCCACATGACACCAGAAGGCATCATATCTCGGAATAGTCCACTAATACGGCTTGTTACATCGATACGTGGTCGCCCTAATTCCTCTAGAGGTATGATTTCCAAATCGGACACACGACTTCCTGTATAAACTGGTCGTACACCCAACAAATAGAATACTTCACCAATACATTGTCCATGAGTGCGTTGCGTGTTGTCTGCCCATAAGACAATACCAATTTCCTCTGGATATCTCTGTTCTTCTCGAATATACTCATTGAGCAATGCATCGCCTAGTTCACAACCGATGGCATAGGCAGGCACGGTCGGCAAGGTTCGTTCATCAACGCCATAAAAATTGCGCCCCATCGGTAGCACATCGATACCACCATTAGTAACAGCGCCACCGATATTAGGTGGAATATATTTCCCTTCTAAACCTCGTAACAATTGGCACATTTCTTCTGTCGTTTGGCGCAACCCTGCGAGGTAGATCTCACACAGCGTTTCTTTCTGTGCATCATCTGGCACACCATGCATGTCTAGGAAAGCATCTATATACCCGTCCTCTTCCTCTGTGGTTGGATTTTGCCCTAAAATATGTAAACCACAACGAATATGACGATTTTGGATGTCCATCAAATAATTGTGAATATCCCCTAACAGTTCTTCTGCCTCGTCTGCATGAATAGAGTCAGCTAAGGCGCGCCACTCTTCTTCACTGACAGATCTATCTACCACAAAGTGTACCTGACCTCCCTCTTGATACCAGTCGAAGGGTTCGCACAAGTGCTCTAAATGACACTCTTTCACAGAAGATAAGATATAACTTAGCACCACAGACTCTTGACCCATCTCCTGCGCTTTCATATGGTCATATTCGTCCAAATACCGTTCTAGCATTTCATAGTCACCATATAAACCAGACCGCTTCATAGGTGGCGATAAATAGCTAAGTAAAACAGCATGGCTACGCCGTTTTGCTTGGATACCTTCGCCGACAATAGTCGTCCAGTACGGATAGAGATTAGGTATATCTTCGATACCTAACTGAGGGTAACAATAGGAACTCAAAGCCGTTCCCTTACCGGGTAACCATTCTAAGTTACCATGTGTCCCCATATGAATCGCCACATCGGCTTGAAATACTGTGCGTACCCAATGGTACACCCCCTCATAGTGATGCGTCGGTGGAATGTCCGGCGAATGGTACAAAGTATCTGGATTATCACTAAATCCACGTGGCGGTTGTACTAATACCCACACGTTACCAAAGGGCACCCCGGGAACGATGAGTTCGTCTTCTTCTACAAATATCTCCCCTATAGGCTCTCTCCAATGTTGAAGTAGTGATTCTTGAGTAGCTCTATCCAGTTTTGAAAACCACGCCATATACATTTGTTTCGGTAGTTTTGGGGCTTTCTCTATGGCTGAATTGATCAAACAATCTACGTCATTGGTAGCATGTTTGGTGAGAATGGTCATAAGTTCTTCACTCGATTGAGGGATCCCTTCCACTGTATACCCATTCTGTTGTAATTCTTGCAATAACCGTAGTACTGACTCTGGCGTGTCTAGCCCACAGGCATTGCCAATATGTGAATTTTTGGGTGGATAATTATGAAGGAATAGAGCAATCTTTACTTCTGACCTATGTTTCTGTTGCAATGCAATCCATCGTTTGGCTTGGTCTACTAACTTTTGAATCCCCTCAGGATATGGTTTGAAATAGTAACCTCTTTCCTCTGAGTACGTTCTGGTCCCTACAATATGACCGTTTAAAATACCATCTATTTCCGGCAATGACAAAGAAAAGGATATATCCATAGGCTCTAACCCTTGTGAACGTATTTGCCAGCTTCCAAGGGTAGTATAGGTAACAAAGCCCTGCAAGATAGGGATCCCTAAATCCATCATTTCATCACAACTCGCCCCCTGCAAGCCAATGATGGAGAACTTGCATGTATTAATTATGAGAGATATGGTCTCTTTCACTTGATGATCAAACAACGTGTGCCAACAATCGAACCACCGTAATTGTCCACCAGATTTACTGCTGTATTGACCAAATACTAATACTGGCGATAATCCTTGTTCTAATGCACGATCATACAGTGCATAGGGATAGTCTAATTGACCTTGCACCCATTCATCTCGATAGAAGAAAATGCCTACTACCGGACCATTGTGTTCATAGTCCTTGCAATACTTCTCATAGGATTGATATACTTCTCCCTGTCTGCCTAAAATTCCTTGGTACGGTAGCTCTTTCACTGGTTGCACCTGATTCGTATAACCTTGTAATGAAAGCATATATTGGCACAGCCCATAGAAATTCTCTGTTCCACCTTGGTGTAAATAAACCTTAATTTGATCAATGCCCTCATCTGCAACACCATATCGGTATACATCCGACGCTGAATCATGGAATAGTAATACATAAGGAACTTGTTTCTGTGTAATATATTTGTGAATTCCTTTTACCAAAGGAGTATCTAACGTACTGCCTACATGAGTAAATAGTACTATATCCGCCACATCTATAGCGTCCTGAACATTTGCTAACTTTATATCGTTGCACGACAGAAAGACTATGCCCAAGGACATAGTCTCATCTGTACACTTCTGTTCTATTTCTTTAGCCCACTGCCAATGTTTCGTCATAGACGTAATGACTAAGATAGAATACTTCATAACATTACCTACTAGAAATGATAGGAATAATTTACATAGTAATTACGTGGTAAGTCCCAGTATTCCCAATCACCTTGAGAAATTACATTTTGACGGTTCAATACGTTATTCACATAGAATCCAATCGTTTGTGATTCATTGGGACTATAATTCACATGAGCATTCACATTAATATAGTCTGGGTTACGCTGTTTGTCCCGGTTATAGGCACGAATTCCCCAATAAGAAGCAGATAATCCGGCTTGCCATTTATCCTTTTCATAATCTAACGCTAGATTTAACTCTAATTTAGGCGCTGTTTGTACCCAATCTTTTTTATTTACATCTTGTTTTTTAGGGTTAGAATAGGATGCACCTACGGTCATGATTAAATCACTAGTTACATACGATTTATACTCTGCTTCAACCCCTATATTGCGGAATTCTCCGCCATTGATACGAATAGTTTTACGATTTCCATCAAGAGGATTCTCTGCCCAATCAAAGAAGTTTTTAAATCTCATATGATATACGCTAACTTTCCAGGAATCACGTTTATTGGCTTGTTTATAGCCGATTTCATAGTTCCAACCTTCCTCCGGTTTCAAGTTGCCACCAGGAATTTTAATATAGTTGGAAATATTTTTATTCTTAAGGTCTGTCACCCATTTGAAAGCGTCATGAATATTCGGCATGGTAAAAGCTTTACCTACATTCGTATAAATAGATTTGGATTCATTAATTTTATACAGTGTTTGCCATTGTGGTGTAAATACATTTTGATTATTAATAGGGTCGTTAATTACTTGGTAACGTCCTCCAATAGTAGTACTGAAAGATGGTGTAATTTGGAATTCATAGTTCCCATAAATAGCCACTGTATTACGATCTGCTGTTACAGTTTTATTCATTTCGGAAATACCTTGATATGCCTCATGTACACCTTGTACGCCTAACACAGCTTTTGCTGTATCATTGTGTAACTTCCATGTGTGTTGCGCCTCCGTACCTACTTTATACGCACCATAATTATATGGACTTTGTACATACACCGGTGTAGCCAAACTGTTGCTTTCACCTATTAATCGACGAGTATTAAAGAATACGCTTGCTTTCGTTGTTGCATCATCATAGATGATGGATCCATTATTTTTAATATCACGATAATGCCACTCTTTAGTTTCCGTTAAAGCTGATTTTTTCGCTGTCCATTTTGCCTTTGGTATCGTACTAATTTGTCCATATGTAGAGTCGCTTTGTTGACGCATATAATTAATTGTTACATAGTCATGTGGCTTTATATTTGCCGCTATGTTATGAGCATATCCTTTATTGCGTGTATTATAGTAATCACGCCCTGTTCTGTTCGGAGATGTTCTCGCTTGTGCCCCATAGTACTCTTTTGATGTGGAGATTTCAATTTTTTCAGTACCTACAGTAGCCGCATATTTTTTATACCCTTCATTACCAATGCGTGTCTCAATTGTACCGTGCGCTTTTGTTGGTGTTTTTGTAATCACATTCACAACGCCACCTAATGCTTCAGAACCATATTGTGCCGACGCGGCACCACGAACGATTTCAATGCGTTCCACATTATCCATCATCAGACCATTTAAACTATTTTTGCCATCTAAATTGATAGGTGCACCATTCACTAAGACTAAAGAACTTCTATCTAAGCCACGGATATTCGTACGACTTTCCATGCCGCCAAACTCTAACCCCAAAGGTCCGTAGCTAAATGTAGTAATCCCAGTCGCTTGTCCTACTGCATCAAAAATACTTTTGGCCCCTGAATTTTTCAAATCTACTTGATCTAGTACAGTGACTGATGCTGGTGTATCTAAATCTTTTGTTTCAAATCGTTGTGCTGTTACCACCACTGGATTCAGTACTGTCACTGTATCCAAGTCTGTGGCAGATTGCGCACTTACAACACTCACTGTAGAACCTACGATGCCTGCCAGAACTGCTAAACGTAATGTCTTCCCTTTCATCATTACTGCCTCCTAACTGTAGCACTTGGCTACTAACCGCTTGTGTCCACATGCCCATTGTGGAACACAGTCTGTTACCTTTTTAAGTAAAGGATTTGACTATACAATTGCTCATACTCATTCATTGCGCGAAAGAATACACTTCTAGTTTATCATACTATAGGTTTTATGTGATAGTAAAATAAATTTTATTTATCAACTATCACCGTGTAACAAAAAAGCACCGCCACAAAGGAAGGTGCTTTTCTACCTACTCACCATAGCGGGATTCATACCTTTACAGATAACATCTCTTTAAGAGCTTCGTATCCATAGGTCACCATGGGAATATCTTCTATGAAGTTTGTATCTACTATGTCTTGTGCCGTATCCGCGACGACACAGATGTCATTAGCCCCCGCTAGTCGCAGTAGGCAAACACTCTCACCAATCTGAGACGTTTCTAATACATCATTCGTAATCACAACGCCTGTCACTTTGCGATTAAAGGCCCCTGCCGTAGCTGGTGGATAGGGGTTAAAGGGTTCCCCTAAGCGATAGCCTAATACCACTGTATCCACATCGTACGATGACACTAATAAAGCCGAAAAATACCAAGGATTTTCAATGTACTCCCCAGGAGTTAGCACACAATTGCCTTCTCTATATACCGCCATCGGTCGTGGCAACGTCCGTTTTCCGTCTAAAAGACGTTGTACCACGGTTTCCACATGACTATAGGTGCTACCAACCCACAAAGTACTACGCAAGGCACCCACGATTAGCTCCTTGTGAGAGGAACTACACTAAACTGTAGCAATTCCGAGAATCCTTGTAATACACTAGAGAGTGATACCTCTACGCTAGAAACATCTCCCGATATTAACACAGCTCCTGAGAATCGATCGATAAATTCGATATGTACATTAGCAGCTTTAGAGGCCATGTCTCCTGCAATGATGGCTGCCTCACCAGGTGTAATCGTCAAAATTCCTACCGCGCTACGACCTTCACCATCTAAGCCTAATTTACTATATAGGTCCCTTTTAGGATTCGCCAACACATGAGCTAATGTGACTTGTTTCCCCGGCACTGACTCTTGAATAATACGTTGCTTATCAAGCATAGGATATAACCTCTTTTCTGATTATAACTGTAAAGCTACATGTAGCCAATTAAATGTACCTACTGCTAATAATGCTCCAATTATAGGCCCTATAATTGGTACCCATGCATATCTCATATTGGCTGCTCCTTTATTAGGAAGCGGTAAAATTGCATAGGCCAAACGGGGGGCAAAATCACGAGCTGGATTCAATGCAAACCCTGTGGTTCCGCCAAAAGAAAAGCCGATACTGGCTACAAGAAATCCGACAATAAGAGGTGCTAATCCATCGGCCATTGGCCCTAAGAAAAGTACACAAAAGATAAATAAAAAAGTAGCCATTATTTCAGATAACAAGTTCCAAGCACGTTCATCACAAGCTGGTCCTGTAGCAAAGATACATACGCAATTTCCCTCTTCTGGCTTTGTGATTTTAAAATGAGGATAATAGTGTACCATCGTAATAGTTGCACCTACAAATCCTCCTAATAATTGAGCAATCACTGATCCCAATACTAGATCAGAAGGGAATAATCCCCCAGCTGCGAAGGCAATGGTCAAAGCTGGATTTAAGTGTGCTACGCCACCTAAATGAGCAGCGACATACACTGCAAATGTAACTGCAAATCCCCAACCAAACATCAATCCAATCCAGTTTGTTTTTATGGCACTTGTAATTGTATTCTTTAGCAATAGCCCTGCATTACAACTGCTACCAAAAGCCATTAAAATAGCCGTTCCTATAAATTCACTAACATACACTTGTGTAGCATCCATCTGTGTTACCTCATATAATACATGTTAATATACGTGTTAAATCTTCTTTTGTAGCTGCGTATGGATTTCCTGGATAGGTACGATCCTCTAAGGCCTGTTGCACTAAAGCAGAGAACGATCCCCTAAAGGAATCTTCATCAACACCAAACTCTTTCATAGTTATAATGCAACCGACTCGATGTGCTAAAGATTGTACACAGCGTACTAACGCAGCTAATTGTGCACTTTCATCATCAGATGCTGTGGTTAAGGAGAGTTTTTGTGCAATCGAAATGTATTTTAATTTAGCCTCAACAGAGTTGGCTGCATTATACATAATAACATAAGGTAAAAGCATCGCATTAGCTAATCCATGGGGGATATGGAATTGGCCTCCTAACTGATGTGCCAAAGCATGGGTAATGCCTAGACCAGCTTGGTTGAAAGCTAGCCCTGCCATACAGGATGCTTCGTGCATCGCTGCTCGTGCGGCTTCGTCAGTTCCACGCTCTACACATGTTGGTAAATTCTTAATCACTAATTCTATTGCTTTTTCAGCTAATGCATCGGTAAAATGATTGGCCTCTGTAGCCACCAACGCTTCTAGAGCATGTACAAGTACATCCATGCCACTATAAGCGGTTACTTTTGGAGGTGCCGATTTCACAAAGAATGTTGTTAAAATTGCTTCATCTGGTAATAAGCTATCATCTACCAACGGATATTTGATACCTGTTTTGGTATCTGTAATCACAGCAAATGATGTCACTTCAGATCCAGTTCCGCTCGTTGTTGGTATGGCAATAAATTTTTTAACGCCAATGCCATAAATTGTGTTACAGAAATAGTTAATACCTTTGGCTGTATCAATGGCAGATCCACCACCGATGACGATTAGCACTGTGGCCTTTTCTTTCTGTAATACCTCTACCCCTTTGACAATAGAATCAATCGGTGGATCTGGTACTACATCAGAATACACCACATAGGTATTGTTTGTATTCACCAAGTCAATCACTGTCTGTAATGCTGGTGTTCCTTCTAAAAATGGGTCACAGATGATAAAAATACGTTCTCCTTCTAATAGGCAAAGTCTTTCTAAGGCATCTGTTTTTGTACCATTGGGAGAGTGTTCTGTTTGTCCTGTAAAAATTTGCGTTTTAAATGACCATGATTCCATGATTACGCCCCTTGTATATATGATTGAAAAGCTCGTAGCCCTGCATTCACTATGAGCACATCTTCTTCTACAGTGCCACCACTAATGCCCAGACCACCGATTAGATGATTCCCTAGCATTAGTGGCTCACCACCGCCAAATAAGACTATGGGTCTTTTCACCATCGTCTCAATACCATAAAGAGGAGTCCCTGGTTGTACTATGGCTCCTAACTTTTCTGTTCCGCACCGAAAAGCTACTGCTGTATAGGCCTTATTAGGGGCTAGTTCTATGCTCACGCCTAAAGCTCGTTCCATACGCCGTTGATACACTAACAATCCGCTAGCATCCACAATGGCAATCACTACAGGAATCCCCAATCGTTGTGCCTCTTGTTCGCAAGCTTCAACGACAGTATCCACCACGGATTCAACGGTAATTCCTCTATGTCTAGACCACTGTACTGCTCGTCCTATGGGGGCGATCCCCTCTTGTGTCGTGGATGGTACGCGCTCTATGTTTGCAATAATATCTCGGACTGAATCATAAATATCCATGTCCATCCTCCTTACTAAAGGCTATCCTACTATTTAGTCAACAATGTTTCTACATCGTGATGTGGACGAGGAATTACGTGAGTAGATACAACTTGTCCTACGTTACCAGCTGCTACTGCGCCAGCTTCTACAGCTGCTTTAACAGCACCAACATCACCACGAACCATGACAGTTACTAAACCAGAACCGATTTTTTCATAGCCAGTTAACTCTACATTCGATGCTTTTACCATCGCATCTGCTGCCTCGATAGCTGCTACTAATCCTTTTGTTTCTACCATGCCTAATGCGTTATTCATGATAACCCTCCTTATTTTTTAGAACTACTTTTCTTTTTAGCTTTAGTTGTTTTAGCTGTTTTTTTAGATCCTGTAGCTTTTGGTGCTACTTCTATTGTAGATGGTATAGTCTCTTCACCAATCACAATGCTTGTGAGCTCAGAAATAGCTTCTGTTATGGCTGGGTCTGTTTCTTTTGTTGCTTTTGCCGAAACTTCTACGACAGTTTCCACTACATCCTCTGCTACCACTGTATCTACCACTGGTGTTTCCACTTCTGTGGCTGGAACAGATGGCGTTTCTTCCTTCGTTTCGACTACAGGTTCTGCTATAGCTTCTTCTTTTATCGGTGTTGTTTCTTCTTGTAAGAACACATCGATAACGGTTTGTGATACTCTAGGAATCACTTTAGAACCTACAAAACAGCCCATTTCTTTTGCCACCATAGCGCCTGCTTCAATAGCTGATTGCACAGCTCCCACATCGCCTACTATTTTCACAGTAAACCAACCAAAACCATTAGCTCTATCAATATTTACTACATGCACATTAGATGCTTTTACCATTACATCTGACATGGTAATGGCGCCTAACAAGCCTTTCACTTCTAATAGTCCTAACGATTGATTCATATAAGCCTCACTTATCTCAAGCTAAATGCTTCACTTAATACACACCGACGAATGCGACAGAACGATCTTGCACATGTAATGCCTTCTCCTGTTGGGCCTGCAATGGTGAAAGTAGTATGGCCTTCGCCACCTACACCAATGCCTGCATAGGATGGTGCATTTTTTACGAAAATGGTAGTTTCTAGCAATCTCGCCATTTTGGATAATTTTTCTAAATTTTGAGAGTGCATCATCGCTGTATGACGATTTCCCAATTCTGCACGGTACGCACATTCAATGGCAATATCTACATTTGGCACTGCTACGATTGGTAAAATTGGCATCATCATTTCTTCTGTTACTAGGTGATGATGTTCTGATGTACGAGAAATAATCAATCGAATGCTATCATCAACAACAATACCAACCAACGCTAACAAATCTTTAGCAGATTTACCTACAAAGTCTGGATTTGGTTTACCACCATTTTTAGTGACTTTTTCTACTAATGTATCTAAAAGAGATAAATCAGTAATTTCATAAGCACCATTCTTTCTCATATGATATACAAGTTGATCTGCCACAGATTCCACAACAAATACTTCTTTTTCAGCAATACATGGAACATTGTTATCAAAGCTTGCTCCACTGACGATATCTTTTGCTGCTTGTTCAATATGAGCTGTTTCATCCACTACTACTGGAGGATTCCCTGCACCTGCACCAATCGCTTTTTTACCGGATGATAAGACTTGGTTTACAATACCAGGGCCACCTGTAGCCACTAACAACCTTACTTTTGGATGGCTCATCATACATTGTGTACTTTCAATGGATGGTTCACGCACCATTGTTACCAAATTGTTAGGAGCACCTGCCGCTTCTAGTGCTTTATTGATCATTTGCACTAAAATAGTGGATACTTTTTTAGCTCTTGGATGTGGGCTAAATACAACTGTGTTACCTCCGACAATCATAGAAATAGAATTATTGATAATTGTTTCCGTTGGATTTGTTGTCGGTGTTATGGCACCAATCACACCAAATGGACAAAACTCTTCAATTGTCAAACCATCATGACCTGTCATAGCCCGTGTTTCTAACACTTCTTTGCCGGGTGTTTTTACGGCAGCTACTCGATTTTTAATCAGTTTATCGCTATATCTACCAATACCAGTTTCTTCTACAGCCATAAGTGAAATCATTTCTAAATGATCTTTTTGTAAAATTGTTTCACGAATGGCATCCACAAATGCATTGCGTTCTTGCAGTGAAAAACCTAGCAACTCTCTTTGGGCTACTTCACTAGCACTGATAGCAGCTTCCATAGTATCAAACACACCATATTCATATTGGGTTCTTTCAAGACCTACACATTCCTGATGCAAATCTTTCACCACTTGTTTTACTATACTTTCAATCATTTCTAAGTTCATTTGTATCTCCTCTATGACTTCGATACAATTCCAATATCATTGTTTTTGATCCGTCCTGCATTTGCTTCATCTACATCAATATGCATTTCTAAAGCAAATTTCGGAGACACCCGAATAATCACATTGGAAAATGTTAGTTCTCGCTCTCCATGCACCGCCACTGTTACACGTTCTTTATCGACTACTCCCATACGACTCGCATCATCAGGATGCATATGAATATGCCGATGTGCTACGATAACACCTTGTGAAATCGTTACCTTTCCTTTAGGTCCCATTAGCGTTATCCCTGGAGTTCCCCGTAAATCACCAGATTCACGTATCACCCCTGGTACGCCTAGCGTAAATGAATCTGTTAGAGAGATTTCTACTTGGGTTTCATTTCTAAAAGGGCCTAAGATACGAACTTTTTCAATACTTCCTTTCGGTCCTATCAGAGTTACTGTTTCATTCGCTGCGTATTGTCCTGGCTGTTTCAAGTCCACCTTTTTAGATAGTTCATCTTGTCCATATAAAATACTATATACTTCCTTTGATACATGAACATGACGATTTGAAACACCAATTGGTACGCTACATCTATTTAATTCTTGTAACTTTGCTATAACGCGTTCCGTTACTAAATGTAAATACTCAGATTCTTTCATAGGTATCCACCAATCCATTAATTACTATATCTCGATATTTTGAGATTGTTTTATGTTCATGTTTTTTAAAAATTTTGCAGAAATAACTCACATCACTATACCCCAAAATATTAGCAATATAGGAGCCGCTCTTTTCTGTACCAAGTATATATTCCTTAGCTATGTTTATTTTTTTCTTGTGTATATATTGCATAATTGTCATATTTAATTTATGTTTGAAAATACGACTAATATAGCCTTGACTTACATTACAAGAAACAACTATATCTTTCAAAGAAATATCTTCTTGTATATGTTCATGAATATAGTAGAGAACATTATATAAAATATTTTGCTTTCCTTGATATAATTTAATGAACAAAAAATCAACAATTTTTAATGTCCATATGGCAAGACCTTCTGCATATTTCGTATGTACATTATTCAAAGGAATCTTTTTCTCTAGCATATGTATCATTGACGTATGCGTGTTTAAAACCTTTTGTTGTACCTGATCTACTAGTGTATACAATTTACTTGTAATAAATTGGCTATCACTATGTTCATATGTATACTGACATACTTGGTATAGTCTATCATAGGCTCCCTCAAAATTACCTTGTTGAAAAACTTGTACAATTCCATCTAGTAAATCTAGCGATTCTCCTACGCTATCTTTTTCTTTGACTATGCCCAGTTCTGGAATCCATTTATAAAAAGCATCCCAACTAAACGGTTTATACAAGTATCCAATTCCGGAATATTTCATAGTCATTTGGGTAACAGCTTGCGTTTCTTTATTTAACATCATCACAATTCGGCATGTGGGATAGGTGTAATATATATGCCGAATGATATCACCTGCTTTTTGATGACTAATATCCATTGCTACATAAGCTACAGAAATTATTTCTTCCTTTTCTAAGGAAAGTACTTCTTGATATGTACTAATGCAGATAACCTCCGCTTGCATATGAAGTGCAATCCGTTTTTGAAGCGCTTTCATATGTAATTTATCGGTATCTACTAAAAGTATCCTCTTCACAAAATACCTCCTTTTCTTATTCTATCGGATAGGATAGCATAACCTGTATCCCCCCATCTGGCAATGGGTAACAATGTACCTTCGCAGAAGCACCATGGTATTCTATAAATATTTGGTGTAATTTTAAAATAGCTTGACTTATGGGAGATAAGTTTGATTCTTGTGTCTCTCCATGTATTAACCTTGTTACATCCTGTAGTAATTTGTGTAACAAAATCACTTCGCTAGCATTCATTTGCAATGTATCATCTTCTATAACAACACATACTTCATCACTTTGAAGCTCTGCATGCAAGTTTAGAGAAATATCTGCATACCCCTCTTGTTGTGCCACCTCTATAACTTGATATACATACTGCCATAAACTATAGGCTGGCAATATATAATGCCATAAACTCTCATCTATATCTATATGCCAACCTACCCTACAATCTTCGCAATAGTTTAAAAGGGCAACTGTGGATTCAATACGTGAACATTCTTCTTTCATACTTGTTTCAAACAAATTGTCATGATGAAGTGCTAATACATGAATATAGTCAAGAATAGCAGATTCTGTTTTCTCTGCTTCTTCTATCACAGATAAACTATCTACAACACTAAGTAACTTACAATTACGTACCATATCTACATATCGCTTATATTTTTCTAGCTCACTTTGCAAACAACAGATCTTATCTTCTGCTTCTAATACCTCTTTTTCTAATGCTTCTATACGGTTTAAATTCTTTTGTTTATTTCTATTTGATACAATCTCATGATTAGTGAGTTGATTAATAATAAACTCCACTAGTTTCGCAATCGATAGCACTTCACTATAATTATATTTTTTAATATCGGCTAACTCTTCCGGATCTGTAGTCTCAATGTCTTGATTCACTATTTGAGCACCACCAGGTACCATATTCTTACTTAGCCGGACTATTGTATCTGGTACATCATCACATAGAATCTGTCCACCGATGAATCCACCTAAATAATGTCCATCAACTATAATCGGTATGGCAATTTCTAAAAGTCCGCAAGGACAAATATAAATACTTACCTCTTTATTAGTAGCTGCAATAATAGCACCGGATGCATCGGATAACTTGCACAATAATGAAGATGTAGGATTATCTCTAATTTTCTTACAATAATTGCAAAACCGTGTTGCCTCTGTTAATACATCACCTTTATAATCTACTGTCACAAAAGCTATTCCTGTCACGTTGGCAACCGCTTCTTGGATCTCTTCCAATAAATCATGACCGATAACAGTCATAATATCTAGTCGTGATTCTTCGTTTCGATTGTCTTCAAAAGTATTTCGTGGCATTCCTTTTCATTACCTTTCTTATACAATATGTAAAATACCTCTTACTTATAGTATTCGACAGTAATTACAAAAATCATGCAAAGAATTTTGATTTTTATCATGAAATTTAATCATAGTTATTATGTATATGAACATAGTGTTTCTACATACACACATCTTCTGTAGCGAACTAAATCTTTTGCAGTAATAGCTCCTTCCCCTGTGACATTCGCAATGGTAAAAGAGGTAGCTCCCACACCACAGATACCAACTCCATCTAAAGAGCATCCATTCTTTACAAAGATTGTGGTTCGAAAAGCTTTTGCAGCTTGCCTTAACCGTTCCGTATCACGGGAATGGATACCTGCTGTATGGTGATAGCCTTGTTCTGCATCGACAGCAATTTGTAGAGCACTTTCAAAATTATTAGCTTTCACCACTGTAATCAATGGTGCTAATATTTCCTGTGTCACAAATGGATGGATTTTAACTGTTTCTACAGCAATCAAATCATAGGCTCGATCCGTATGGATTCCTGCATCTTTTAAAATCTCATCTGCCGATTTACCGCCATATTGACGATTCACTTCCATATCTTCAGTGAGGAGAATCTTCGATAATTGTAACATTTCTCCCATTGAATCCACATAATACACATTGAGTCGTTCTAAGGCCAATCGAAATGCTGGCAATACAGAGTCCACAATAATGACATTTTTCTCCGATGTACAGGTAATATTGTGATCGAAGGATGCACCTTTGTGAATACAATAGGCCGCCCGATCTATATCAGCCGTTTCATCTACCACAAATGTAGGATTCGCTGGACCTGCTGAAATGACCTTCTTGCCACAGGCTAAGGCGCTTCTTGCAGCGTCCGATCCACCAGTAGATAAAATCAACTCCACATCAGGATGATTCATTATTTCATTAAGATATGTTAAGGAACAAGTATCTGGTGTGGTGATTAAGTTACATATACCAAATTTATCTAAAATAATTTTGTTCATCACTTTCGTAATATATTTAGATACTTCCATAGCTCTCGGATGTGGACAATGAATCACTACATTTCCTGCTGACAACAAACTAATTGTATTGTTGATCAACGTTTCACAAGGATTGGTACTTGGATGTATAGCACATACCACACCGTATGGAAATGGTTCTGTTAAAACAATTCCGTTTTCCCCTTGCGTAGTTCCTGTAATCAAGTCTTCTGGTCCCGGCGTTTCTTCCAAAGCAAGTTTAATCTTAATCGCCTTATCTTCGGCTTTACCCATACCAGTTTCTTCACAAGCTAGTTTGGCAAATTCTAGACAATAGTCTCGCAATCCTTCTCGGATAGCTTGAATCAACTGCTTCCGTTCTCGCAGGCTCAACTTTTGATAGATGTGAAATGCTTGTTTTGATGCATGAACAACCTGTGTTACTGAGGAAAATATCCCACCTTGGGTTCCCATATTTGCCTCCTTACTAAATAACAACAGAGTCTACAATACCAATGATGGCTAAATCTATGGTAGCCCCTTTTCGGTTCTCTTCTACTCGTACTGAAGACCCTGTTCCAACTAGCACATATTCACCTACACCAGCACCTACAAAATCAGCTGCTACTTGTTCTCTATGAGCTGGCGAAAGCGATGCATCGACAGGCTGTACAATCATCAGCTTATATCCTAATAGGGTATCACTTTTTTTCGTTGCTACAACATTACCAATCACTTTTGCTAAATACATGCTTACTCCTATCTCATAGGACTCAATTCATATGACGAATATGGTCTATGTATCGTATCCCTAATTCAAATATTTTTTGATAGTACCCTTGTACCATCTGTTGGTAGGGAACTGGTTCTTTTCCTGATAAAGGCTCTATGGATGTTGGCAGTACATAGATACTAGCACCTGCTGTAAAAGCTTTCTTTACCACTTCCGACAGATCCGATTGACTATAGCCTAACGCAATATGAATGACATCATTTCGTCCTATATAAGGTAATACTATGCAGTCGTGTTCTGTGAAAGTTGGTTCCTCTCCATAGGGATATTGCATAAGAAAAGGATGAATTTCTTTCACTCGGCGTTCCATGTCTGGATCACCGTTCTTGGGAACAATGGCATGAACTTGTGTGAAATCACATGTAGTGAGTTGATTCGCTAGAGCATAATTTTCATGATGCCACTGTTCATCAAAGATAACATATAATTTTCTTACAATTTGTTCATTGGTCTGTTCTGCTAAAATACGTGCCACCATGTCTTCTAGGAGCCTAGATAGGTCTCTATCTTTCATAGTGCCTCCTCTAAAGTAGTGGCATATAAGGACGGTGCCTCATATGCCACGCTACATTACGCTTTAAGAGTTGGAATAATACGTTCTGTATCGATGTGAGGACGAGGGATAACATGTAAGGATACAACTTCGCCTACTGCACGAGCTGCTACTGCGCCAGCTTCTACAGCTGCTTTTACTGCACCAACATCACCACGAACCATAACTGTTACTAATCCAGAACCAATTTTTTCATAACCTACTAAGTTTACGTTAGCAGCTTTTACCATTGCATCTGCTGCTTCAATCGCACTTACTAAACCTTTTGTTTCTACCATTCCTAATGCATCTGAAACCATAATATCCTCCTATGTTTCTATACTAATCTATTAAATGTATGGTGTTGTACTCGATGTAGGTGTATCACCTAAAGCACCAAGCAATTTAATACCCACTTCACGAGCTGCTTTCACAGCTTGACGAACCGCACCAGAATCTCCAGAGAATGTTAAGATTACTTCGTTAGAGAAACTTGTACCCGATTTAGGGGATGCGTACGAAACAACTTCTACATTAGCAGATTTTACCGCTGTATCTGCAAGGACTGCACCAATCGCTGCTGGGCCTGCACAGACCATACCAAAGGATCTGCCTAATGGAGTGTTGAATACGGCTTCTAAACAATAGCTTGCGCGTGCTGTATATTGGAACTCCAAATGACCTGCATCATTAGCGTATACGTCTCCAAAATATTTTGGAATAGCTTCTAGTGCAATTTCAACTGCTCGACGAGCATCAGATACATCATGAGCGCCGATATAGATTAAGGAACCATGACCTGCACCGCCTTTTGTATCGCGAGGCAACTCTACTGTAATAATTTCAGTATTTGTTGCTTTAATAGCATCATCCACAGCCATAATTTGTGGCCCTGCACCTACACGACCGCCGATAATACCGATGGATTTAAATTTTCCCAATCCCATTGTTTCTGTTAATAATGGATCCACACTAGCAATGACAAGACCGATTGTATCGCCCATTGCAGTCCCTACAAACTCAGTAACCCCAATGGATCCTGGTGTTGTACCTTGCGGCTTTTTAATGCCAAGTTCTTCTGATACTTGACCCATCACTTTTTCTAATAATGCTGTATCCATAGTACCTCCTAACCACCAATAATACAGTTCAAACCATATGATTCTACTATTCTTTTATACGTTTCCATTTCTTCTTCTGGAATCTTTGGTGTATCTTCTAACTCATATTCACGTCCTAATAGTTCATATTTACCTTGTCCATAATTGTGATATGGCAATAAATGTATATCATGAACATTAGGCATATTTTCCTTCACAAACTCTGCTATGCCTCGAATGTCTTCTTCACTCGCATTAAACCCAGGAATCGTAGGAACACGCACTGTTGTATTTGTTATAGACTGTATGACTTTAGCCGACTCTTTGATCCTTGCGTTATCGACACCAGTGAACTTTTTATGTTGCTCAGGATTAACGCTTTTGATATCTAGTAGAACTAAGTCTATGTACGGCATAATCTCTTCTACAATCTTTGTGTCATAATACCCTTCTGTTTCTATTGCGGTATGCCATCCTTGTGCTTTACAAGCTTTAAAGATTTCTTTAGCAAACTTTGGTTGTGTCAATGCCTCTCCACCAGATAAGGTGATGCCGCCATTGGACCGAAAGTACTGTGTGGCATCTTTTTTTAGCTCTCGTACCACCTGCTCGACACTCATCAACTTACCTTTCATGGAGAGTGCACTGGTAGGACAGACCATGGTACACTCTGAACAGTTGTCGCAGAGTGTACGGTCAATCCAGTACGGGTTACTATCGGCAATGGCCTGTTTAGGGCAAACTGCCTGGCAAGCTTTACAACCAATACAGAGTTGTTTTCGATACACTACTTCAGGATAATATTGTTGTGATTCTGGATTAGAACACCATTTACATCGTAATGGACAGCCCTTCAAAAATACGATTGTCCGGATTCCTGGTCCATCGTGAATGGAAAAGCGTTGAATATCAAATACAGTGCCTTGTACACTATAATCTACTGATTCCATACTAACTTATCCTTTAATTTATGTACCTACATTTCGTGTTCTGTACGATTAATAATATCGTCTTGTACTTCTTTAGCCAATGTTACGAAGTGAGCACTATAACCTGCTACACGAACAATCAAGTCTTGGTTATCTTCTGGATGTTCTTGAGCATCTAACAATGTTTGTTTATCAACAACGTTGAATTGAACATGGCTGCCTTTTTTATCAAAGAAGCTCTTAATGATAGATACGAAGTTTTTCAAACCTTGCTCCCCACCTACCGCAGCTGGTGTGAATTTTTGGTTGTACAATGTACCATTCGATGCTTGCGCATGGTCTAATTTTGCTACGGAATTGGAAGCCGCTGTAGGACCATTTACGTCATTACCTTGGCGAGGGGATACACCGTCAGCCAATGGTTCAGTTGCTAAACGTCCATCTGGTAATGCAGCTACGTCTTTACCGAACAATACGTTAGCGGATACTGGGTAGATACCAGCTTGGAATTGACCGCCACGTGGGTTCATATATTTATCCACTTCATTACAGTAGATTTTACCGCAACGATATGCGAATTGGTCTACTTCTTCAATATCATTACCGAAGGAGTCAGTGTTTTTCAAGATATTGCGGATAGTTGCATATTTGCTTGGATCAGCTTGTGATTTGCATCCACAGCTTGTGCCTGTACCGGTGCCTTGTTTCAAATGAGATTCCAATGTTGCAATGTCGATAGATCCTGTGGAGGATAAGATTTTCTTAACTGCTTCATAGATTTGAGCTTCATCTAATGTAGATTCTGGAATAGATGGAGTGCAAATTGGAGCTGCGCTATCACTATAACCGAAGTTAGCTTCTAATGCTTCACGCAATTCAGCTAATGTAAAGCGTTTGTCTTCGAAGATATTTTTTTGGATTGCATATAAGGAATCACCTGCGTCAGCAACACCGAATGCTTGAGGTCCTGTAAAGTTGTAAATCGCACCGCCTTCTTGGCAAGATTTACCACGTTTGATACAATCATCAACCATAGCAGACATGAATGGCAATGGAGCGCGTTCCATATGAGCGTAGTCAACTGCGTTATCAGCTTTCGCTAAGTGACGAACAAAGTATTCCATTTGTTGTTGGTACGCTGCCAACAATTTATCCATAGTATCTAATTCTTCTAACTCGCCAGTTTTAGGTCCTAATTGTTTGCCTTTACAACGTCCGTTGTTAAGAGTAATTTCAAGAACTTTTGCGATATTGAAGAACGCTGCATCATGCCAACCTTCTGTACGATGACCTGCTTGTGGTTCAACGCAACCGATGATACAGTAATCACGAGCATCTTTTAATGCTACCCCACGAGACACAAGAGCTAAGATGATAACTTCGTCATTGTAGAATGCTGGAACACCATAGCCTAAACGGGATACTTCGCAAGCGCGATATAAGAATTCCATTGGCGCATTTTGATGTACACGTACAGAGAAGGATGGAGCTGGCAAGCGAACGTGAGCTACTGCTTCCATACACATATAAGATACTTCGTTTGTTGCATCTTTACCTTCAGAATCTTGACCACCTACGCAAAGGTTTTGGAATACTGCATAACCAGCGAAGGCTTGTGCAGAAATTTCATCACGGGTTTTATTAATGTCGTTCAATTTAACCCAGATGCAGTCTACTAATTCTTGTGCTTTCACGCGATCGATTGGATCATCTTTTAGGTATGGATACATGTATTGGTCAAAACGGCCTGGGGAGATAGAGTGTCCATTGGACTCAATTTGAACCATGATTTGTAAGAACCAGAAAGATTGACATGCTTCCCAGAAGTTACGAGCACCGAACTCAGGTACGCGATCACAGTTAGCAGCAATTTGTTGTAATTCTGCTTTACGAGTTGGGCAAGATGTTTGGCTTGCTAATTCACGAGCTTTTTCAGCATAGCGATGTGCGAATCGGATAGCTGCATTGTAGGAGATAATAACTGCATTGTAGAATTGTTTTTTCTTAATGCTGCTAGGATCATCTTCGTCTAATGCATGTAACGCTGTAATAGTTTCTTCTAATACACCACGGAAACCTTTTGCTAAGATTTTGCCGTAGTCTACATTTACGTGACCTACACCACCGAAGAAGTAGTTACCTACTGTGAATACACCATTAGCGATACAGTCTTTTGTATCTGGTTCCATATAAGAATCTGCTAAAGAGTGAGTTGTTTTGCCTTCCCAATATTTGAAAGCTTCATGCAATTCATGTTGTACTTTTTCAGAAATTTCGAATGGATCGGCCATACGTTTATGCATAGTATGGAACTCTTTTTCTACCCAGTCATAGGAGAACTCTGGACAAATTTCTGTGGAGCGTGGATTGATTGTGATTGAACCAACAACTAATTCATTGTCACGAATTGTAACTGGTAACTCGTTAAAGATTTTTTCAACAGCTTTAGCACGGCGGATAATCGTAGGTTGCCCTTCGGTTTCCTTATAGGATTCTGTAATTAAAACTGCACGCTCTGATTCGACCTGCGGTACAGCATCAATAATTACTTTTCTCAACTTTTCAATTCGTTCTGTTGGTTTACTAAATCCTCGTTCTAGCATGTGTTAACCTCCTTACAACGCAAAATATATACCATGCTACTGTTCCAACCATATATGCGGAAATGGAATGCTGTGCATGCTTCTTAAGAAAATGTTAACATATTTTAGACTACGACTATTAATAATTTACAATCCAATTATTGTAAAATACAAACTACTCTGTATTATTAAAATCCATAAAATTATAATAAGTTTTTTCAAAATTAACATAATTCATCTATATTTTGGTGCCCCTTAGTAATATTCAAACTTTATTACGGTACTAAATACACCTCTTATCTCTCTCCTATTGCTCTATATTTTATTTCTCTTTATACTGAAATTAATTATATGCAGGAGGTGATTACCATGACATCCCATGCGGCTATATGTCTTTGGGAAACCAATCGTATTGCAGCTGGATTTGCTTTACTCGATCGGTTATTAAAAGACTATCCTATATCATTTGTCAAACATTACCGTATATGTCCTGGCAAAGCTTTCTTTATTCTCATCGCGGATACAGATGTAGTAGAACAAGTTGGACAAGTTTTAGCTAGCACCAAGCAGATTCAATACAAAACAATTACTGGAATACATCATGATGTACTTTCAGTATTTCAGTGTAAACAAAAAATACCTAGCGTATCTCATCTAGGTATCTATGAATGTTCCACTACTGTGGCTGTATTTCATTTAGCCAACCATCTAGCATGGCATCATCAAATTCATTTGTTAAGCCTGCAAATTGGAATTGGCCTCTGTGGTAAAAGTGTACTTACTGTTGCCGGTTCTTACAGCGATCTAAAAACAATTGAAAGTGAATTATCAAAACTCTATCCAAAAGATATTGTGAGCTATGCCACTATTTCAGAACCGTCAACAGAATTACTCACCTTATTATAGGAGGTTCCATGGAATCCATTCAATCTTTACTAAAGCACGCTCATACACTGTGGCGCCAAGGCAATGAACAAGGCATGATAGACTATTTAGAAAAAGCTATCCACCTGTGCCGGATACAAAAGAATCATAAAAAACTGATCGAAATCTTAAATGAGTATAGCGGTTCTCTACGCAATGTAGGTCGTTATGACGAGGCTATTGCTGCTATCGATGAATCCCTGCGCCTCTACGAACAAAGCGATACCTACACACCACAAACTTATGCGACAATTTTGATTAATCTAGGCAATACGTACCGAGAAAAAAAGTCGTATTACGAAGCAGAAACCCATCTATTAAAAGCAAAGGATATCTTCCATTCTGTTGGAGATACATCCTATGCCTATATTGGATTACTCAATAACTTATCGCTTCTTTATCGTGACACAAATAATTATAAATCAGCCCATAAATTACAGCTAGAAGCAATTCATCTATTAGAAACCACAGAATATCAAGTTCCCCTAGCCATTAGCTATAATAATTTATATGAAATCAGCAAACACATAAAAGGAGCACGAGATCTTTCTCCACAAGTTTATCTAGATAAAGCTGCCTATATTTTACGTCGTGAGGTGGGAACAGAGCACCCTATGTATGCAGCCGTCTTGAATAATCGAGCTGACTATGAAATGGAACAACATCGCTACGATATTGCTCTCAAGCTATATCGAGAAGCACTTCCTATTGTAAAACATAATTACGGTGTAGAAAGTCAAGCCTATCAATCTGTATTGCACAATCTTGAATATGTAAAAGACCTTATTAAAACACTGCAACAAGAGGTGCCCTGTCATCGCCAAACTGGCTTAGAACTAGGCAGAGAACTCGCTCACCAAGTAGCACAAGACATAGAGCTCAATCTACCTGACCTAGCACCCTATATGTGCTTAGCTTTGGTCGGTACAGGATCGGAATGTTTAGGCTTTGATGATGCCATCTCTGAAGACCACGACTTTACCAAGCGATGTCAGCTCTTCTTACCAGCTGATATCTATGCCGCTAATAAAGAAAGCCTTCAGTCCTACTTTAAGAACTATGCCTATGGCACAGTACAAATTGAATGTATATCTGAATTTTACCGTCGCTATACACTATATCCTGAAGGGCCTCAGTGTGAAAAAGAGTTTCGCCGTGTCCCACAAGACTTGTTGTGCACCGCCACAAATGGTGAAGTTTTCCTAGATAATTTTGGATCTTTTACACATATTCGCCAGCGATTATTAGCCTACTATCCAGAAGATATTCGCCTTCGTAAAATTGCCTATGAATTAAACCAATTGGCTCAATCTGGGCAGTATAACTTACCTCGTATGTTACAACGAGGCGACACCATTGCCGCAAGTTTAGCATTGCATCAATTTGTCCATCATTACATGCTACTCGTGCATTTATTCAACAAATCCTATGCGCCATTCTACAAATGGCTCTATCGCCATAGTTGTGCCCTTCCTGTCTTAGGAAATACGGTCAAACATGGGATTGTAGAATTACTAAATGCCCCTATTACAGATACAAAATCTCACATTGATCGCTTATGTAACTCTATTATTCAAGAGTTACAACGCAACGGCTTAAGCACAAGTCCTATTGATTTCTTAACCTATCAAGCTAAAGAAGTCATTCAATGCATTCAAGATCCACTTCTCCGTAAAGAAGATTCTTGGGTAGAATAGGAGTTTTATTATGAAAGACGATTTAATTATTTCTATCATTCAACAAGAATGGCCTCTCTTCACCAGTACGCAAAATGTAGACCATCGCTCACCTTGCCAAGATCAAATGGCTAACTTCATTGTGTCACGCCATGCCTATTGGTCTATGTACTCTACACCAGTTTTACAATCCTATTTACACGATTTAGAAGTGGCACGCATGAAAGGACATAACTTAGTAACTTTCAAATATGGATATATGATGGAAAGCACTCATCCCGATGAATTTTTAGCCATAAAAGATAAATTACCATCTATTTCTAACGCAAAATTGTCTTTAGTGACTGCCATTATGGCCCTGTATATGAAGTGGGAATTAGATATCCAAGTAGAAATGCCTGGATATGACACACACCATCGTCCTATCCAAGCAAAAGATAATTCCCTGACTCATACTTCTGTGGAAACCTATATGACTGGAGAATTACAGTCATATTCAGAAAACACTTTAGAATGTATATTAGCTCATTTTTTACAGTGTAGTAAAAATGATCTAAACCCTGTACAAGAATATCTAAAAGCCCTACAAGCTGGAGCAAAGTAATACATATAATAAACGCAAAAAAGCCGTCACTATTGTGACGGCTTTTACTATGTATTAGACTATCTAATTAGTCAATATGGATACCATGTATTTCTTCAGCTAAACGTTTCAACGCATCTACTGTACGAACGCCTGGTGTAATTTCAGATAATTTTACGCGGATGAAATGATTTTCTTGTACCGCTTTGATAGTTTGTAATTGAGGGTCAGCTTTAATTTTAGCTACCTTTTCTTGGAAATCATCATCGTTGCGGATGGAGTTACCATAGTCAGGAATGATGATGTAATCAGGGTTTTGTTGTACCACAGTTTCCCAAGAACCTTTCGCCCAAGTTTTGTCTACACCTAAACCACTCATCACATTGTCAGCACCGATTAAACGCAATACATTCGTCGTGTAACCTTCAAATACTGTAAACGGTTGACCATCTTGAGAGTCATATACAAAGACACGTTTATGTGGAAGGTCTTTCAATTTAGCTTGTACTTTTTCTAAAATAGCACGTTGACCTTTTACCCATTCTTCTGCTTTTGCCTTCACACCGAAGATTTCACCTAATTTAATCATATCTTTGAAGTTAGTTTCTAAATCAGCTTGTGTAGATAATGCAGACTCTGGAACCCAAATATTTACTTTTTGAGCAATCATTTTATCTGCAGGGATACCTTCTTTACTAAAAGAATCTTCCCAACCTGTAGCGAAGTCAGGTTTTACAGACATAAACACTTCATAAGAAGGCCATTTTTCAGCTAACACTTTTACTTTGCCATACGCTTCTTGTAATGGTGGATAGATTTCTTCTTCTTGGAAAGCTGTACCTGCCATTTTATCTTCTAAGCCTAATTGCAACATCATTTCTGTTGTAAATTGAGACATGGATACTGCATGTTTTGGCGCTTCTTTCACAGCAAATTCTGTTTGTTTTCCTTCAAATGTTTGATGCCACGTTACTTCTGTACCAGTTTTAGCTTGATCTTTTTCAGAACCACAGCCTGCCACTGCCAAGGCGCCACATACTAAAGCTGTTAATACGAAGCCTTTAGATTTTTTCCAATTACTTAACATAATCTTCCCTTTCTTACTAAATTTAGTAATATAAATGATACACGCCATCTTCCATGGACACATGGAATGGCACTTCAAAAATAGGTTCTAGCAACTCTGGAGTTAACACCTCTTGAGGTGTTCCCGTCTGCAATACTTTGCCATCTTTCATCAATACGATGTGATCGCAATAGCGCGCCGCTAGATTTAGGTCATGGAGAACTACAATACTTGTGCCCGAAAAGTTTTGCAATTCTTTCATGAGTGCTACCTTGTATTTCATGTCTAGATGATTCGTTGGTTCATCTAACAGTAATACCTCTGTTTGTTGTGTCAATACTTTTGCAATGAACACCCGTTGCCGTTCACCGCCCGACAAATGTCCCATTTCTTCTTCTGCCAAGTGAGATACCCCCACTTGATCCATATAGGACTGGGCAATAGCAACGTCTTCTGTTGTATAATTTCCAAAATGACTTTTATAAGGATATCGCCCCATAAGCACAATATCTTTCACTAAAAAATCATCAATCATAGCATCATGCATTTGTGCTAGGACCGCCACTTTTCGTGAAAAGGTGGGCCCATCAATCGTTTGTAAAGGCACACCATCCAATGTAATCGCATCGGTGGGATGCAATTGGCTTAAATGTCCCAAAAGTGTCGATTTACCGCATCCATTCGGTCCGATAATAGCTGTCATCTTATGCGTTGGAAATGTGAGCTTTACGTCATCTAAAATTAGTCGTTTTCCATAGGAAAAGGACAATGAATTTACCTCGTACATAGTCCCTACTTTCTACCCCTGATTGCGGTATCTTGTCATGATAATCCAAATAAATAACGGTGCCCCTAGTAAGGACGTCAATACGCCGATAGGAATTTCTTCAGGACTATACATAGCCCGTGAAAGTACATCCGCCCATATCATTACAATACTGCCAATGAGTGGTGCAAAAATAAGTAATCGTCCATGTTTAGGTCCTCCTACCATGCGTGCTAAGTGCGGAATGATAAGGCCCATAAAGCCCACAACGCCCACTTTTGCCACTAAGGTAGCGATGGCCACAGAGGATACAATCACCATAGATAATTGTAAGGACTTCACAGATAAGCCCATTTGTTTTGCTTCTTGTTGCCCTAATAAGAGGACGTCAAAATCCTGTTTATACATGTACATATAGAGCATCAACAAACCGATGATAATCGCTGTTAATGGTAAATCTCTCCACTGGATACCGGCAAAACTACCGAGCAACCAGAACATAGCACTTCGCACTTGTGCTTCATGCTTCGCTCCATAAATAATCATCATCGTAATGGATGAAAAAATACCTGTCATCCCCATGCCGATTAAGATTAGTTTCACTGGACTTTGACTACGCCCCACGCAGAGTAACACCAACAAGATGGAAATACCCGCTCCTAAGGCTGCAAAGAATGGCACATTATAGGATGCCAAAAATGGCAAGCCCCCCATAATGATAGCAAAGACTGCCCCTGTACTGGCCCCTGACGAGACACCTAGTACATAGGGATCGGCTAATGCATTTCGTGTTACCGTTTGCATCAATACCCCTACTAGGGATAATCCAATCCCTGTTAGTACGGAATACAACAATCTTGGTAATCGAATATCTTGCACAATGGTGCTCAACATGTTCATCTCATCTGTTGGCACCGGACTGGTAAATGCCTGGTACATATCCCACACCGGTATAAAAGAAGCCCCAAATTGAGGGGCTACTACGAGTGAAATGACCAGTAAGATCAATAATCCTACAATTTTTAATTTCATGTTATACGCCCTTTAACCATACCCAATATACGCTTAGCAGTTCCCCTCACGAATGTCGTGCCTCCTACAGTAAAAAAAGAGCAACCCCATACGGGAGCTCTTTTGTTTACATATATTATACTATAATTCTCGATATAGTGCAAAACCTTGATATTTAACTTTACTTTTGCAGAAAATACCTTAAATCTACTTTAATATTCCTCGTTCTAATAGTAGATGACGTATAGTCATGATAGGACTCCTCCACAGCATACGAGGCCCGCTATAGCGCATGACTTGTCGAATCTTTTCACGATACGTGGGTGCATAACAATGCGTTTTACACATGGAACAAAACGTTTTCTCTTCCATATGAGGACAGTGTTCAACTCTCATCTCCGCATACTTCATGAGCTCCGCACAGTCTGCACAAAGTGCCCTCCCTTTCGTTCCATGATGACCATGGCAATATATTTCTATCATACAGCGTACTGTTTTTAATTCTAGTAATCGCTTTTCTGTAAGTTCTGTTGATTTCTTTTTTGATTCTCTCATAGGTTATCTCTATTCATTTACAGTGTAATCGGCAAAAATGTTAACAGCATAGCAATAAAAATAGCTGGCAACAAGTTAGCCACTCGAATTTTATTAGGCCACAATACATTGATACCTACACAGAAAATTAAGATAGAACCTACGTAGGATAAATTATCGATCGCCTCGGGAGTCATAAGAGGTGCCGCCAAATGCGCTAACCCCGTAATGATCCCTTGGGTAATCCCCACTGGTAAGAAGGAGAACAGTGCCCCTTTTCCCATGGAGGATGCCATAACCATCACAATAATACCGTCTAGAATACTTTTGACAACCATCGTACTGTAATCACCAGTCAAACCATCTTGAATAGACCCAATGACGCCCATGGCTCCTACGGTAAATGTCATGGATGCCGTAATAAATGCATTCGTAAATTGTGGATCTCGGCTATTGCCTGTTTTCAACTTCAACCATTCACCAATGGCAGTAATACGACGATCAAAGTCGATGAGTTCTCCTATGATAGCCCCTAATACCATAGAGATAATCATCATCATAGGTCCCGTTGTATGAAGGCTATCACTGACGATAACTAGCATATATTGCATAGTGCCACTCATGCCTAACAAAAGGATAATGATGCCACACACCATCATGAGCGTTTCTTTTAAATTATCTTTCATACGGTGTCGAATAAAGAGTCCTAATAAGCTACCACAAATAATCAACACCACATTAAGGATGGTTCCCATACCATGCATTGGTTGTTCCTCATCTTTCTAAAAAATCACTACACTATCGTCCCCATCCACCTCGTGCACACGAACTTGCACCGTTTCCAAGTGGGACGTAGGAATATTTTTCCCTACATAATCAGCTCGTATAGGTAGTTCTCGATGACCTCGATCTACTAGTACAGCTAATTGGATGGCACTCGGTCTACCCGCATCCATAAGGGCATTCAAAGCAGAACGAATCGTACGACCTGTGAACAACACATCATCTACAAGAATCACGATTTTACCTGTCGTATCCATAGTAAAAGGCGTGCCTTCCTTACCTTGATTGCCGCGATCATCTCGATATAAGGAGACATCCATTGTTGCCACATCCACTTGAATCCCTTCAATGGCTTCAATTTGAGCTTGCAAACGCTTTGCCAAGTATACACCACGGCGCTCAATGCCAATAATTAAGGCATTGGATAAACCTTTATTTCGCTCCAAAATTTCATGTCCAATACGACGAATGGCTCGCATCATACCTGATTCATCAATTAAGATACGTTCTTCCATAGTATCACTCCTTATCGATTATGCTCTTTCGCATATTCAATACATGCCAAGAAATCTTCTGGCAATGGCGCTTCAAAATGTAATGCTTCCCCTGTGATAGGATGCTTTACAGATAATGTTTTAGAATGCAAGGCCTGCCCTAGGATAGGAAAATCCATTTTCCGGAATCCATAAAATGGATCATTCACCACAGGATGTCCAATATACGCTAAATGTACACGAATTTGGTGCGTTCTCCCCGTTTCTAATTGGCATTCTATTAATGTATGCTTACCATACCGCTCTAGTACACGGAAATGGGTCACTGCGTCCTTACTATTTTCAAAAACCACCGCCATTTTCATCCGATCTTTAGGATGACGACCGATAGGGGCCTTGATAGTTCCTTTTTCTTCTGCAATATTCCCTTGTACTAATGCATAATAGGTTCTTGTAGCACTATGTTCTTTTACTTGCTCTGCTAACCCCAAATGGGATTCATCATGCTTCGCTGCCATCATAACACCCGATGTATCCTTATCTAAGCGATGCACAATGCCAGGACGAATTTCTCCATTAATGCCAGATAAATCTTTACAATGAAAGAGAAGTGCATTTACCAAGGTTCCCGAATGGTTACCCACCGCTGGATGTACCACCATACCACGCGCTTTATTGATGATAATCATATGGGAATCTTCAAATAGAATATCCAGTGGAATGTCCTCTGGTTCTACCTCTACTTCCTGCACCTCTGGGATGGTCACAAGAATTTCGCTAGATGATGATAGTTTCAAATTCGATTTCCCTGTTTTACCATTCACTTGTACATTACCCTCTTTTACTAAGGATTGTACGTAGCTACGTGACTGACCAAGCTCTTTTGTGAGGTACACATCTAATCGTATACCCTCATCTTGAGCCTCTACTATATATTGTTTTGTTTCCATCATTTACCTCACTGTTTCTGGCTTTCATAGGACCAAAAATATAGAATCAACAAAGGGACACCGATGCAAATACCAATATCTGCAATATTAAAAATAGGCCATACTCGGAAATCAAAGAAATCTACCACGCCACCTAAGTACAAACGATCCCAGGCATTTCCCAAGGCACCGCCTAAGAGCGTACCCGTGCCAATCCGTGCATATAACGGTGCCCTAGCTAATTTCTTACGACCTACGTACATAGCGCCTAACAACAGTACCACGACTAATAACAATATCCATCGTTGGTGCATCAACATACCAAAAGCCGCTCCATGATTCACAATATAGGTCCAATGAAATACATCAGGTACAACTGGCACGGATTCGCCTAATCGAAAGTGGCTACGTACATACCATTTTGTGATTTGGTCAATCAAAAACGTTAGGATGCTTATGATATATATCATCGTTTACGTCCTCCACGGTCAGCCCATTGTTGTAATAAAGCCCCTAGGTCCTGTTCTTTTTCTCGACGCTTTCCACCATTGCCTTTGTTTCTATCTCGCATAGGATTACCTTTTGAGCTTTTAGGATTTCGAGCCTGTTGTCTTTCGCCTGTTTGTTGTTCACCATTTTTATGTTGTGTATCTCGACGAGCATTTCCAGTACCATTACGTCTATGACCTTGGCGGTTTGGATCTTTTGGCTTTTCTCGTTTCATAGATAAACCAATACGATTCCGTTTCGCATCGACAGAGATGATTTCCACTTCGATAATATCTCCTACTGCCAATACATCAGATGGGTGTTCATGGTAAGCGCAAAACTCGCTTTTATGCAAAAGGCCATTGATTTTTACACCAAAGTCTACAAAGGCGCCAAAGTCTACCACATTATGGACGGTTCCTTTTACGACGGTGCCCACTTGAATATCTTCCAAACTCATAATTTGTTTACGAGTCATCGGTGCTGGTAAATCTTCCCGTGGATCACGACCTGGTTTTTGTAAGGCTTCTACAATATCTCGCACCGTAGGTACACCTGCTTCTAGCTGTTTTGCCAACTCTTCTACATTCACAGCTTGCAGTTTCGCCTTTGCCGTTTCCAACGTCGCTTTATCTCGCAAATCTTCTAAGGACATGCCCAACTGTGTAAGCACGCCTTGAGCAATCTCATAGGACTCCGGATGAACTGGCGTCGCATCTAGAGGGTTCTCCCCTTTACCGATGCGCAAGAAACCTGCACATTGTGTAAAGGCCGCAGGACCTAAACGAGCTACTTTCAATAATTGCTTACGACTTGTAAACGCTCCATGTTCCTTCCGATAAGCAATAATATTATTTGCCACTGTGCTAGAAATACCAGACACATGCTTCAATATAGCTGGAGACGCTGTATTGAGCTCTACCCCTACATGGTTTACCACCGTTTCTACCACCTGATCCAAGGTTGCGCCCAATTGTTTTTGATTCACATCGTGTTGGTACTGACCTACACCAATTGATTTTGGGTCAATCTTCACAGATTCCGCCAATGGATCTTGTACACGACGTGCAATCGATACAGCACCACGAATAGATACATCTAAATCTGGCAATTCTTCGATAGCCAACTTAGAAGCGGAGTATACAGAGGCTCCCGCTTCATTGGTAATAATATAATGACAATCCAATCCTTCTTCCGCAATCATGGCGGATGTAAATTGTTCTGTTTCATAAGATGCCGTGCCATTACCGATAGAAATCAAGGTAACACCATATTGTCGAACTTTCTTAGCTAATTCTTGTTTGGCCCGCTCTGCTTGTTTATCACTCATCGTAAGATAGTAAGCGCCATAATCTAGGACATTACCTTCCCTATCAATGATGGCCATTTTACAACCTGTACGATACCCTGGATCTAGCCCCATGATGACATGTCCAGATAAAGGTGCTTGTAGCAATAGATTCCGCAAGTTCGTCCCAAATACTTTAATAGCCTGCTCTTCTGCTTGCTCTGTCATAGCATTTCGAGTTTCACGCTCTAAGGATGGATATAATAGACGCTTATATCCATCAGCAATAGCTTCAGCAATATACGAATGCTCTACCCTAGTGTCGCCTTGTACGGTGTCTACCATATATTGGATAAACGTTTCATCCGGTACCACAAAGCTAACTTTTAGAGCTCCCAAAGTTTCGCCTCGGTTCATGGCCAATACACGATGGGATGGAACTTGACGAATGGGCTCCTTGTATTCTTCATTGTATTGTAAGAATCCTTGATTTACTTCTTCTTCACCTACAAGCTCTGTTTTCATATGGCCTGTTTCCCATATGGCTTTACGCAAATATTGGCGAATATCTGCTCGTTCACTGGCTTCTTCCGCCACAATATCCATCGCTCCTTGTAAGGCATCTTCCACAGTCGGCACTTCTTCAGTAAGGTACTCTGCCCCTAGTTGGCGTAACCCTTCTTCTGTAGCCGTTGTGAATAATGCCTGTGCCAATGGTTCCAAACCTCTATCTCTCGCCATAGAAGCACGAGTTCGTTTTTTCGGGCGAAACGGCAAATACAAGTCCTCTAACTCCTGTAATTTCATAGCTCTCGTAATAGCTAAGGACAATTCTTCCGTCAATTTGCCCTGTTCCTCGATAGATTTTGTCACTTCTTCTTTACGTTGTAACAAATTTCGCAAATATTTCGTGCGTTCTTCGATGTCACGTAATTGTTCATCTTTTAACTCACCAGTCACTTCTTTTCGATACCGTGCAATAAATGGTACTGTATTGCCCTCATCTAATAAAGTAATAGCCGCTTCTACTTGATGCGGTTTCACCCCTAATTCTTGGGCTATCACTATATGTATTTCCATTCTATTTCCGCCTTTCATAGGTTACAAAATCATAGGACAATCCCTCATGCCCCGCGCCTGGTGTACGCTCTACTTCTATCCATTCTGGCTTTGTATGCTCCGTAAATATCACATCTCCTGTGAAAGCTCGATGTAATTCCGTCACATACAAATGATCTGCATAAGGTGCTAAGCTAGCATACACTTGAGCGCCTCCGATGCAGTACGCCAAATCTAAGTCCTTCGCCGCCTGAACCGTATCCTCCGGACTGTAGAATACTTTCACACCTTCATAAGGTGGTACATAATCCAATTGAGAAGTAATGACCCAATGTTCCCGATTAGGCAACAAAAATGGCAAAGACTCTAATGTCTTCCGTCCCATTATGATAACATGTCCAGTCGTCCGCTTTTTAAAATACGCTAAATCTTCTGGAATGCGCCAAATCAGCTGATTGTCCTTACCTATAACGCCATTCGCCGCCACTGCTACAATCATTGCTAACATATAAAACTCCTTATACAGCCACTGTCATAGATAGTTTCCCTAAATGCCCATAACCTTCTAAGGTGATATCTTCTGGTTTAAAATCATAGAAATTCTTAACATCCGGGTTTAATCGTAATACCGGAGCCTCTAGGGCTTCGTGCTTACGCTCTAATTGAGTACGCAAGGCTTCTACATGATTCTCATAGATATGCGCATTATTGATGACATGCGTGAATTGTCCTGGCTCTAATCCAGAGACTTGGGCAATCATATGCACTAATGCAGCATATTGAGCCGTATTAAAAGGCACACCTAATCCCATATCCCCACTGCGTTGTACAAGCATACAATTTAAGCGACCATCAGTGACATCCCATAAAGTTTCATAGGCACATGGTTGCAACGCCATATCTGGCAAGTCCTCAATATTCCACAAAGTCACAATCATACGACGACTTTGAGGATCCTTTTGTAGCATATCCAATAAAGTGTCTAACTGTTTATATTTAGCAATTTGGTAACCATAGGCCTTACCGATTGTGCCATCTTCACGCATCCATTCATCCCAGACTTTTACATTCATGGCCTGCAATTGGCGCACATCATTAGATTGTAATTGCCAAATCCAAAGTAATTCTTTAATGGCCGTTTTGAATGCTACGAATTTCGTAGTTAAAATTGGAAATTCTTTTCCCAAATCAAAATGCATCACTTGATGCGGTAATTTATAGGTCGCAATGCCAGTACGATTGTTGGCATAATACCCATTGTCTAATATATTCTCTATAATCTGTAAATATTGCGTATCTGCTAAACTCATCTATGCCTCCTTAAACTCAGCAATAACTTTCAAAAATTCATTGCCATATTTGCGTAGTTTCATATCTCCTACACCTTTCACATTCGCCATATCTCCTAAGGTCAATGGTTCTTTTGCTACCATATCCAATAAGGTAGCATCCGAAAAAATCATGAACGGTTTTACCCCTTCAGTTTTTGAAAGTTCCAATCGATGCACACGTAACGCCTCAAATAAAGAGTTTTCTTTAGTAGCTTTCGTCACGCCAGCTACACTAGACTTTCCACGTGTTTGTAATGGTCGATGCTCTCCTACTTCGATGGGTACATCTTTTACTGTTACACGTCCAGCCAATACTTCATGTCCTTGTCCCGTAACGGACAGAATCGGATATTGCCCACCCGAAGAGGTAATATATCCCATCGCCATTAAACGTTTAATAAAGCCCTTTACATCTTTATCTGCCCAACGATTTAATTTGCCAAATACAGATAAGCGGTGTAAACGAAACTTCTCAATACGCTCCGTCCGATTCCCACATAAGATATCTGCAATCATGGTCACACCATATCGTTCTTCTGTATTCCAAATCGTCTGCAATACGGCAGTCGCCTCAGCTGTCACATCCACAGCCACTCGTGGTTCATCACAAGTACTGCAATGATGGCATTGATCCCAAGGCACTTGTTCACCAAAATAGGAGAGCATAAACTTGCGCAAACACATCGGCGTATGACAATAATCGATCATAGCCTGTAGCATATTCCGCTCAATTCGTTGTCGTTCTGGTGGCAAATCACTTTGACTTAATATATATTGATGCACTGCCACATCTTGCCCATTGTAAAGCAAAATACAATCTGCAGGAGCTCCATCCCGACCAGCACGGCCGGCCTCTTGGTAATAACTTTCCATATTCCGTGGCATTTGGTAATGAATCACATAACGTACATTACTTTTATCGATGCCCATGCCAAATGCATTGGTGGCTACCATAACCTGTACTTCATCAAAGGCGTACCGATTCTGTTGATACTTACGCTCTTCATCAGATAAGCCCCCATGATAATAGCCTGCTTTCACGCCATATCGCAACAGCTCACGATATACTTTTTCCACATTCGCCCTAGTGGCACAATAGACAATCCCTACATCGTTCGGATTGTGTAATACATAATCCCGTACATATTCCATACGCTTACTTTCGTGGATGACAGTAAAGGCCAAATTAGGACGATCAAATCCCGTAATATGCACACGAGCATTCTCCAATCCCAAGAGCTGTTTCATATCACGTTCTACTTCTTCCGTAGCACTGGCGGTAAAAGCCCCTACTACAGGTCTATGAAGTAATCTCTTAATAAAAGGTCCTATCGCCGTAAAAGAGGGCCTAAAATCATGACCCCATTGTGACACACAATGGGCTTCATCAATGATTACTTGGCTAATTGGTAAACTTCTAAGAAATTCACAGAACCCTTCTGACTCTAATTTTTCTGGCGCCAAGTATAATAATTTAATCCGTCCTTCCCTTAGGTAGTAGAGAATTTTATTTTGTTCCTCTCGACTGAGAGTACTATTCATATAAGCAGCTGGCATCCCTTGTTCTTTCAAAGTATCCACTTGATCCTGCATCAATGAAATCAATGGAGAAAAAACAATGGTAATACCCGCCTTTAACATAGCAGGAATCTGAAAGCAAATCGATTTACCTGCCCCCGTAGGCATGATTCCTAGCACATCTTGGTTCTCTAACAACGCTGTAACAGGTACCTCCTGAGCTGGACGAAAACTAGAATATCCATAAAAATGTTGCAATGCTCGTAATGCTCTAGCATCCATATGTCTTTCCTCCCCTCTAAGTGTTTATTCATCTAATTGTATCTATATATTATACCATTTTTATGGGTTAGTATAAACTGTTTGAACTAGAACTATCCTTTCTTTCCCTCAGTCATTTGTCATGATAGTCCACCTCTACTAAGTACCATTCCATACTAATTATTCACTTTATATAAGAGCACTTCTAATTCATAGATATTTCGTTTACTTATTTCTTTATTGTACCATCATCACTATCAGATAGTTAGGATAAACATACTATTACCGCATTCACTTACACTACTGTTACCACACTATTATACGCGTCACTTGATGTAATGGTCTACCGCGTAAACCTATATACCTAAATTACTATTATCATACCATTACGCTCTTTATACAATACGTATTAATACATAGTCCAATACGTTTACAAAAAAAATGTTGGCACCACTCCCAACGGAGTAGCCCCAACATTTCGTTTACTATGTGTATGTAATTATAAAATATGCATTTTTTCTGATGCGTCGAACTCCGCTTGGATTTCTTTGCTTGGCTCATGATCTAATAAGCTAACTACAAAGATAGCAATGGTAGACAAGATGAAGCCCGGTACGATTTCATACAATCCGAACCAACCAAATTGTTTCCATACAAGAACGGTGATACCACCCACTAAGATGCCTGCGATACAGCCTTTCAGAGTCATGCGTTTCCAAACCAAAGAGATTAAGATAGCAGGCCCGAATGCAGCTCCAAATCCAGCCCATGCATAGGCAACCATCATCAAGATATAGCTATGTGGATTCACCGCCATCACGATGGCAATAGCCGATACAATCAATACCGTTGCACGGCTTACCATTACTAGTTCACGGTCCCCTGCATCACGAGCAAACACATTACGGTACAAATCTTGAGACACAGAAGAGGCTGTTACCAATAATTGCGCAGATGCTGTACTCATGATTGCAGCCAATACAGCGGACCAAATTAAACCAGCAATGAATGGACTAAATAAACTTTCACTCATCACCAGGAATACTGTTTCTGCATCAGCATCTACTAACGGTGTTGTTAAATATACTTTACCAACAAGACCCACAGCTACCGCAGCCAACAAGGAGATAACTACCCAAATCATGGCAATATTCGTTGCTTTTTTCAACTCTTTCGCATCGGAAATTGCCATGAAACGCACTAATATGTGCGGTTGACCGAAGTATCCAAGGCCCCACCCTAAACTAGAAATAATACCTACTACCAAGGTGAAAGTATCTTGTTCCGGTCCCCAAATGGACAAGCCCGCCGGGAACTCAGTAGCAATTAAGTTTGCAGTTTCTACAGGACCACCTAAATACATAGCTGCTGTCACAGGTACTAGCAAGATGGCAAAGAACATCATCATCCCTTGGATACAGTCCGTCCAACTTACGGCTAAGAAACCACCTAAGAAGGTGTAAAAGATAACTACCCCTGCTGTAATAAAGAGGGAGGTCATGTAGTCCAAGCCAAAGATAGTATTAAATAATTTACCACCTGCCACGAATCCAGATGACGTGTAAATTAAGAAGAAAATGACGATGAAGATAGCAGACACAACCGGCACAATTCTTGATGTATCATGAAAACGGTTTTTCAAGTAATCCGGTATGGTTAAACTATTATTCGCTACCTCTGTGTAATTGCGTAATCGTTTCGATACGAACACCCAGTTCAGCCAAGTCCCTAATGCCAAACCAATGGCAATCCATAACGCAGATATCCCTGTTGAGTAGGCAAATCCAGGTAAACCCATCAACATCCATCCACTCATGTCAGAGGCTTCCGCACTCATGGACGTGATCCATGGGCCTAGCTGGCGACCTCCTAAAATATAGTCGTCTAAGCTATTAGACTTGCGGTAATAATATACCCCGATGTACATCATGAGGCCTAAATACAATGCAAATGCCCCAATCACTTCAAAATTGTTGTACACCCTACTCCTCCTTTCTTGATCCTCTTACCTTTACTTATAATTCTATAGAATGCATTCAGCATTAATCTTTTCTATTATATCACAGATTATATATATCGTCTTTCACTGATTTTCCGTAAAAAAATAAACGCTTTGTATAAAACAAAGCGAGTGTTATCATTGATCTATGTAAATAGACAATGAAAATACCTAACGCATGAGGACTACCACTCCTCAACACGTTAGGTATCGTCTTTTTTCATTCCTCAGATGAGCCTAACGCCGAACACACGTTGATGGCTCTCCTTTTCTTAACTATATTATATCACAAACTAATCTCTAGTCAATTTATATTCCATATATTTTACATGCCAGAAGGAGCGATTAGCTATGAAAGATATCAACTTCTATGAACAACTACAACTCACACGTCCTCCACTTTCTGCAACTGATTTCACGCCAGATGAGTTAGAAAAAATTCTCTTACAAGGGGTAAAAGAAGCAGAAAATGGAAAAGTGCGACCTGCTAAAAAATGTTTTACTACTTTATTAGGAGAATAATGTAAACCAGCGCCAAGCACCTAATTATAGTTTGTTTTTGCAGAATTTCCCACAGTATACGGAAAATACATATAGGTTTTTAATCAAAAAGGACCCCGCAGGGTCCTTTTTACATTTTCACATATTCTTATCGTTTAATGTTATAGAACACATCGCTACCACGGTATTGCGCCGTTTCTGCCAGCATATCTTCAATGCGAAGTAATTGGTTGTATTTCGCTACGCGTTCGGAACGAGCTGGGGCACCAGTTTTGATTTGTCCAGCGTTGACTGCTACTGCAATATCGGCAATTGTGGAATCTTCTGTTTCACCGGAGCGGTGAGAGATTACAGCTGTATAACCTGCACGTTTCGCCATTTCAATCGCATCGAACGTTTCTGTTAATGTACCAATTTGGTTCACTTTGATTAAAATCGCATTCGCTGTATCTTCTTTGATACCACGGGACAAGCGTTCTGTATTCGTTACGAATAAATCATCACCTACTAATTGAACAGTTTTGCCAAGGCGATCTGTCAATAATTTCCATCCTTCCCAATCTTCTTCTGCTAAACCATCTTCAATGGAGTAGATTGGATATTTTTCGCAAAGTTCTGCATAGTATTCTACCATTTCCGCAGCTGTTTTTACTTTTCCTTCACCAGCTAAGTGGTATTTACCGTCTTTGTAGAACTCAGAAGATGCCGCATCGATAGCAAATACAATATCTTTACCTACTACAAGACCTGCTTTTTCAATCGCTTCTGTAATGACTTGTAATGCTTCTTCGTTGGAACCTAAGTTAGGAGCAAAACCACCTTCGTCACCTACACCAGTAGCCAAGCCTTTCGCTTTCAATACAGATTTCAATGTATGATATACTTCTGCACAATAGCGCAATGCTTCCATAAAGCTAGTAGCGCCGATTGGCATAATCATGAACTCTTGAATATCCACATTGTTATCTGCATGAGCACCACCATTTAAGATATTCATCATAGGTACTGGTAATTCTTTTGCATTTGTACCACCAAGGTATTGGAACAATGGTAAATCATAAGATTCAGCCGCTGCACGAGCTACCGCCATAGATACACCTAAAATTGCATTGGCACCTAATTTTGCCTTATTAGGAGTACCATCTAATTCAATCATAATGCGGTCGATAGCCACTTGTTCAGACGCATCAAATCCTAAGATAGCAGGTCCAATAATGTCGTTCACGTTTGCTACCGCTTGCAATACGCTTTTACCTAAGTAACGAGGAGACTCGCTATCGCGCAATTCCACCGCTTCAAATTGACCAGTAGATGCTCCAGATGGAACAGCAGCACGGCCGATCGTACCGTCTTCTAAATACACTTCTACTTCTACCGTTGGATTGCCACGGGAATCCATAATCTCTCTTGCGTATACATCAGTAATTACTGCCATTGTTACTTCTCCTTATTGTACTAATAAACTTTCACCACTCATGGCTTCAGGTTGCTCAATACCACCTAATGCCAACATGGTTGGTGCTAAATCACATAGTCGACCTGGTCGCAAGGTCACACCCTCTGGGGCCCCCACTAAAATGAGTGGTACCGGATTCGTGGTATGCGCCGTGTGCGGAATTTCTGTGGTATGGTCCACCATGACCTCAGAATTACCATGGTCTGCTGTAATCAACAATTGTCCTTCCATGTCTTGAATAGCTTTTACAATTTTTGAAAGCCCCTCATCAACAGCCAAAATCGCCTGTTTCGCTGCTTTAAAATCACCCGTATGGCCTACCATATCTGGATTTGCATAGTTCAAGATAATCATATCATACTCGCCACTCCGAATAGCGGCCACAACCTTTTCCGTTACCTCTGGGGCACTCATTTCTGGTTGTAAATCATAGGTTGCCACCTTCGGAGATGGCACCAGGATTCTATCTTCCCCAGGGAACACATCTTCCTTACCACCATTGAAGAAATACGTCACATGAGCATATTTCTCCGTTTCTGCAATGCGCAATTGACGGTAACCGCCCTTGGATAACACTTCTCCTAAGGTATCTGTAAGGAGCTCTTTATCATACACCACCGGCACTGGCAAGTCTGCTTCGTACCGAGTCATGCTCGCCACATAGGAACCTTGCAATACATGTTTCCGTTCAAATCCAGTAAATGTTGGATCCACTACGGCACGCACCAATTGACGAGCTCGGTCAGGACGGAAGTTAAAGAACAAGATCGCATCGCCATCTTGCATACCTTTATACCCTTCCACTACGGATGGAATGACAAACTCATCTGTCGTTTCATCAGCATAACTGCATTCCACCGCTTCATGGGCACACGCTACTGGAGTACCACTACCACAGACCATAGCGTTATACGCTAGTTGCACACGCTCCCAACGTTGGTCACGGTCCATACCATAATAACGGCCGCCCACCGTTGCAATCGATCCTAAACCTAATTCTCTACAGTAATGAGCGATATCATCAATATAAGCCAACGCACTTTGCGGAGGTACATCACGACCATCTAAAAAGGCGTGAATGTAAACTGCACCTACGCCAGCATCTTTAGCGCCACGGAGTAAGGCTTTCAAATGGTCAATGTGGGAATGAACGCCACCGTCAGATAACAAGCCCACTAAATGCAATGCTTGTTTCTTTCCTTCTTCATAAGCTTTCACCAAGGTGGGACGAGTGAATAAAGTCCCTTCCTCTGCCTCTTTCGTGATGCGCGTCAATTCTTGGTACACAATGCGTCCGGCGCCGATGTTCAAATGACCTACTTCGGAGTTTCCCATTTGTCCATTCGGCAATCCTACGGCCATACCAGACGCTTCTAATAAGGCGTGAGGACACGTGTCCCATAGGTCTAAAAATGTTCGGGGATTCGCTTGCACCACCGCATTTGTTGGGTCTTGACCGTCTCCGATACCAAATCCATCCAAGATGGTTAGCATCACTGGTCCTTTTAATTTTGCCATACTCTACCTCAAACCTATGTTAACAGGCCTTAATAATGCCTGTGAAAGTCTCTGCATCCAAGGAAGCACCGCCCACTAACGCCCCATCTACGTGGGTTTGGGCTAAAATATCTTTCGCATTCTCCGGTTTTACACTACCACCATACAGAATGCGCACTTGTTCCGCAATATCCGGCGTATACATAGCGGCGATTTTCTCACGAATGCTTTGGCATACTTCGCCCGCTTGTTCTGCTGTGGCAGTACGACCTGTGCCAATGGCCCAAATCGGTTCGTAGGCAATCACCACTTCCGTCATTTCTTCCGTTGGCACACCATGCAATCCCATTTCTAATTGGGAATGAATGAAAGCCACCGTTTCACCGCTTTCACGTTGATTTAAGCTTTCACCTACGCAAAGGATAGGGCTCATCCCATGTTGTAAGACGATGCGCACACGTTTATTCACGCAGCGATCTGCTTCTTTGAAAATAGAACGACGCTCAGAATGCCCTACAATCACATAAGACACGCCTAAATCTGTCAACATCGAAGGAGATACTTCCCCAGTATAGGCGCCAGATTCTTCATGAAACACGTTTTGAGCACCTACACGAATGGGTGTGTCTTCCGCTAAATCTGCCACTGTGCTGATGGCTGTAAACGGAGGACATACCACCACTTCACAACTAGCATCCGCCACTAAGGTTTTCAATTGTTCAACGAATACAGTGGCTTTCCGATTTCTCCTATTCATTTTTCCAATCGGTACCAAT
>UQVF01000008.1 GCA_900544365.1 uncultured Veillonella sp. | reverse complement strand
ACGGGGGTCACTAATTTGGAAACATCTGTAGGTGCCACCGTAGTTTCAACTTTTTTATCTCGTATTGCATAAGTTGTTCCATCTGCCTCAAGGGTTGTATTGGTAAATGCATTCGACTGGATATTCGTACTTCCGTGACTGCCTAACACAGCAATCTGTTCACTGGATGGGCTACTTTCAGCATCAAACACTTCGTGATGTTCATAGGGGATATCCGTATGTCCATAGACCCACTTTTTACGTTTCCACCAACGTTTTTTCTGTTTATACTTCCAGTAATGTCTATCTCGGCCTATATCATCATAGTGAACTGTCCCTTGATAGCCTGTGTTGGTAATGGAATCTGCCGTAACCTGTAAGCCATTCTTCGCCATAATCTGGCTGTATGTATTTTGCACATCTTGCCCCGTAATATGAATAGTGCCATCGCTCAGTATTCTAGATGTGGCGGTTTCTTCTTCTATGGTTCCTGTATGAATCGTTCTATGGTATTTTCTATCTGCCTCATAATAGTTAGGCTGGTCTAGATGCGGTATACCCTCATACTTATCTTCTTCTGAAATGGTCCACCCTGTCTTAAACACATCCTTATGATTTTGCATTTTAGGGGCTGATATACTGAGATCACCTTTGACAATGACATCTGATGACCTATTTTCAAAGCTCTCTTTTCCCAATACATAGGCATTACCTTTTACATAGATATCTGAACCAAAGTAAGAACCTTTACTGTTGATATTCCGAATGTGGCGTCCTTGCACACGCAAATTACCTAACACATGCCACAATCCATTTGTGTTCGTCACATCTGCTTTCATATCTATCTGTGCATCATTTTTTGCAAAGAGAATGCCTTTAGTATTAGCAAACGTATCTCCTTGTATCTGCAAGGTATCTTCTGCAATGATAGCCCCTGTATTTGTATTTTCTAAATTGCCCACAGTTACGTGCATCGTACCATGACTGACTACATGGGATGCATCATTTTGTAGCTCAGCTCCCGTGATATGTAAACTGCCACCAGCTTCTAATACAGAGGAATTGCTATTACGAATATGGTTTACTGAGATATGTACACTCTGCTTCGCCTTCATAATACCCTTATGTTGTACAAGCTCGTTTCCAGTCAATTGAAGAGTGTCTTTACTTTCTACAAACCCTGTATTGTGCATAGTGTTAGCAGATATATGCATTGTATGTGCCGCTATGTTCCCTGTGTTCTCTAGGTTTTCTGTGTCAATACGAAGGTGATGGCCCCATAGTTCACTGCGGCGGTTACGTAAACGGTCGCTGATGAAAGTACTATCTATTTGCTGTCCCCCATAGCCTTTGCCTACGATGTCTATATAAGATTTTCCTTGCAAAGTCATATGAGTGCCATTGATCACACCCAATCCATTGACGGTCATACCATTCGGGTTCACAATGACTACATCTGCTGGATTCCCTGCCACTTCTATATAGCCCTTCAAAATAGATGGGTTCGTAGAAGTAACTTCATTGATGATTGTCTTAGCACCATTCCCAGCTAAGAACATATTTTTATCTATGTAGCCCGCTAATTGGGTCTTTGTATATTTCGTAGCATTATTGAGAATAAGACCTCGTTCTTTTACATTAAACTGTGTATATGCATTGTGAGAAATACCGTTTCCATCAATACCGGTAATATGTAGGATATCTATGCCATTCCTCGTCGTATCTAGGATCGGTTGGCGATTCTTGGGGCTATTCGTATCTACAACAATAGGTAACTCTTCTTGTGTATCCTCTACTACAACCTTGCTAGGTATATGGGGGATAGGTTGTATAGTAGGTGTATGTAAAGGGTTCTCCAAGACTGGTTTTGCGGTCTCTACAGATGTTTCTGGGGTAGGTGTTTTCGACTCTATATGCAGTTTATCTTTTGATACTACTTGTATATGGTTTCGATCTACTTCTACCTGTTTCCCACGTACAGTGATATCCCCAGACTGAGAACGCATGCCTCCTTGATATATAACAGAGCCTGTACCTTGGATAGTTATATTCTCCGCACTGGAAATCACTCCCTGTCCACGAAGATTGGTCACATTCGCCTCAATCTGTTTTCCTTGTAGGTTCCCATCGTTGGTAATTGTACCGCTTTGTATTGTCACAGTTTCATCGCCCACTATGATGCCACGATGATGTAAATCTCGGCTACGAATTTCCAATTCTTTAGCACTATGAATGCTAGTAGGCTCTTGCTGTGAACCACCTTGTTCGATGGTGAGGTTTCCCGCTGTGTCAATGTGTAGGGTACCCGCTATGGCATCGATGGAGCCACTGATGTTCACACCTACTCCAGATTCTGTACCGATTAAGGAAATGGTATTTCCATACATACCACCAAGAGCACCTACATCTAAAGCAACCCCTGTAGGTGTACTTTCGCCGGGGTCTCTAGCTGTTACAGTTCCACCTGCATAGTTCACTGTATTACGCCCTGTGACAGCACGAATCACATCTTGTGCCACCACATCTGCATTGATACGTATAGTCTTTGCCAGTAGATCTACCTTTGAAATAGGGGTATATACATTAGAGCCACTCTGTTCTGTAGGTGCATTGATGGCCCCTGTTACATCAATGTTTCCTTTTTCAATGGTAAAGTTTTCTAACCGACCATCTACCATGTGTGGAATGCCTGTAGTAAACGTAGCTTTTGGGGTGTTGATAAAATGAACACCTTTGATAGAAATCCCGTTGGGATTAGCAATAACCACATCTGCCGCCTGTCCTGCCACTTCAAAAGCTCCTGCTAGTTGTGAGGAAGACGTGCCTACCACTTCATTAACAATAAGATTAGTAGGCTCTCGTAAATTAGGGTTTGCATTGATAGATCCAACCTGAGTGCTGACCGTAGGCGTAGTAGCATTGTTAAAGATAGCCCCCGTATCTGTAGAAAAGGACTCATACCGATTATGGGATACACCATGAATAGGATTAGCAATCTGTATAACTGGGACAGACTGACTATTGTCCACCATGACCTCTTGACTTACAATGCCCTGTGCCGCATAAGTCCCTAATTGCAAAGACAACGTAATCCATAACGTTAAAAGTTCTTTTCTTTCTTTTTTCATGATCAATACCTCTATTACATAACGATCATACCTATAAAACCCGATATGTTCTATATTTTTATATTATCATATTGATAAGGTATATTGGAATAGAGAATGAGTATATATAGTATTTTAACTTTTTATTTATTGAATAACCTTAGCAGTAACTAAAATATATAATTCTACTTCATCTTTTGTTTTACGACTATGTTGAAATAGTTTCCCAAGAAGCGGAATATCTCCCAAGATAGGTACCTTTTGCCATTGACGCATGGTACGTCGATCCATCAATCCACCAATAACCAATGTTTCACCATCAGGTATGCGTACTCTTGTTTTTGCTTGTCGCGTGGTAATACGATAGGCTTTCATTTCAGGTACCAATGTAGGATTACTCACTTCGGCTTCTACAATGGTATCAATATGATTCCCCTGTAATACATAAGGTTTGCAGCGCAATCGTATACCTGCCTCTTCATAACGAATACTAGTTCTCGTCACACCATTTTGAATAGATTCTACTGTTACTGGCACACGTTCACCAATTAGAATAGTCGCTTCTTCCCCATTAATAGCCACAATGCTAGGTCTTGCTATCAGTGCCATACGACTACTTCCTTCTTTAGCAGATACCTCAGGATGGGCTAAAAAAGAGTACGATGTCTCTTTAGGAATATGACCAATATGCACATTTCCTTCTATACCAGACCCAGACTTTCCATGCATAGAAAGTCCTGAACTTTGTAACCCTGGAAATGACCATTGTACCCCTAGTTCTTTTGCATATCCTTTTTCCATAGCCAATACTGCCACATCTAACTGTACTTGTTTCGGTGTGGTATGCCAAGATCGAAGTAATTTATCTACTTCTAAAATTTCATGAACGGTTCCATAATAGACTACTTCGTTGGTGCTTGGTATTACCTGTATATGTTCCTTAGGAACTACAGTCTGAATAAGATTACTCAATTCTTCAGGTGTTGATGTATCTGCTACGATTCGTCGCACATGTCGTCGTTCTTTTTCTTCATGACGTCCCTCTACAATAAATGTTCCTCCTTCTTCATACACTAAAAAACCTAACTGTGATCCCAATTTGTTAATAGCCTCTTTCCCTGAACTTTCTCGGACTTCTAAGGTAACCTTTCCCTCTAATGTATCTAGCCCTACCACTGAAAGTTTTTCCGTTCTAGCTATGGTTTGCACCAATGTTCGTAACGGCATATCTGTTGCCATAATATGTACTGCATCTACATGAACAATCCCTAAAAGTACCATTATTAATACATATGCCATCCCCCAACGATACACAGGTTGATAGATAGGAATTGCTAGCTTCCTTTTAAGATATTTTACTATGCTAAGCCACATAAGTATCTCCTTTCTTTATATTTCTACCTCTTACTCTATATAATTTCTATTTCTCCTTTATTCTATCCACTGTGTAGAACCGTTCACTTGAATTTGTACCTTTGTATCATGGATCGTATACACCTGCACACCATCAATTACATCTCCTTCATACACAGTATGAGTATTTCCATTAATATCTAACACAGCTACAGGTACCTCCCCTTGTATAATCCCCAACAGTTGTACTTGCACCGCTTTTACAGGCATTACTGCATGTCTCTCATACATGTTTCTACCTGTATCACCACCATAGGCATGGACGGAATATCCTTCCATAATGTTTTTATTACCTTTTTCTTTCCTTTTCATGTCACTCATGCTATTCGTATCTGCACCTACTACAGCTTTTGGACTAGCACCTGTTAATTCCTTTGCAAACGTATCCAATAAAGGATAGGGACGTATTACATTCCGTATAGAAAAGATAAGTTTACCCTTATCTGTATCTTCCTCTAGAGGAGAACTTTTTTCTTGTTGACGTCCTTTATGTTTTTTCCCACTTTGTACTGATTTAGTTTTGCCATCTTCTTCCCACTTATCCGATTTTACATTTTTATTTTGTCCTATTACATCCCTTTCACGATGAGCTTGCACAGGACTTTCTAATTGTTCTACTTCTGACCAAGCAGACTCTCTCCAACCTAGATAACAAATGAGGCACAATAAAACGGTCGCCCCAAAAACGAGACGACCGTGTATACGTATATACTTCATTATGTAATTGTAGAGGTCTTGCGTAGATGAAACTTTCATCATGCCCTCCTATATACGATTAATATCCTTTAGGATGTAATTGATGCCAATTCCAAGCATCGCGAATCACTTCTTGTACTGTACTATGAACAGGTTTCCAACCTAATTTTGCATGGATTTTTTCAGAAGATGCAATGAGGGTTCCTGGATCCCCAGCACGGCGTTCACCATAATCAACACGGAAATCTACACCTGTCACTTCTTTAGTAGCCGCTACGATTTCATTTACACTGAAACCATTACCTGAGCCTAAGTTAAATACGTCTGATTCTCCGCCATTGTAAAGATATTCCATAGCTAAAATATGAGCTGATGCCAAATCATTGACATGTACATAGTCACGTATGCATGTACCATCTGCTGTATCATAATCTGTACCAAATACAGTGATGGATTCACGCTTACCTAAAGCTGCATCGATGATAAGAGGAATTAGATGTGTTTCTGGTGTATGATCTTCACCAATTTCACCAGATGGATCCGCACCGGCTGCATTGAAATACCGCAGCGCTACAAATTGAAATCCATAGATGTTACTATAATCACGAAGCATATCTTCAATCATTAATTTGGTACGACCATACACATTCGTTGGATTCCATTTCGCATCTTCCGTAATAGGCACCACCTCTGGTTCACCATACACAGCTGCTGTAGAAGAGAATACCAAGCGATTCACTCCATGCTTACGAGCTGTTTCTACCAAACGGTAGGAACCTACTACATTATTTTCATAATAGATAGATGGATTTACCATGGATTCGCCCACTTGAGAGTGTGCTGCAAAGTGCATAATACCATCAATGCGATGTGTTTCAAGAATCTCACCTAATGCAGGGTCTGTAATATCCATTTCATAGAATGGTACCCCTGCTGGAATAGACTCCTTGTGACCTCTGGATAAGTTATCCACAATCACCACTGTATGACCCGCTCCCAATAGAGCACGTACTGTATGGCTACCAATATATCCTGCGCCACCTGTCACTAAAATATTCATTCTTACTTCTCCTATGCTTTTGAAAGTTTAGGTCCTAACAATTTTTTATACACTTCTACGCCTGGTTGGTTGAATGCATCCACGCCTGCTAATTGACCTTCGAAATAGATGGCCCAACACATGGTAAACATCAGTTCTCCTAAGTGAAAGGCATTCATCGTTGGTACTTGGTAGGTTCCATTAAATCGACCATCACTTGCTAGGGACTCTGCATTCGATGCCAAGGCAGCACGATTGATAAATCCTAAGTCAAAACCTGCTAGAGCTTCTAGTTTACTGTATTGATCATACATATGTGGCACTGTTAAAGAGACATGCCAATCTTCCACATCGATAAAAGACACAACCTTATCATAGCGTCCTTCTTGATGTTCCTGTGTTTGTGCATGCATGTCAGTAGTCCCTACTGCCACAATTGGAGTACGACCATAGTGTCCAGATTTATCATCTTTTTCTTTACCTAAGGATTCCGCTAATAACTGTACATACCATTCAGATAAGGATTTTAAACGATCTGCATAAGGCATGAACACTTCAATATGACGACCATATTGTTCAGAGCCAATATATTTTAACACCGCACTTAACAAGGCTGGATTTTTCCATACATCCTGCTCTTGAGCTGCTATATCTGCTGCTTTAGCGCCTTCTAAATAGGCATGAATATCAAAGCCTAATAAAGCACCGATTACCAAGCCTACTTCAGAGAATACAGAGAATCTACCACCAATACCATCTGGTACAGCGAAGATGGAGTCTCCCCAACCTTCTGCAACCGCTAATTTATGAAGTAAGGTTTCTTTTTCATCCTCTCTAGGATCTGTCACAACCAATACTTCATAATCAATCATAGCTGTTTCTAAGGCTTCTTTAACAATCATAAAGTTTGTCATTGGTTCAATGGTAGAGCCAGATTTAGAAATTAACACCAATAATACTTTATACTCATTCGGCACATGCGCATGGTCTTCTAAAAATTGTTTTTCTTTCCATTCCCGTTGAAGTTGCTTGATTAATTCTTGGGTACGCACAGGGTCAACATTGTTACCGCTAAAATACATACGTGGGCGATAATTACGCTCTTCATCACTCATGGAGTTCCAAAACTCCCCACAATGTACATCAAATAGTACTTTCCCTCCTAAGAAAGAGCCACCAATACCAAAACTTACCACAGTGCTTACTTTCTTATTTCTTAAATCATCTAATCTAGCCATCACAGTAGGATTATTAATATGACCTTCTACTACATATGGTAATTGCGGGAATAATACCAATTCAGGGTCTCCATCTTTAGATAAATGACCTTTCACAATACCATGATGACGTGTTTCTTCTGCTGCGGTTAAAGCATCAGAAATGGCAGTGCTTAAGTTTGTCACATCTGCTTCGGTCACTCCGCCAGTCAGCATCATATTTGTATAATCATAAACAAAACCAGAGTCTAATTGAATACGTTTCATAGTTTCCTCCTATGTACAGTATGATTGTAATTATACCTTTATTCTACATCAAATCATGGAGAGATTAAAGGAGTTTTATGAGAAATTTCATACCAGTGTTATTTTAGTAAAGTACCTTTCTTTGCTAATGCATCTGCACGATCGTTATAAGTAATCCCAGAGTGAGCTTTTACCTTGTGAAAATCGATACGAAGTTGTTTTCGGGCTTCTTTCATTCGTTTCGCATAATTAGTTGTTAATGGATTATTTGTATTCCATCTACCTGTAGCCCACATTTCAATGCCCATATAATCATAATAGAGGGAGCATGAGGTATATCCATGGTCTAATGCATAGTCCACTACATGAAGGGCTGCTAATAATTCCCCAGATACATTCCAATATGCCACATGATTCGGTTCTGTACTGGAAAGAGAAAACTCTACTTCTTCTGTATGAAGAAGGATAACCCCTCCATAGCCAACTACACCTTTTCGCTTATCAAAACTACCGTCGATAAAAGCGCGCACTTCACAAGGGTCCGACTCCACTATTTGACGTATATCATCCGTCTGTGTCTTAAGATATTCCCCTAGGCTCATTTTTTTAGAAGTCCCAACCGATGTTTTCTTTGCCCCACGTTGTTTGGCAATCGAACTATTAGCTATACTTACGTTGCCCATATAGGCTTTTGCTTCTGCTTCTGTAATGAATGACTTGTACTGCGCACCAGGAAAGCCTTTGACTTGCACTTCACAGTCAGACCAAGTCACGTAGATTCCTGGATTGTGTCCTACTCGAACAGCATAATATTTCTTTGCCATATTTACCCTATCGTCAGTGGCGCTATAGTGCCACCTACTACGTCTACTAATGATTGTGGATTGACTTTCACTTGCATTCCTCTAAGGCCTGCACTGACATAGACCATAGGAATTGAGCTAATACTATCATCAAAATAAGTAGGAAATGCTTTTTTCATCCCTAATGGTGAGCAGCCACCACGCAAGTATCCTGTTAAAGGTAATAAGTCTTTTACCGCAATCAGTTCTACCGATTTATTTCCACTCACTCGTGCGGCTTGTTTCATATCTAATTCCCCTTCTACAGGAATACAGAATACTACATGACCTGTTACATTGCCTTTCCCCACAAGTGTTTTAAATACGTGTTCTGGTGGAATATGCAAAGATTCAGCCACATGTACACCTGCACCACGTTCTTCTGACCATTCGTAGGTAAACACTTCATAGTCAATATGGTGAGTATCTAGAATGCGTAATGCATTTGTTTTTTTATGTCTTTTTTTACTCATAAGACCCCCTATTTATTGGTAATCTTTGAAATATTCTTTAATTCAATACGCAAGGTACCATTTTCATTCGTTGAAATTTCTATAAATTCTCGATCATTCATATACTCTACAGGAAATGAAAGTTCAATACCCGTATCCGTTTTAATTTTATGTTGTTTTCCCACTTTAGTAGCATAGGTCCGACTCACTGGCAATGGTTCCAATAAATCCTCTTCTGCTAGCTCTTTCATGGCCGCTTCTCTCTGAATAGGATTCGTGCTAAATACTTGTTCAATAATATGTCGTGCTTCTAATGTGTCAGATACTTCTGCATTCTTCGCTAGCAACTCTTTTGTTTTAGCCATAGCTGCCACACCATCTTGCTCATGAGCCTTGGAAATACGATCCACTACAGTACGCACTTTTTTCACTGTATCTTTCGAAGATGGATTCGTAGTCACCTGAAAGATTCGTTCTTCCAAAAAGTGCATTTTTTCTCCATCATATTCACCTTTCGGCTCAAAGAGGCGAATGGATAAATCTGAAAGTTTAATACTTGCAAATGCATATAATTTTTGTGTCACTGTTGGTAAGACCACGCGATGCTCTACTAACTTTGTTGCTAAGGAACCATCTTCTTCTGAATATAATTGGTGCGTATACCCATCATGAGCTTTGCAAAGTAAGATGCAAAGATAAGCTTGCTCTCCTTGTGCTTCACAAACAATCATATCTAGAACACATGGATCCATTGCTTGTGCCATATAGGTAAATAAAGTCTCACCTAGTTCTTTACCAAACTCTACAAGGTTTACTTCTTGATTCTCCAATTGTTTAATCTTTCGCCCCCATGGGGTTTGGTCCGAGATATAACCAGTTCTGGCTCCAGGATCTTGTAATGCTTTCATCACATGCATTTCAAGATAGCTCTGTATTTCTGGTTCAGTAATATCCATAGGATGGTCTGAATAGGCAGACATAGAAGACGTAAAGTCAAATACTTCTAGTACTGCGGAATTAATTTGCATAGTTCCTCCTTAATAACAAAGAGCTTTGCCTACGCAAAGCTCTTATGCTATTATCTATTATCTTTCACATAGTGATAGGTATTTTCCAGTCCTTTTTGTAATGTCCATTTCGGCATATACCCTAAACATTGTTTTGCTTTAGCAGTGCTCAATAAAGAATGTTTAATATCACCAATACGCGGTTCTTCATAATGACGCTCTACAGTAGTGCCAGCAATATCTTCTAATGTATCGATTAAATCATTCACAGAAATTCCAGTTTCTGTACTCACATTGATGACCCCTGTTATATCATTGTCTAATCCCAATATATTGGCTTCCACTACGTCATCTACATAGACAAAGTCACGTGTTTGCTCACCATCGCCAAAAATTTTGATGGATTCACCATTCGCCACATGTTCGCAGAAAATGCTAACAACGCCACCTTCACCGCCATTGCCTTGACGTGGTCCATATACATTGGAATAGCGATAGCAAATATACGGTAATCCAAAGGATTCTTGGTAAATGCGTAAGTACCCTTCCGTAGTTAATTTTGTCAATCCATAGCAAGAACGAGGGACTCCTGCCAATTCTTCTGTAAGTGGTAATACCTCTAAATCACCGTATACCGCAGCAGAGGATGGCATAAGGAATTTTTTTACACCCACTTTAACTGAGGTTTGTAATAAGTTCAATAGTCCCATTAGATTAATATCACAATCTTCTGTTGGATGTACCATGGATTCTGCTACTACTGTTTGTGCTGCCTCATGAAATACATAGTCTGGTTGAAAGTCTTCAAACACCTTATGTACCTTTTTATCTCGTATATCTAATTCTAAAAATTCAGCTTGTTCATTCACAAATGTCCGCAATCCGCTGCTTAAATTATCAATAACAAGCACACGATGCCCCTCTTGAATCAATCTGTCTACTAGATGTGATCCAATGAAACCGGCACCGCCTGTTACAATTATATTCATGTTCCTCATTCCTTTATCAATGATTAGTACACTCTATTATCGTTCTCGTTGAATATCATAGTCTGTACCATTTGTGCGGATAGTAACAGTTCCCATCGTATCTGTACGATAGATATCTACATGTTCTTCCAATAAACGTGCCATGGCTTTTTCCCCAGGATGTCCATAAGAATTATGTAAACCTGCAGAAATAACAGCTGCTTCTGGTCGAACAGAACGAATAAAATCTTTTTGACTAGAACCATTGCTACCATGATGTCCTACTTTTAAGATTTTACTAGACATTTTCGTATTTTGCTCTTTGATAAGGCGCGCCTCTTCTTCTTTTTCAGCATCACCAGTCATGAGCATAGAAAATTTACCAAATGTCAGCTTACCTACAATGGAGTTATTATTTTGATGAACTTCACCTTTTTTATCAGTCATCACGTCCCCTTTCCAAGGGGCATAGACCTCAAAATACGCTCCATTACCTAAATCTAAACGATCACCTTTATGAAGTGTTTCACGATGAATCTGTTTTGTGTCTATTGTTTTTAAATAGGTTCTATAAGTTCCACTATCGATCTCAATACCATTATCATAGACATGCTTAATAGGGATTGCTTTGGCTATGGCATAAAAACCACCAATATGATCCGCATGTGGATGTGTCAAAATGACATTTTCTAATTCTTTCACACCATATTTTTTTAGTAAGGCTACCACCTGTGGTCTATGTTCAATATCACCGGTATCAATCATAGAAAATGTATCCCCAATTTGGAGTAAAATTGCATCTCCTTGTCCAATATCTATTACATGGACCTTCATAGTACCCGTTGGTGCTTGCGTAGATTGACTGACTTCTGTCTTTGCAGAGTTTGCATTCACCTGTGAAAGTTCTTTTCCACAGCCCACTAGGCTTAGTAGTGCTGCCACCAACACACCTAACAAGAGCAGATATTTATATATTGTTTTTTTCATATGTAAATACTTTCTAACCTCTATATATTACAACAGTTATTACAGTGATAAAACTGGTTTGTATCCCTCGATTGTTCGTAGTACACGACCAACTCGTTGTGCTACCTCCGTAGGAGTAAAGCCTGGACCACAATCATCTAGTGCTAAATCTCCAGCACGACTATGTGCATATATAGCAACATTTATAGCGTTTACAGGGTTTTGTTCTTGATTCAATAAGGAACCAATAACACCAGCCAATACATCACCCATGCCCCCAGTTCCCATATATGGGTTACCTGTTGTCGTGATGTATACTCTACCAAATGGAGTTGCAAAAATCGTTGGTTGTCCTTTAAGCACTACATATACATTATACGCTTCAGCAAATGCTTGTGTATAACCAATAGGGTCATTGTATATTTCTTTTATATTAACCCCTGTAAGCGACGAGAATTCACCTAAATGCGGTGTTAGGACAACCACCCGCTCTTCTTTATCGAGTGCACAGGAACACTGTTTTAACACTGATAATTTACCGGCAACCGCCATAAGTCCGTCTGCATCAATTACCATGTGGCTTTCTGTAACAGATTGTATCCATTGAAGTAAATGTTTCTTATCACTATTACTTCTTCCACCACCAGGGCCAATGACTACTGTGCTATTCCCATCTAATTGTTCTACATCACTACTACGTATCATCATTTCAGGGCGACTCAAGGACCGTAATGCATCTAATTCATCAGGTCTAGATACAATAGTAACCTTTCCAGCTCCACTGCGTAACGCTCCTTCAGCACTTAATAGAGGTGCTCCATAAACTCCTGGAGAGCCACCTACAATATAGACGTGACCATTGGTCCCTTTATGGGCAATAGGTGAACGAGGAACTACATGTAAGGACTCTGCGTTATTCCAATAGATTTCTTGCCAACTATTACCCGATTCTCCTAAGGCATGATGCGGAAAAGGGTATCCGATACTGCCGATACTCATATGTCCTACATGTTCTCTACCCGCATAGAAAAGCATTCCCACTTTAGGGGCTAATAATGTAATTGTTTCATCTGCCCTGAATGAGGAGACGTCAGCATTTCCTGTTAAGCCATTTACACCACTAGGAATATCGATGGCTATACATGTTCTTGGCTCGCTATTAGATTGCCATTCCTTACATTGTTTAAAAATAGCTGCTATTTGTTCTGGTAATTCACCGTGAAAGCCGGTGCCAAACACACCATCTACCACAATACTTACATCCTGTAATATATGGGAAGGTATTAGATTCCCATTAGACTGCATCATCTCATCAGTCACAATCGTAATAGTATCTTTTAAGGTATTTACCACCTTCCATTGTTGTTGAAACAAAAGAGAACCTTCTTTTGGGTTACCTAACACAACAACATAGGGATTCACTTCAGGCACTTCTGTAAGCAATCGTGCTGCCACTAAGGCATCACCACCGTTATTGCCAATGCCACAAAGAAATAAAACTCCCTTGGGTCCCTGTATTTCTTGTATATATCTATGTACGACCTCAAACACAGATCGTCCTGCTTGTTCCATCAAATGAGATACTGGAAGCCCTAAACTTTCAATATATTGATCTACTATGTTAACTTGTTTTGGTGTTAATAGTCGCATAGTTCTATCCTCTAATATACAATGACAGTACTCGTAGCATATTCACGACAATGACTAATGGAAATCTGCATCGTTTCATATCCTAAGGCTTTCATTTGTTGTCCAAAATAGCCTGTACAGGTAAGGACTGGTGCCCCCCATGCATCGTGAGTAATCTCAATATCCTGCCAAGAACCGTGGCGAAACCCTGTCCCCAATGCTTTTACACAAGCTTCTTTAGCTGCAAAGATGCCCGCAAAGGACGCTGCTGCCTGTTTGTTACGTCCCCATGCATAGTTTCGCTCATAGTCCGTAAATACTCGCTGCAAAAAACTATCTCGTCCAATAGCTTGTTCCATGCGATGAATTTCTATGATATCTGTACCTACTCGAATCATATTAGCCTCGTAATTTGGCAATCATCTCTGCACGATCTGCTGCACCAAATACAGCAGAACCAGCTACTAATAGGGTAGCCCCTGCTTCACGCACTAATGGGGCAGTTTCCAAGTTAATACCACCATCTACTTCTACAACAGCTTTTGTGTTGCCTACGGAGTCCAATAATTCTCGAGCTTGTTTTACTTTTTTCACTGCATTATGAATGAACGATTGACCTCCAAAACCTGGGTTGACACTCATAATTAAAATTAAATCTAGATCTTCTGCAATATCTTCTAACAAGGATACTGGCGTAGATGGATTTAGAGAAACACCAGTTTTCATACCAGTAGCTTTGATAGCTTGAATCAAACGATGTGCATGCGGTACAGCTTCCCAATGAAAGGTAAAATACTCCACTCCTATCTTGGCATATTCTTCTACATAATCCCCTGGGTTTTCTACCATTAAATGTACATCAAAAGGCAACTTCGTATGCGGGCGCAATGCTTTTACTACAGGAGCACCAAATGTTAAGTTTGGCACAAAATGTCCATCCATCACATCAATATGTAATAAGTCCGCACCACCTTCTTCAATAGTACGAATGTCTTCTCGTAAATTAGAAAAATCTGCCGATAACATAGATGGGGCAATTTGAATCATTTTATCGTCTCCTTTGATCTTCAAGTTCTGATTTTATAGTCAAATAGGACTGGTATCTCTGTTCACTAATCTGACCACCGGCTAAGGCATCTTTCACAGAGCAAATCGGTTCATGACTATGAGAGCAAGGACTAAACTTGCATCCTTTATCATGGTCACCAAACTCGGGAAATGTATGCACTAACTCTTCCACATCCATCCCTGTATGATCCAGAGCTGAAAATCCTGGTGTATCCATGATAAATGAACTTTCATCTAAACTGTATAAAGAGGCATGGCGCGTTGTATGGCGTCCACGTTTAATCTTATCGCTAACCGCTCCTGTTTGAAAGGCAAAGTTCGGATCCACTGCATTGAGCAAACTACTTTTACCCACCCCAGAAGGACCAGCAAAGGCGCTGATTTTACCATGTAATATATGGCGTAATTCCTCAATACCTTCACCGGTATATGTCGACGTACAGAGTACAGTATAACCAATTTTTTCATATACTGATTTTAATTTCACCGTATCTTCCGTGTGCAAATCATATTTATTAATCACTAGTACTGGAGGGATATTACTATGATGAATCATCACTAATAAACGATCCAATAATAAAGGATGAATATCAGGCTCTCGTGCTGCTACTACCACAATCACTTGGTCGATATTGGCAATGGCTGGTCTACGCAATGAATTTCTTCGCCCTTCAATAGTGTTAATCCAACCATCGTCTGTGATGCTGACCGTATCTCCTACTAAGAGAGAATACCGTTCTTTCTTTAACCGTCCTCGAACCTTACATTCATGTACATCTCCACTTGGAGTTTGCACATAAAAGTAGCCATTCATATTCTTAATTACAACACCTTGTTTCATAGTTTCTCCTATAAGGATTGCTCTTGTACTAATGCATTATTTAAGTAAATCTGAACTCGTACATTACCCGATCCAGACACACTTTTTACAATGCGGTCTCCTGGCGCATTAGTGCCATCATACACAACATGTCCACCATCATCATCAAGGACTACTAATTTCACATGTTGTGAAGAACGTCCATTTGGCACTGTTACATCCACAACACCTTTCGTAGCTCCTTGTTTAGCATTAGATCCATCTTTTTTACCATCTTTTGGCTGTCCTACCAAAGTAATACTTTCATCGCGCTTCACTGATGACCCCGGAGCAGGGCTGACAGCCGTAACAACGGCAGAGTCTTCATTAGAACCTGAAATTTTACTAATACTTAATCCTAAATTTCCTAAAGCTTCTTTCGCTTCTTTAATGGTCATCCCCACTACATTAGGAATTTCTACCATAGTTGACTTAGTTTGATTAATTGTAATATCAACAGTCGCCCCTTTAGATGCTTTTCCACCAGCTTGTAAGCCTTGACTAATCACAACTCCATCATCTTTACTAGTATCACTTTCATAAGATATCTTGCCAATTGATAAACCTAAGGCTTTTAATTTTTCTCTAGCTTGGTCAAAGCTCATACCTTGTAAGTCCGGTATAGTAATATCCCCCGCACCTTTGCTGACAACTAAATGCACCATACGTTGTTCTTTTACTGATTCCCCTGGTTCAGGGCTTTGTGAAATGACCTGTCCTGCTGGCACATCCGAATTAGTTACTTCTGAACTAGATACACGTAGATGACGCTCCTCTAACAATCTTGTAGCTACACTTAACTGTTTACCTACCACATTTGGCACGTCCACAGTAGAGTTACTCCAGAAGTTACCAAAGCTCAAAAAGGCCCATAAAAAGGCTAGTAAGAAGGCAAACACAGCACCACCGATAACATATTTTTGTGGTAAGCTACCTAATTTAGCCAATATTCCGTTTTGTGCTTCATCCTCTTCTTCCAGTACTTCTGTCTCTAACGGTGGTAAAACTTGTGTGGCAAAATCATGTTGTATTGGTCGTGCGGATGTACCTCCACGATAGCCTAAAGACATCCGCAAGGCTTGAATCATTTCAGAAATGGATCCAAATCTTTTGCCCGGTTCCTTTTCTAAGGCTATCAATACCACCTGCTCTAACTGAGGAGGAATCATGGCATTTTTAATTCGTGGAGCTATCACTCGATCTTTCACATGTTGTAAGGCTACGCTAACAGGTGTTTCTCCTCTAAAAGGAACCTCTCCTGTTAATAATTCATAGAGAACAACACCCAATGAATAAATATCTGTGCTCACATTGATACTCTTGCCTCTAGCTTGTTCTGGAGAAATATAATGAGCTGAACCCATCACAGAATTGGTGTACATCATAGTGGTAGCAGAGTTAATGGCTCTGGCAATACCAAAATCCGTTACTTTCACACGACCAGAGTCAGTAATCAATATATTATGAGGCTTTACATCACAGTGGACAATACCCATCATGTGAGCGTGCTCTAGCCCCTCTGCAATAGCTACTGTAATTTTTACCGCTTCTTGCACTGTCATCTGATCACCATGATGCTGAATATATTCTTTCAACGTACATCCAGATACATATTCCATAATAATATAATGAAAGCCTTGATCAAATCCAACATCGTACATGCTCACTACATTCGGATGATTTAGTTTCCCTGCTGCTTGCGCTTCACGTTTAAAGCGAGCTACAAAGTCTTGATCACTACCAAAATTTTGATGCAGAATTTTAATAGCCACAGGTCGTCCCAATAGTGTATCTTTCCCACGATATACATCGGCCATACCACCAACGCCTATCTTCTGTTGTACCTCATAGCGATTGTCAAAGACCAATCCTACTAATGTATGTCTATCCATAAGTCACCTCTTTATATACGTCCAAGTACGATTGTTACATTATCTCGTGCTCCCGCATCATACACAAGGTGCACTAAATCTTCCAAAGCTCTACTTTCATTATTTTCTTCTGAAAGTACTTGTTCAATCTTAGATTCTTCAATATAACCAGATAAACCGTCACTACATAATAGGATACGGTCATTCTGATGCACTTCAACTACGCCTGTATCTACTTCTACAGTTTCATACACTCCGATGGCTCGAGTCAACATATTTCGTTTCGGATGATGAATAACTTCATCTTCAGTAATTGTTCCTGCTTCCACTAATTGCTGCACCATAGAATGATCTTTTGTCATCCGATGTAAGCCTTCTTGTCCATACAGATACAAGCGGCTATCTCCTACATGAGCCCAATACAGGGTATCTTCTTGTACGTATGCAACAACCGCTGTGGTCCCCATACCTTCTAGCTCTTTGTAGGATTGGCTCTTTTCATAGACCATGCGATTTGCTTTTAGAATGGCATTCTCTAATACTTCAGTGGATATTTCAGTAGCCTTATCGACTACTTCTACAATGGTATCGACTACCATGGTACTAGCATATTCTCCACCGGTATAGCCACCCATCCCATCTGCTACAATGAGTAGTGGTCCTTGGGCATAAAAACGATCTTCATTACGTTGGCGAACCAATCCAGTTTTACTAATTCCTAAACTAATCATAACATCCCTTCTTTCAAAGATTGTTGATGTTGTACTTTCAACTGTCCACAAGCTGCTTGAATTTCATCACCCATTTCTTTACGAATCGTCACAGACACGCCGTAGGATTCGACAATGGACTTAAATTCTTGCATAGATTTTAATGACGGTTTATATAAATTAATATGCTCATTTCCATTGACAGGAATTAAGTTGACATTACAATGAGGAAACTCTTTTGCAATCGCACCTAGTTCATGAGCTTCCTTTTCAGAGGCATTCACATCTTTAATCAAAATATATTCAAAAGTGACACGGCGATCCGTCCGTCGATAATACTCCGCCACAGCATCTAGCACATCTTGTAACGCATAGGTGGCGCCTATAGGCATAATTTTCTTTCGACTTTCATCTGTCGTAGCATGCAAGGATAATGCCAATGTGATAGGCAAGCCCAGTTCTGCAAAACGATAAATATTTGGTACTAATCCACAAGTGGACACCGTCATGCGACGGTAGCCTATATTAAAACTTTCTTTTTCATGAATAAATTGCAATGCTTCCATGGTATGATCAAAGTTTTGCAATGGCTCTCCTGATCCCATGACAACGATAGAGTGCACTTCTTCTTTAATGATACTTTCAAATAGTAATAACTGCCCTACAATTTCAGCTACTGTTAGATTACGGAATAAACCTTCCGTGGTAGATGCACAAAAAATACATCCCATCGCACATCCCACTTGGGAAGATAAACACACAGAGTTGCCATAGTGTTGCTTCATCAGTACCGTTTCTACTTGATGACCATCAGAAAATCTGAGCAATAATTTTTTTGTATTTCCATCTGAACTAGTAGATTCTCGTACCACTGTAGGCAATGTAATCGTACAGTGGGTGCCGAGCCATTCACGCATTGTCTGTGGAAGCTGTAACATATCTTCCATAGAGAATACGTGACGTTGATAGATATAATCCATAATCTGTTTCGCTCTAAATTTTGGAAACCCTCCATCTGTCACAACTTTACTTAAAGCTGGCAATGAAAGTCCAATTAATTCTATCATGCTCTCTCCTTACGTAAACGGGCTATAAAAAATCCGTCCATATCATATACGTGTGGCAATAACGTCACCATAGGGCCTTCTGCTGCAAACGGCAACAGTGGAGCCACATCTTCTAAGACGAAATTAGGGTTTTCTTCTAAAAATCTTTCCACAACCCCTTCATTTTCCAAAGTATTTATAGTACATGTAGAATATACTAAGTGTCCTCCTACTTTTACATAGGAACTAGCATTTTGTAATATTTGTTGCTGCAACTTTGGCAATTCTCGTAATTGGGATTCCTCTTTTCGCCAACGCATATCTAGTTTCTTCTGTAAAATTCCTAGGCCTGAACATGGTGCATCTACTAGTACGGCATCAAAAGAATCTTTCCATTGTGCCTTTTTGACTGTAGCATCACCTTGTTGAGTCTGTACATTAGACATACCCATACGTTTTGCATTTGCCTGCAACAGTTCTACCTTATGATCATGAATATCCATAGCTACGATGGTTCCTGTATTGCCCATAAGGGTTGCCATATGCAAAGTTTTACCTCCTGGTGCTGCACAGGTATCTAAAATCTGCATATGTTGTTGAGGTTGTACTGCGTAAGCCACAGCCATAGATGCTTCGTCCATAAATGTCATTAATCCCTCTTGCACCCATTTTGCTTCCTGCAATTGACCTTTATGAGATTTGATGATAATCGCGTCTGGAATCATATGACTAGGCTCTACTACCCAGTTTGCCTGTGAAAGCTCTTCTAATAAATCTTGACGACTGATTCGTAATGTATTCACTCGTGCCGTCAACAGAGGTGTTTCATTAAACCATTCACAGAGATCCATCGTTTCTTCTATTCCTCGTTGGTCTTTCCATAAACGGACTAGCCAAAGAGGTTGATTATAAATATAGGAAATCCGCTCTTCCTCTGAAGTCGCTAGAGCATCTACACCAATATCTTCACGTTGTCTGTCCACATTGCGAAGTACTGCATTGACAAATCGGTCTGTTCCAGGTGCTACTTTTTTCGCTAGTTTTACACTTTCATTCACAGCTGCACTAGATGGTACCTTATCCATATAAAGTAATTGATACACACCAAGTCTGAGAATCTCTAAAACAAAAGGAGATAATTTTTTAACTGGTTTCTTGGTAAAATGAACGATAACGGCATCCAAGTAGTTTTGACGTCGTACCACACCATATACCAATTCTGTAAAGAATCTACGATCTAAATCTTCTAGTCTTTCTTGTATCATATACTGAGGCAATACAATATTGGCATACTTTTTATCTCTATGTATATCTACCAAGGCTTTCATAGCTAGGCGCCGAATATTTTTATGTTCTTTCTTTTGTTTCGTTTCCATACAGTAACCTTTCTATGACAAGTTGAATGTCTTCTGTATTGACTCTCGTATTACAACAAGGACCACAAGGTCGTTCATTTAAGACACCAATCACGGGAATGGGAAACACATCTGCCATACCACTGACTAAGTCTCTTTCACAGGCAATCGCTACAATGGCTTGAGGACGAATTTCTTTGATTTTTAAACGTGCTAATGTGCCACCTGTAACTACTATAAAATGGCAGCCATAAGTATCTGCAATATCTAGCAAGGTTCCTACTTGGCATCCGCCACAACGCTTACAATTATACACATCTGTAGTCACTTTATGTACACAGCTAGATAGTTGTATGCAATGCGGTGTAAGTAATAATAATCGTTCTGGTTCCACGCGATATGCTTGAGTGCTCACAAGATGATTGATTAACGCAATTAAGGATTGACTCACTTCATCCTTGGTATATCCAAAACATCTAGCTAAGACCGTCACCAAAGGAAATAAAAGATATAACCCACGATTAGACAGTCGCAGTAGAATCGGATGCTGTATAGGGTACATTGTAACTAATGCCATATATATCCACATGGACCACCCTATCAATATGGGTAGCAGTAGTGCACTCTCTCCGATAAGCCCTGCAATAGGTCCCCATTGAGATAAACTTGGATGCATCATCCACACAATCCAACCCCATGCTATTGATATCAATAGCATAGCCACAGCCGTCACCGTTAAATACAGACGATAGGATTTATTCATCGCCAAAGCAAGCTCCTACTGCTAACTGATGCCCACGAGCAAAATCACCGGCATTCATTCGTTTTTTATTATCTGGCTGCACTTCAGTGATACGTAAGACTCCATGACCGGTAAAAATACTGAAAGATTCTTTATCTACATTCACTATTGTACCTTCTTTAGGATAACCACAAGCTCCTTGTAAATGCTCGGGAGCATATTTAGAGGTAGGGTCCACTTTCGCATGCCAGAACTTAACCCGTTTTCCATCTAAGAATGTATAGCAGCCAGGGCTTGGATTGAAAGCTCTAATTTTCGCAGCCAACGTATGTGCTGGTTCTGTAAAATGAAGATACCCCATCTCTTTCGTAATTTTTCCTGTTTCAATAGCTTCTTCATGATTTTGAGTGATTCTAGTTAATGTACCTGCTTGTAAAGCATCTACGGCTGGTACAATCATTTGTGCCCCTAATTGTGCTAAGGCGGTAAAAATGGTACCAGATGTATCATCTTCTGTCACTGGAATGCGTTCCATTAGCAAAATATCACCTGTATCTAAGCCTTCATCCATATGCATAATCGTCATACCAGTTTCTGATTCTTCATGAAGAATCGCATATTGTATTGGTGCTGCACCTCTAAACTTTGGTAATAAAGAGGCATGTAAATTAATGCACCCCAATGGAGGTTGATGAATGAGCCACGGAGGTAAAATTTTACCATAGGCAATAACTACGACAATATCAGGAGCCAAAGTTTGCAACAATTCCTCTGCTTCCTCATTGCGCAAAGATTTCGGTTGGTATACAGGAATGTCATACTGTAACGCCAATTCTTTTGTCGGTGGCATTTGCAATTTATTACCACGTCCTTTCGGCTTATCTGGTTGGCAAAAAACACCTACTACGGAATGGGAACTATCGATTAATGCCTGTAAGGTTGGAACTGCTATATCTGGAGTTCCCATAAACACTATACGTAATGGATTCATTATTGTTGTTCCTTTTTATGGATAAAAATCTCATTGGGATTCACTAACTTTTCCACAAATAAAATGCCATTCAAATGGTCAATTTCATGTTGAAAAATACGCGCCAAAAATCCTTCTGCTTTAATTTTAATCTTTTTATTATTTCGATTGATACCATGTACTTCAATTTTATCGTACCGCTCTACATCGCCAAATAGTTCAGGTACGCTCAAACAACCTTCTAACCCTACTTGAGAGCCTTCTTTTTTCACGATTTCTGGGTTAATCACTTCGATGAGCCCATTACCATCATCTAATACAATAATCCGTTTAGATACATTAACTTGTGGTGCCGCTAAACCTACACCATCTGTTTTATACATCGTTTCCGCCATATCATCTAATAATTGACGAATCTTTTTATTTACAAACTCTACTGGTTCTGCAATTTGTTTTAATACAGGATGACCTGTTTTCATTACTTCTAAAACTGCCATATTCCCTCCTATACTGGATCCACATCTATATAGATATGGGGCAATGTAAATATATCTGAATGATACATGTATGATTTTACTTTTGATAAATCAATCCCACGGATCATAATACAAAGTCGATACATATCTCGTATCTTTGCGGCGCCATTTTCATAGGGCCCTAGTATATCAATGCACTGACCTACACAGGCCTGGCGCAACGTATTGGCTAAATCTGTCCCTCTTGTTCGTACCACTGAAAGCTTTTCATCCAATAAAGTAATTTGTATCATTTCACCGATTGGTGGATACAACAACGCTTTTCGTGCTTCAATTTCTTCTTTATAAAAGCTAATATAATCATGGTGTGTACTGTGCTGAATAGTATAATGTTCGGGGCTATAAGTTTGTACTACTACTTTTCCTGGTTTATCACCACGACCTGCTCGACCAGCCGCTTGTATTAGCAAATTAAATGTTCTTTCAGAGGCTGTATACACAGGAATGTGCAAGACAGAATCAGCTGTAATAATTCCTACTGCGGTAACATTCGAAAAATCATGGCCTTTTGCCACCATCTGCGTACCCAATAAAATATCATATTGTCCAGCACCAAAGGCATCCAAAATACGTTGAGATTCACCTTTTTTAGATGTCGTATCTTGATCTAAACGAGCAATTCTAGCTTGCGGAAATCGTTTTGCTAATTCTTCTTCTACCTTTTGTGTGCCCGTACCAAAAAATTTAATCTTACGGCTACCACAATGCGGGCAAACTTGAGGAACCCTTTCATGATGGTCACAATAATGACAACGCAAATCCTGTCCCGCTTGATGATACACCATAGATATATCACAGTGAGGGCATTGGATAGGCTTACCACAATCTCGACACATCACAAATGTACTATGACCTCTTCGATTCAATAAAAGAATCATTTGCTCCCGTTTCTGTAGCGTTTCTCGAATTAACGTATCCAATGCCATAGAAAATACGGAATAATTCCCATAGAACATTTCTTCTTTCATATCCACAACGGTTACATTCGGCATAGGTTGATGAAAAATTCGATGCTCTAAAGATAACAACTGATGGATACCTTTGTCTGCTAAATAATAGGCCTGTATAGACGGTGTAGCCGACCCAAAAATAATTGGACATTGATGACTTTCACTGCGCCATCTTGCCACCATGCGTGCATCGTAGCGAGTCATATCCTGTTGTTTATAAGAAGGATCATGTTCCTCATCGACTATAATGAGACCAATATCTTCCGTGGGTGCAAACACTGCGGAACGAGCACCAATAATGATATGACTATCCTTTCGGCGTAAACGTTCCCAATTGTTGTAACGTTCCGATTTTGTTAACTGACTATGGAAGACCACAACTTCGTGGCCAAACTTTTCTACAAATCGTCTTACAATTTGCGTCGTTAACGCAATTTCTGGAACTAAAATAATAGCAATCTTATCTTGTCGAATTGTTTCTTGCGCAGCTTTTAGATACACTTGTGTTTTTCCGCTGCCTGTTACACCATGGAGTAAAAAAGATTTGTTTGTATGATTAACAATGCATTCCTGAATAGGATCATATACAGACTGCTGTGCCTCTGTCAGAGGAATGTCTATACTATCCACAACTTCCTCGTAGCGTGTTTTCGTCATTGCATAACGCCATTCCACATCGATATGAGAAGATTCTTTTACTTGCTTAATGACAGGCAAACTAAATCCTGCCAATCGCAGGGCACTCACCGAAGTTGCTCCATGCTCTACTAAGTATTTCGCTAACAAACGTTGCTTTCGTTTTTTCTCTGAAAAGAGTTCCACATGAAAGGAATTCTTAGGCACAAGCCATTCTATTTTTGGTCTGTCATAAGATTTTAATTTACTTTTATCAACAGTAAATAAGCTTAATGCCTCTGCAAAGGTGCATAGGTAATACTCACTTAGCTTACGAGCTGTACTCAGCATTTCCGCTGAAAACCAAGGCATTGGATCTAACACGGCTAATATAGGTTTAATCACAAATGGTGGATTTTCTATGTCACAATAACCTACAAGAATCCCCTCTTCTTTGGAGGCTCCCAACGGAACTGCCACACGAGTTCCAATAGGTACGTCCCCGAATGAGTCAGGTATTTCATAGGTTAAAGGTTTATTCAATTGTTTCGCAGGACGATTGATAATAATTTCACCTAAACGCATCATAACCTCCTGACTAAACACTCTTCATTATACCACGTTTATATCCATTATTCATACTATTTCATACTTGAGTTCTGAATATTAGCATGTCAAGAATTTCTTGTAAGCTTATAGAGAAAAAATAGTTGGTATGCTAATCTTAACATCTTATAACAAGTATATGCATGACAGCTTAGGCTATTATAGTTTATATACATGACAATTGGAATAACAAAATAGAGGACAGAGACATGTGTCTCTATCCTCTATTTATGTATCACCCAAAAGCGAATGACAATTCTTTTACCTATTATAAACCAGCTTCTTTACGAAGTACTTCTGCTTTATCTGTACGTTCCCATGGAAGGTCTACGTCAGTACGACCAAAATGACCATAAGCAGCTGTTTTTTTATAATGTGGTTTTAACAAATCTAGCATTTCGATGATGCCTGCTGGACGAAGGTCAAAATGTTTGCTTACTAATGCAGAGATTTTTTCTTCTTCGATTTTTGCAGTACCAAATGTTTCCACCATGATAGATACTGGTTTCGCTACACCAATTGCGTAAGCTACTTGTACTTCACATTTATCAGCAAGACCAGCTGCTACGATATTTTTAGCTACATAACGAGCTGCATATGCTGCAGAACGGTCAACTTTTGTAGGATCTTTACCGGAGAAAGCTCCACCACCATGACGAGCCATACCGCCATAAGTATCTACGATAATTTTACGACCAGTCAAACCAGCATCACCTTGTGGACCACCGATTACGAAACGACCAGTTGGGTTGATGAAATATTTAGTATTTTCATCAATAAATCCTTCTGGAAGCACTGGATCGATAACATATTTTTTAATATCAGCTTGTATTTGTTCCAATGTCACTTCTGGACCATGTTGTGTAGAAATAACGATTGTTTCAATGCGTTTTGGCTTGCCATCGACATATTCTACTGTTACTTGTGTTTTACCATCTGGACGAAGGTAAGGCAATGTACCATCTTTACGAACTTTTGTTAATTGACGAGATAAACGATGCGCCAAGCTAATAGGCATAGGCATTAGCTCTTCAGTTTCATTAGATGCGAAACCAAACATCATACCTTGGTCACCAGCACCGATTTTATCGAACGCATCACTGCCGCCTTCGCGAGATTCCAATGCTTCATCTACGCCCATTGCGATATCTGCAGATTGTTCATCAATCGCTACATTAACGCCACAAGTATCCGCATCAAAGCCAAATTTTGCACGTGTATATCCGATTTCACGAATTGTATCACGAACAATATGAGGAATATCTACATACGTTTTTGTAGTAATTTCGCCTACTACATGAACTTGGCCTGTAGTTACTAATGTTTCACAAGCAACGTGTGCTGTTGGATCTTTTTCTAAAATAGCATCCAATACAGCATCTGAAATTTGGTCAGCAATTTTGTCTGGATGACCTTCTGTTACAGATTCAGAAGTGAAAAATACATGTTTTTCTGCCATGAATAAACCTCCAATAAAAAAATTCCTCATCCCAAGATGAGGAATCAGATCCCCATCTTCCGATCAAAGATCGTTGGATTTAGCACCTTCTCCCCTAAGGAATGGTTGCTGTAGCTTCAAAGGGCCTCTCCCTCCACTACTCTTGATGAGACTTGTATCATACATATAATACTTAGTTTAAAATCACTATCAAGAATTATAGCATAAAATTATAAGTCTGCCAAGGCTTGAATGATACGTTCTGCTACATCTAGTTTTGACATATTAGGTAATGCAACTATTTGTTCGCCTGGATAAATAAAGGTCACTTCATTTGTATCTACATCAAATCCTGCATTTAACTTACTCACATCATTGGCTACCAACATATCTAAATTTTTCTTCCGCACCTTTTCTTTTCCATAGGAAATGACATCTTGGGTTTCTGCTGCGAAACCAATTAATTTTTGATGTTTTTTACGCTCTCCTAATCCAGATAATATATCCGGGTTTTTAACCAATTCTAACCTCATTGTTTCTTGTTTTTTTATTTTATTATCGGCTACTTCTGCCACACGGTAATCCGCTACAGCTGCTGCCATAATCACAGCATCTGCAGAGTCATAATGACTATCGATTGCCTCTTTCATCTCCATAGCGGACCGAACTATGATACGCTCTACCCCAATCGGTACAGCAAGATCTGTGGGGGCAGACACTAAAATTGTTTTAGCGCCCGCTTGGGCCGCTTTCAACGCCACTGCATATCCCATTTTTCCACTAGATCGATTCGTAATATATCTAACAGGATCGATAGCCTCTTGCGTACCACCAGCACTAACAATAACCGTTCTACCCTCTAATAATTTAGTTTTTCCTAAATGAAAGTCCACCCAATCCATAATTTTTTGCGGATCCGGTAATCTACCTTTTCCTTCTACCCCACATGCTAGAAGTCCACTATCTGGCTCCAACACATGGACGCCTCTATCACGTAAGGTAGTTAAATTTTCCTGCACAGTTGGATGGGCATACATGTTACTATTCATAGCTGGACATACAAATACTGGAGCCGTTGTGGCCAACAATTGTGTAGATAACATATCATCTGCAATACCATGTGCCATCTTCGCAAGCATATTAGCTGTAGCTGGTGCTACCACATAGGCATCTGCCCAAGTTGCATAGGATATGTGTTCTACATTCCAATCCTGTATATTTTCAAACATTTCTACAGCCACTTTATGCTTGCTAATTTCTCCAAACACAAGAGGACTCACAAATTTAGTAGCATTCCTCGTCATGACTACTTTCACTTCTGCCCCCGCTTTATATAAACGGCTTACTAAATCCACTGCTTTATAGGCTGCAATCCCTGCTGTTACGCCTACCACAATATGTTTACCTTTCAAAGGTCTCACCTTCCTACAGAACTAACCCTATCGATAGAAACAATCTATACTTACCCTATTATACAGTATCTTTCTAAGTAATACATCTATATTTTATCCAATAAAGTTCAAGATATGTTATCTTAAGAAAAAGCTGTAAACAAATCATAAAGCACATAATTTGTTACAGCTTTTCCTTTATATAGCAGTCATTATTCCATCAACATTGTACCTCTACAAAGGCAAAGATAAATGAACTACAGTTTTCACCAATTTTTGGGTGTCATCCAACTTTTTAAAGCCTAATGTCGTATACAGGTCTTTTGCATTTTCCATACTAGGCAATGTATCTAATAACAGCGTTTTATACCCAAATTCACGGGCATCTTCTACTACTAGCTTTGCCATATTCGTACCTAAAGAGCTATGCCTAAAAGCAGGACGCACATACAAACGTTTCATAGCAGCTGTTTTACTATCTACATAACGTAAAGCCACACAGCCAGCTGGTTTATTATCAATAAAAGCAATATACAAAGCCTCACCTTCACCTTTGTACTTCTCTTCCAGTCCATAAAACTCTCTTACACTAGCGGATACACCCAAGGATCGCACATACTCTACAAATAAATCTTTAACTTCATCAATATACTCGTGGCCATTACGAATTTCAAAATTCATAGTATACCTCCTCTTAGTATTACATGAAACTTATATTGTTAGTATTCGACTTAACATCAAAAACTCCTTTATTTTCTTCTTGAGTCTAATATTTTAAAATATACGAACAATTATACCCATCTAACACTAAACAAAAGAGACTGCCACAAATAAATCTCGCTACAGTCTCAAGTTAAATTATTTATATAATGTTTGACGATTTTCTTGCAATGCTTCTAAAGTACGCTCTAAATTTGATTCTACATATTTAAACACATCACTAGCATATTGAATAGAACTATTTTTAAGCTCTTCAGAAGATTTATTTGCTTCTGCAATAATATGATTAGCATGTTCTTGTGCTTGTTTCACTAATTCACTTTCTTCTGTTAACTTTTGAATATATTCTTTCGCTTGTTCAATCAAGGCATCTGCTTGCTTTTGACCTTCCGCCACAATACGATCACGCTCCGCTACAATGCGACGAGATTCTTCTAATTCAAGAGGTAGAGATTCTGTTAAAGCATCGACTATACGCATAATTTCTTCTTCTTCAATTAATTTTTTATTGGTCATAATCATATTATTGCTAGTAACAATCAAATTCTCTAATTCTTCTAATAACTTTTCTGTTCTCATAGTATCCTCCTATTTTTCTTCCACTGTTTTAAATTTATCTTCTAAGGCTTGTTTCACAACTGCAGGTACTAAACCTTCTAATTTACCACCGTACTTAGCTAATTCTCGTATACCTGTAGAACTTACAAAGGCATATTTATTATTGGTCATAATAAAAACAGTTTCAATATCATCATCCAAATATTTTGAAAATAAAGCTCGCTGAAACTCGTATTCAAAGTCACTTAGTGCACGTAATCCACGAATAATAATGTGGCTATCTCTTGATTTCACGTAGTCATTCAACAAACCAGTCCCAAAATCTACTTCAACATTTGAGATATGTGCTACTGATTGGCGAATTAGCTCTGCCCGTTCATCCAAGGTAAATAAATACTTCTTATTCGGATTTTCTAAAATCACTATGATTAACTTATCGACTAATTTACTAGCTCGCTCAAATATATCTATATGTCCATTTGTAACAGGATCAAAACTACCTGGACAAACTCCAATTCTCACGGCACAAGCCCCTTTCTATGGTTCTCGACATAATATGTCAACGCGAGTATACCCAAAGGATAAGGCTTTTACAACCACCCACTTGGGCAATAATTCTAATGTTTCATTCTTATGGCGTTCTATAATTAAAAAGCCATCTTCGGTAAGTAATCGAAATTCTTCCACTAAGTCTAATGTTTTTTGAACATACCCTTTTTCATAAGGAGGATCTGAAAAAATTAGCTGAAACTGCTTTCCTTGTAGTCGCGAAAGTGCAGCTTCCATCGTACATTTCAGAATCTCCAATCGTTCTTCTACCTTACAATGCTGTGCATTCTTTTTGATGTATGTATCAGTACGTATATCTACCGCAATAGCATGACTAGCCCCTCGACTTAAGGACTCTATAGCTAATGCACCGGTGCCCGAAAATAGATCTAGCACCTGAGTCTCAAAAAATCCTCTCCGACTTTGTATGACATTACAAATACTCTCACGCACACGATCTTGTGTCGGTCGCGTATCCATGCCTTTTGGAGCTTGTATGGTATGACCTTTGGCCGTCCCTGAAATAATTCTCATATGATTTACTACCTATACCTGTATATTCTACATGATTTTACTATGGGCTACAATAGATATTTTATAGAATCTTCCCCACAATCACTCACTTATTACAAACTTCTTGTTTTACGTCACGCATCATCAGTTGCATCAATACGTCAGCAGGAGGAACTTGATGATATAACACCTCATACAAAGCATTGGTGATAGGCATATCGATTCCCTTTGCTTTGGCTAGGTCATAAATGATACGAACAGCAAAAAATCCTTCCACCACCATTTGGGAATGGTTAATGATATCTTCCATCGTCTCTCCATCGGCTAACTTTTGACCTGCTCGACGATTTCGACTATGAGGGCTCATACATGTGGCGATTAAATCTCCCATACCTGAAAGTCCCGCATAGGTTTCAGCTTTTGCTCCCATGGCAACACCAAACTTCGTCATTTCATGAAGACCGCGAGTCAGTAGAGCTGCCAATAAATTATCTCCCAATTTCATACCATGAGCAATCCCAGCTGCTAAAGCGATGATATTTTTTGTAGCCCCCCCTAGTTCAACACCAATTACATCCGTATTACCATATACCCTAAAACTCGGTCCACCCAGAGCTTTTTGTAACATACAGATAGCCTGTTCATGTTGACTGGCAACCACGGTGGCAGCCGGCAAATTCCGACCGACTTCTTCTGCATGATTGGGACCAGATAAAATAGCTGTCGCTTTCACTAAACCTTGCACTTCTTCTTCAATAACCAGGGATAAACGCTTTTCACTATTTTTTTCCAACCCTTTTGAGCAGCCCACGATAATCATAGATGGTTGTAAATACCGTTTCAACTCTTGCAAAGTGCTTCGTACATAACTGGATGGCGTTACCAGTAGCACCACCTCTGCATCTTCCAAGGTATCTTTATAAGAATGTTCAAACTCTAATGAACTAGGTAATACTACTTCTGGCAAATAAGGATTAATACGATATTCACGCAAATAATTCGCTTTTTCTTCCGTTCGACAATACATACTCACTTGGTGACCTGCTTCTATACCTTTCAGAGCTAATGCCGTACCCCAACTACCAGATCCAATGACTGCAATTTTCATAATTACTCATCCTTTGTAATACGTTTCACAGCTAATTCTTTTCCTTGTAAAAGACGCATAATGTTTTCTCTATGACGGAATACGACAAACAATGCTGCTACAGCACCAAAGATAATATATGGCAAGGGCTCAGATAAGCAGTACATCACAATAGGCACTAATGTAGCCGCTACAATGGACCCTAAGGATACATAGGAAGTGAACTTAACAATAATAGCCCATACAGCAAAGCAAATTAACGCTGCTATCGGAGACAATGCAATGAGCACGCCCAATCCTGTAGCAACTCCTCTACCACCAGAAAAGCCAAGAAAAATAGACCAGTTATGACCAATCATAGCACATAATCCACCTACAATCATCCATTCTGGGTTTGGCGAAAACAAGAGCACACCTATAGCACCTTTCCCAGCATCACCTAAGAACACAGGTAAGGCAGCTTTCATACCTAATACACGATAGGTATTAGTAGCACCAATATTTTTACTACCATATTGGCGCACATCAGTGTGGAAAAAGAGTTTTCCAATCAGTAAACCTGTAGGAATAGAACCTACTAGGTACGCTACCAAAATTAATACAACAATTTCCATCGTTATCATTCTTCATCAGTTCCCTTCTTACCACGAAGTACTAATCGAATTGGAGTCCCTTCAAAGCCAAATGATTCACGCAAGCGGTTCTCCAAGAAACGCATATAGGAGAAATGAATTAAGTCTGGTTCATTCACAAATAAAATGAACGTAGGAGGTTTTACGCTTGCCTGTGTCATATAGTAAATTTTAGGAATCCGACCACCACGAGATGGCACTGGGTTTACCGTTTGTGCATCTGATAACAATTGGTTCAATACACTTGTAGAAATACGCATATGTTGTTGCTCAGATACATATTTAATTAATTCTGCTAAGCGATGAATGCGTTGTTTCGTCAAAGCCGACGCAAACAAGATAGGTGCATACCGCAAGAAAGCCATTTCATCATAAATATCTTCTGTAAATCGTAGTGTAGTTTTATCATCTTTTTCAATCAAATCCCATTTGTTGACAACGATGACTAAACCTTTACCAGATTCGTGAGCATAACCAACAATTTTTTTATCTTGCTCAGTCACTCCATCTGTAGCATCTAGAACTAACACTACAATATCAGAACGATCAATAGCACGAAGAGAACGAACAATACTATAACGCTCTACAGGTGCATCAATACGAGATTTACGACGCATACCTGCTGTATCAATTAACACAAAATCCTGTCCATCATGGCTCCAATGAGTATCGATAGAATCACGTGTTGTACCAGCTACATCACTGACGATAACCCGTTCTTGACCTAACAAAGCATTTGTAAGAGATGATTTACCCACATTAGGGCGACCAATCAATGCTACATGGATTGTATCTTCATCTTCCTCGCTAGCACTTTGTGGAGGGAAATGTTTCACCACATCATCTAGCAAATCACCTAAGTTCATTAAATTTTTTGCAGAAATACCAATTGGATCACCTATGCCTAAATTATAGAACTCATAAATATTGGCTTCTTGGTTCACACTGTCGATTTTATTAACTACAAGAATCACAGGCTTACCGCTAGCACGCAATAAATTTGCCACTTCTTCATCGGCAATCGTAATGCCTTGTTTACCATCTACAACAAAGAGGATCACATCTGCTTCTTCAATAGCTAATTGGGCTTGAAAACGCATCATCTTAGGGATTTCATGACTTTCCGCAGTGATGAACTCAATTCCTCCTGTGTCGATCATAGTAAATTCTCGTTGTAACCACTCTGCATCGAAATAAATTCTGTCTCGTGTTACACCTGGAATATCTTCTACAATAGAAATTCGTTTATTCACAATGGCATTAAATAATGTAGACTTCCCTACATTTGGTCTCCCTACGACCGCAACTAATGGTTTTGACATACTTTCACCTCATATTTCAACTTCCCAATAGGAAGAATAAGAACACATAATTTATCAACCTATATTGTATCACATAAACGAAAGCAAAAAAAGAACAGTAAGTCCATTGGACCTACTGTTCTTCTATTATATAGAAATTATTCAGCTTCTTCTTCAGTTGCTACTGGTTCCATTAATTCAGTTAATTTTAAACCTAATTTCTTTTCATCTTTGTTGAAAGAAATTACTTCTACTTCCACTTCTTGACCGCGGTTCAAGTAATCTTCTACTTTTGCATTACGTTGTTTAGTCACTTGAGAGATGTGAAGTAAACCTTGAATGTCATCGTTGATAGCAACGAATGCACCGTATTGAACTGTACGAACCACTTTACCAGTTACCACATCACCTACATGGATTGTTTCTTCTGCAACGTCCCATGGGCTTTTGGATAATGCTTTTAAAGATAAAGAGATTTTGCTGTTTTCTTCATCAAAGGATTGTAATTTAACGTCGATTTCTTGACCAACTGCTAACACGTCTTCAACGCGTTTAATTTTTTGCCAAGAGATGTCGGAAATGTGAAGTAAACCTTCGATTCCTCCGATATCAACGAATGCGCCGTAAGGCATGATTTTGCGAACAGTACCTTTGTAAGTACCGCCAACTTCTACATTTGCTAACGCTTCTTTTAATTTAGCTTGGCGTTCCACTTCAAGTACTTCACGACGGGAAAGAACCAAACGGTTTTTCTTTTCTTCAACTTCAAGTACTTTAGCTTCAAATTCTGTACCTACTAAGTTATCAAGGGATTTCACGAAGTGAATGTCACCTTGGGAAAGTGGAATGAAACCACGTAAAGACTTAACAGTTACGACTAAACCTGCAGGAATTGCATCCACACCTTTACAGATGATTGGTTCATCTTTTTCTTGTGCTTCAATAACATATTGCCAATCTTCATCTTTAGCCAAACGAGTGATAGAAAGATAGATAGGGCTATCTTCTTTGATGTGGTTAAGGATAACAGCTTTGATTTTGTCGCCTTCCTTTAATACATCTTTAGCAGAAGCTGGTGTAGGGTATGCCATTTCTTTTCTTTCTAATTGTGCTTCTGTTTTGTAGCCAAAGGATACATATGCACGTTCGTCATCGATTTGTACAACTTCCCCTTCAATCACATTACCTTTCTTAAATTCTTCTGCTTGCGCTTCTGATGCTGCAAATAATTCTGCAAAATTTTCCATCGTCTGAATGACCTCCTTAATTATCCAGTCTGGTGTCGATGCACCAGCCGTGACTCCTACTGTTGTAACGTCCTTCAACCACGTCATTTGTATTTCAGTAGCAGTTTCGATGTGATATGTAGTACACCCTACATCACGACATACTTCTGCTAATCTAGTCGTGTTGCCAGAGTTTTTCCCACCTACCACGATCATAAGATCCACTTCCTTAGCCAGTGCCACTGCAGAGTTTTGACGTTCTTCTGTAGCCTGACAAATGGTTTTGAAAATCTTTTGATCCTTAGATTTTTGTTCTAATATTTTTATTATACTTTGAAACTTAAATTGTGAAAAGGTAGTTTGTACAACAACACCAATTTTTTCCACGAATTGAATATTTTTAGCATCTTCTTCTGTTTCTACGATAATGCCTTTATTACCTGCCCACAGATTAATACTCTTTACCTCTGGATGCTTCTTCTCCCCAAGAATAACTAAGGTTAATCCTTCATCCACTACAGACTTTGCATCGCGCTGTGCCTTCTGTACATGTGGGCAAGTAGCATCAATCACGGGTAATCCCCGTGTTTCTGCTTCTTCATATACTTCTGGACCAACCCCATGAGAGCGAATGATAACAGTACCTTCTTGCACATCACTTAATTCATTAATAGCATACACACCATTATCTTCAAGTCGACCTACCACTTGAGGGTTATGAATAATAGGCCCCAATGTATAACTCACATCTTTTGAGTCTGCTGCTTTTTCTGCCATCGTAACAGCGCGCTTTACGCCATAACAAAAGCCACAATTTTCCGCTAATCGTATTGTAAACATAGCATTCCCCTATTTATACTTACCTGCTTTATAATCATCAATCATAGTTTGGATAGCTGTTTTTACCTTATGGTTCACATCTGCAATAGCTTCTACTGTTGCTTTTGCTTTTTCTACAGCAATCGGTTTTCCAATAATAACAGCAACCTCTCCACGAATCATCTTGTCACTACCCACAATTGCCACCGGTACTACTGAAACCCCTGTGCGCAATGCCATCGAAGCCACTCCATCGTGAAACCGCCCTAAGGTGTCACCCTTTTGTCGTGTCCCTTCTGGGAAAATACCTAGCATTAAATTATCTTTCAACAAATTCATAGCATGGCGTATAGCTAGTTTATCGACTCCACCACGGCGTACTGGAAAGGCGCCTAGCCAAGTACAAACTAATTTAGAAATTGGATTTCTAAATAATTCCTCTTTTGCCATGAAGTTCACATGACGTGGCAATGCAAAACCACACAAAGGGGGATCATTATTACTTTTATGGTTCGGTGAAATAATGACTGGTCCTTCTTTAGGCACATTTTCTTTCCCATACACCTTTGTCCTATACCACCATCCATAGACGATAGTAAATGCAGATCGCCATAAGCATTCAGAAAATTTATCCATGATGGCCTCCTAATTCCGTTTTGCGAATTAAGTCGATAAGTGTTTGTACAGTTTCTTCTATACTGAGATGATCAGTTTCTACAACCACTGCATCATCTACACATACAAGAGGAGATTCCTCCCGGTTCATATCCATAGCATCTCGCTCAGCTACAGTGCGACATACCTCTTCTAAAGAAATATGTTCGGAATCTTTCAATTCTAGCCAACGTCTATGACCACGAGTTTCCACAGATGCTGTTAAATAGACTTTCAATTCCGCATTAGGTAACACCACGGAACCAATATCTCGACCGTCTAAAATGACACCACCAGCAGCTGCCATCTGTCGTTGCATATCCACTAATTTTGTGCGCACCGCTTTTTGTGCTGCCACCTGTGATACATGACTAGTTACATATTGTGTGCGGATTTCCTGAGATACATCACGACCATTTACCAATACCACAAGGCCACTTTCAGTAGCTTGTAATTCCAATTGAATATGAGGTAAAGCTTGTGCCACAGCCTCAGCATCGTCAATGGAGACACCCATATCTAATAAAACCCATGTAATACCACGATACATGGCCCCTGTATCAATATATAAATAGCCTAACGTTTTGGCTACTACTTTAGAAATACTACTTTTACCTGCACCAGCAGGACCATCAATAGCTACAGAAATTCGTCGATTCATATTAGACTCCTCCTTCTGCTGCATGAGTGGCAGCTACGTAGGCTGTGGAAAAGGCAACTTGCAGATTATAGCCTCCTGTGAAAGCATCTACATCCAAGACTTCTCCCGCCATATATAAACCACTCACCAATTTAGATTGCATCGTTTTGGGATCTACTTCTTTTACAGAAATTCCCCCAGCAGTCACAATAGCCTCCGCTATAGGGCGAGGTTTATGAACGGTGAGCCGCATATGTTGTATAGTATCCACTAACCGCAAGCGCTCCTCTTTGGTAATATCGTGAATAGCCTTGGTTCCTTCTAACTCTGCTAGTTGACAAATAACTGGAATTAATTTGGATGGCAATAAACCTTTCAATACATTTACTAATTGCTTATTTTGAGACTCACTGAAATCCCGTTGTACACGCTTATCTAAGACCTCACGAGTTAACGCTGGTTTCAAATTCATTTCAATAATGATAGGATCTACTTTTTTCTTGAGTAACTTTGTCACTGTATGAGAGGCAGATAGAATAATTGGTCCTGTCACCCCAAAATGGGCAAATAGCATTTCTCCAAATTGTTTTGTTTGCACCTTATTTTTCGCAATAATAGCGACTTCTACATTTTTTAAACTTAGCCCCATTAAGTCTTTCACCCAATGTTCTTTCGTTTCTAAAGGAATTAAGGATGGCCGCAGTTCTACGATGGAATGTCCCACAGAAGAAGCTAATTCATAGCCATCTCCAGTAGACCCAGTCAATGGATACGACATCCCTCCTGTAGCGATAATCGCTGCATCGCAAGTATAGGTTCCCTTATCTGTAATAACACCTGTAATAGCTCCATTTTTTACAATCAAATCCTTAACAACTTCTTCTAAGTGAAGCTGTCCACCTAATTTACGATATGTGTCGATAAAAGCATTGCGTACATCTGTAGCTTTATCAGATTCTGGAAATACACGACCACCTCGCTCAACCTTAGTAGAGACGCCCCAACTATTGAGCAAATGAATCATATCTTCATTGGTCCATTGTTGGTAAGCACTATATAGGAACTTACCATTCCCCGGTGTTTGTTTAATAAAATCTTCTATGGGAGCTGCATTAGTCACATTACAACGCCCTTTACCTGTAATCCCCATTTTAAGGCCTACCATCTTCATTTTTTCAATAATGTGCACAGACGCACCTAATTGTGCCGCACGAACACCCGCCATAAGACCTGCAGCGCCACCACCGATGACAATAATTCGTTTCATATTCACCCTTATTTTATAGCCTGTAATTGTTTCACTTCTTCTCGTGTTAATTTACGGAATGCTCCACGCTTTAACCCTTTTAACGTCAATCCTGCATAATTGATACGTTTCAAATTATGAATGGAATACCCAAAATGTTCAAACATACGACGTACTTGGCGATTACGACCTTCATGAATCGTAATTTCTACAGTAGTAAGACCTGTTTTTCCATTAAATCCATAATCTGTAATTTCACAAGGTGCAGTTACACCATCTTCTAATGTGACACCTACTGCTAACTGCTCCAAATGTTCATCAAAGACACGATCTTTTACTTTTACTTCGTATGTTTTTGTCACACCTTTTGATGGATGTGCTAAGTTTTGCGCCATAGTTCCATCATTCGTCAATAGCAATAATCCTTCTGTATGGTAATCTAATCGACCTACAGGATAAATACGAGCTTTTACAGAGTTAATATAGTCCATGACAGTTTTACGTCCTTCAGGATCTGTAATGGATGTAATCACCCCTTTTGGCTTGTTGAAAATATAATATTCCAACGCCTCTGGCTCTAACAATTGTCCATCCACTTTGACACGGTCACGTGTAGGATTTACCTTAGCGCCCAATTCTTTTACATATTTACCATTCACAAGTACTTTACCAGAGGTAATTAATTCTTCTGCTTTTCGTCGTGATGCCACACCACAACGAGCAATATATTTTTGCAAACGTTCTAGTTCCATATTATTCTCCTTCTGTATTTATGGATAACGTCTCTGAAAGAGGCATAGACTGTTGCAACTCTTCAATAGAATTCGCACCTACCGTCCTTAAAAAGTTATCCGACGTTCCGTAAATCACAGGACGTCCTATAGTTTCCTTTCGTCCTAACTCCACAATCATGTCACGGGCCAGTAATTGTTTTAATACTTTTTCACAGTTTACACCACGAAACTCTTCTACTTCACCTTTTGTGATAGGCTGTTTGAAAGCAATCACTGCCAACGTTTCCATGGCCGCCCCAGATAGCTTTTCATCTCTGTGGCGAATTTTAGTAACAAATTCACTGCATTCTTGGGCGCTCACCAATTCTATACCCGATGCACTTTTACGAATCCGAATACCTCGCCGTTCTTGTATCAAACTTTCTTCATAAGCTTTGATAGCTCTTTCAACTTCTGGTACATAAACTTCAAAAATATCTGCTAATGTATCTACCGTTAAAGGGGTAGCCGCTGCAAATAAAACAGCTTCTAACTGCTGAAATTCAATGCTACTCACAGGGCCTCTCCTTCTTCTATACCTTCTACAATCACACTATATACATCGTGATTGCCCACAATAATCCGCAACAGTTGACGTTTCATCAACTCTAGTAACGCCAAAAATGTAACCACTCTTTCTTCCTTTGTCTGTGCCTTAGCAAATAAATTTACACAGGGCACTTGTTGCTGTCTCGTCGCTAGTAATACATCTTCAATTCCTTGCTCTAATGTATATTCTTCCCGTTCCATCACAACTTTAGGAGCTTCTACTTCAAGACAATGATACCTTTCTTGCACTTTCTGAAAGCACGCCACGAGCGCATCCCATTCCACAGTACACACAAGATCTAATCCCATTTGGCTAAGTTCTTCTGGTCTATTGAATACATAGGAACCATCGGATACACGTTCTTCTAACAACCCCGTCAATTCTTTGATACGTTTAAACTCCACCAATCGGTTCACTAATTCGTCTCGAGGATCTTCTGTATCACTTTCATCCTTATGATTGACTTTAGGCAATAAAAGACGTGACTTAATCTGTAACAAAGTAGCCGCCATCACTAAAAACTCACTACTATAGGCAATATCGAATTGATTCCAAGTTTTCAGTATGTCCATATATTGTGAGGTGATATTCACAATGGGAATATCGTATATATCAATCTGATTCTTTTCAATCAAATGCAACAAAAGATCCAAAGGGCCTTCAAAAATATCCAGTTTAAAATCGTAGGTATTCATGAAAACTCCTTTCTACCAAAAATAAAGGTATGGCTTTCACCACACCTTGTATGAAAAAATTGCATTTCCTATTAGAAACAGTTAGAATAATACTTAGACATACCAACCTATGTATCTATATGTATTATAAATGAAATAAGCAAAAATTGCTACACCCAGAAAGAGAGGCGAAATTATGCATCGTCAAAGATGGAAACAGCTAGGACTGTATACCATCGTGTCCACCATCATTGCAGTGGCACTATTTTATATCTACAAACCCATAACCTTAGGATTTGACATAGAAGATATACTTACCTTATTCGTTCCTACTATTGTAGGTTTAACCGTCTTACAATCTATTATTCGTAGTTCTTTCACAAAAAGCTATCTCATTGGTCATGGTATCGTCGGTATCAGTTGGGCATTAACATTCCCCCTCTTATTCCATTGGTCCTATGAAAAACCATTTTACTTTTACGAATTTGCCAATGACTTTCTCTTTGGCCTTGTTCTATTCTGTGTTTTAAGTGTAACCCATTATTGGTTATTACAGTGGGGAAAAGCAAAACGTATTTGGGCTGCTCTATATAGCGTTCTTGATGTAGTATTACTTCTCATCCCAGCAGGACAAATCGGATACTATCTGTCCACATGGCATTGCATTACGCCAGCCACTATGATGGCTCTATATCAAACAAACCCTGAAGAAGCCTTAGGATTTGTAAAAAACATCATCGGCGTAGGTGGAATTGGCAGCGCTATCGTCGGCATCATCATTATTCTTAGTCTTTTCTACTTTGCCAATATGAAAGTACAAAAGAACGATACTCCTACTACATTTATTTCTTCTTTCTTTCAACGCTATCAAAACGACATAAAATGGATTTTGTCCATCGCATTAATCGTGTATGGAGGGTATTACTTATTTCCTCGCACAGATATTATCAGTAACTGGTTAGGAGTAAGAGCCTACATGGAGGAGCTGCAATCTTATAACGATAAGCATGTCACTGTATTTAACAAGTTACAATTAAGCACTACAGAAACAGCAGCGCAAAAAACACCGGGTACTGTCATCTTAGTGATTGGGGAATCTTCTTCTAGAGATTACATGAAAATGTACACACCAGACTTCCCGTATGATGATACCCCATGGCAAGGTTCCTTGTATCAAAACCCAAACTTCAATGTCTTTAAGCACGCTTACTCTTCCTATGTACAAACAGTCCCAACTTTAGAAAGAGCCTTAACAGAGCGCAATCAATATGATGATAAACCGTTCTTTGATGCTACGACTATTATCGATGTGGCCAAAAAAGCTGGATATCATACTTCTTGGTTGTCTAACCAAGGTGTATATGGCGAATATGATACTGCTATCTCCCTTATCGCAAAAGCTAGTGACACCCCTCGATGGGCTCATGAGTCCTATGCCTTCTCCGATCAATATGATGGCGCTTTGTTACCACTTTTAAAAGACGTGCCAAAGGACCAAAATAATTTCATCGTCATCCATATTATGGGTAGCCATATCTACTATAATGATAGATATCCGCACGAGTTTAGCAAATGGAAACAAGGTCCAAATCCAGAAGGCATTGAGGCCTATGCTAATAGCCAACTCTATACGGATTGGTTATTACAAGAAATTTATACCTATGCTAAGGATAACTTAAACTTACAAGCCATGGTCTACTTCTCTGACCACGGAGAAAATATTAAAACATCGCATAATCCAGATATTTTCAATTTTGGAATGACACGGATCCCAATGTGGGTGTACTTATCTCCTACGTATCGTACTGCGTATCCAGAAACGGCAGATACCCTACGCAATCATGAGCAACAATATTTCACTAATGACTTATTGTATGATATGCTAGTGGGCATCATACACGCTCCTTCTGGTAATTACGATGCCACAAGAGATTTCTCTAACAAAGCATATCGCTTTAATATGAATAACTTAACTACAATGTTAGGTACACAACCATTGTCCCTAGATCCTGAGGCGAAATAAAATAGTACAAACTCAAAACAGGCTCCAACTATTGCAGTTGGTGCCTGTTTCATGTTCATTTTTATGTATACGTAGTGATATCCTGCTCTCTTCCCTACAATAAAAAAAATATTGGAGACACTCGTTAGGAGCATCCCCAATACTATCATCACCATTATTTCACTCTGTAGAAGACGCCTCGAGAATCTCTTTCCACTGGCTGAACATGGTCATATAGACTTGTTTCTTTAAAATACGTTGCGTATTTATTGGGCACATAAATTAAAGCTCGAGATAGTTTCTCTTTATCTTTTGCCAACTCAGTAGGTTTTATCATAGGCATAATATTCTTCCCATTTTCCCAAACACTTTCATGTTCTTTGTAATGAATATAGGAAGTCGTCCGCCCTAAATAATAGGACAAAGACGTACGATAATTGCCATATTGATACACATCTAGTGGCGTAGCACCCTCCAATGCCATCACTTTATTGGCTAATACTTTTCCAGATTGGTCTTCCATAACTGGCACTAAATTAGGAACTAATGCTAAATAGAATACGACAGCACTCGTTGCCATACTGCACACTAAGACATATCCTGTTCGTTTATTAGCGGCATAGATACAACTCAACACTGTCACTGCCAAGCTAATCCAAAGATATGCACCATGTGTTAAGGAAATGCTCAACCCAGCTATGTCCAATCCTAATAAAAATGGAGCTCCACCCAATGCATATAGGGTAAACACCTTCCACGTCATCTTACGTCCTTTGTATTCTTCTATACAAGCATGAATGCCCATGCCTGCCCATAATGCCAACGGAATCAGCATAATGAATGTGTACGTAACATACTTAGTGGCCACGCACGTGTAGAACAGAACGGTTCCTACAAACCAGAAAATAGACCAGTACCAAATATAGGCATGTTTCTGTTCATTAATACCACGAACCACAAAACTAGTCCATGGCATCATGCAAACGGGTAACAAGGCAAAATACAAATACCACCAATTATGTTCAGGATGTTCTGGTACTGTGGCTCTCGTCACATTATGCAGTCCTAAAAATTCTTGGATAAAAGCATCACCATGAACATAATACATATAGCCATACCACGGCGCTATGACTAAAATAAAGGCAAGGATACCTTTCCAAGAAAAAATATATTTGAACCAATCCATATGGCGATTCAAGGCCACGTAAAGAATTAAAATAATCCCTGGTAATACAATCCCCACAGGACCTTTGGTAAGCACCGCTAATCCAGCAAAAATATATGCATAGATCATATGGCGATGACTTTCACCAGTGATACCTCGGTAAACATAATAAAAAATACCCATGGAAAAGAGAAATAAATATCCATCCGTTACGACAGCGTGACCGATGTACCAGAATTCTAACGCCGTTCCTAGGGCAATGGCACTCCACATGGCAACCCGTTCTACTTGATATATACTGAAAGCCATCCGATACATCGCTAATACTGTACAAGTAGAAACGACAATGGATGGCAATCGAGCAGCCAAATCAGAGATACCAAACAAAGAGTAGGACAATATAAGCCCCCAATATGCCATAATTGGTTTATCATACCAATACATGTCATAAATCATAGGAGACAAAAACTCTCCATGTTTCATCATGGTCACGGCAGATAAAGCATAGTTTGATTCCACTGTATCCGTCACAGGCAACGCCCATGCCATAAACAGATAGAACAAAAACGTTCCAATCCCTAGCCATGCAAACCGTTTCCATGAAAATGTTTGTTCCATAGCAATACAACCTCTGTATTCAGATTTAAAAAAATACTTTTCCCAACAAGCGCATCACTAACCACGCTAGGATAATCACAAAAGCACCAGCAATGATAAATTTAGCTAATGCAAATAGCACTACAATCAACACTGCTGCAGCTACTGCTAAGCCTGCTTTCCACTTCCAGTTAAGGGCATTCCACAAGAATACCTTCATATTAGGAATAGTTTGAAACCGCTGTTGTTCCTGTTGAGAAGATTGGTGATGAGGAGCGTCATATGTACGCCCCTCTTCATCTATTGTTGTACCATCAAAGTCACGTAATTCCTCTTCCGAAATAACACGTGTGCCTTCATCATACTTTTGTTCTTGACTCATAGTCACTCCTATAGAGTTTGTAAATGTTTTTCCAACAATTCATTCACGACGCCAGGATTTGCTTTACCCTTGGAGGCACGCATCACTTGACCTACCAAGAATCCGATAGCTTTACCTTTACCAGATTTGAAATCTTCTACAGATTTAGGATTATCTGCAATGACTTGTTTTACGATTTCTTCAATGGCTCCTGTATCAGTAATTTGAACTAAGCCTTCTTCTTCTACAATTTTGTCTGGATTTTTACCAGTTTCAAACATTTTTACAATGACTTGTTTAGCAATTTTACCAGAAATTGTACCTTTTTCAATTAGTCTAATCATTGCAGCTAATTGATCTGGCTGTACCTTGCTGTCTGCATAGGAAATCCCAGCATCGTTCACAAGTTTTGCCAAATCACCAATGATCCAATTAGATGCTGTTTTTGCATCGGCGCCAGCCTCTACAACGGCATCAAAATAATCAGCTGTAGCGCGTTGACTTGTCAATGTACGAGCATCTTCACTGGACAATCCATAGGATTCCATAAAACGTTGTTGTTTCGCTTCTGGTAATTCTGGTAAGGATTGACGAATCTCTTCTACATAGTTAGGATCTACTACGATAGGTACCAAATCTGGCTCTGGGAAGAAACGGTAGTCATTTTCTTTCTCTTTTTTACGCATGGAAAGAGTAATCCCTTTGCTATCATCCCAAGTCCGAGTTTCTTGAACAATCGTTTCTCCATCTTCTAAGGCTTCTGCTTGACGAAGCGCTTCATATTCAATACCTTTTTGGATCCCTGTTAAAGAGTTCATATTTTTGATTTCAGTTTTTGTACCTAATTTTGTTTCTCCCACTGGGCGGATAGAAATGTTCGCATCGCAACGCAAGCTACCTTCTTCCATACGGCCATCAGAAACGCCTAAGTATTGTACAATGGCACGGATTTTATCCACATATTGACGCGCTTCTTCACCAGAACGAAGATCTGGTTCCGATACGATTTCCAACAATGGCACACCTGTACGGTTGTAGTCGACATTGGAACTATCAGAGCTAGAAATAGTAGCACCACTATGCACTAATTTACCAGCATCTTCTTCCATATGGATACGATTGATACGAATACGACGAGTTTCTCCATTCACCTCTACGTCAAGATGACCATTCACGCAGATAGGCAAATCAAACTGAGAGGTTTGCCAGTTTTTAGGCAAATCTGGATAATAATAGTTTTTACGGTCAAATTTATTGAATAGTACAATTTCACAATTCAATGCCAAACCGACTTTAATAGCATATTCCAATACTTTTTGGTTAAATACAGGCATAGTTCCTGGCAAACCTAAGCAAGTCGGGCATACATGTGTATTGTGGTCGCCCCCGAAGGCCGTTGTACAGGAGCAGAATATTTTTGAATTTGTTTTCAGTTCAGTATGAACTTCAAGGCCTACGACTGTTTCATATTTCATAGTTTCAATTCTCCCATAGTTGGCAATTTTGTAAATTCAGGACATTCTTGTTCAAAGCTATAAGCAGCTTGTAACAATGTACTTTCACCCATAGCTGGCGCCAATAATTGCATACCGATTGGCATACCATTAGAGCCAAATCCAGCAGGAATACTGATACCTGGGATACCAGCCAAGTTAACTGGCACTGTACACACATCTTCTAAATACATTGTTAAAGGATCGTTGATTTTTTCACCAAATTTGAAAGCTGTATTCGGAGCTGTTGGTGTTAACAATACGTCACATTCTTGAAAGGCAGCATCAAATTCGTTCTTGATTAAACGACGTGCTTTTAAGGCTTTCAAATAGTACGCATCATAATAGCCAGAGCTCAATACATAGGTACCTAACAAGATACGACGTTGTACTTCTTCACCGAAACCTTGGGTACGAGTTTTAGTAGACATTTCTACTAAATTATCTGCCGGCACGCGAAGGCCATAACTAACTCCGTCATAACGAGCTAAGTTGGAGCTAGCTTCTGCCAAAGCGATGATATAGTATGCAGACAAGGCATATTTTGTAGTTGGCAAGGAAATATCCACAATAGTGGCCCCCATATTGCGATAGGTTTCAACAGCTTTCTCCAAAGCTGCACGCACTTCTGGATGTAAACCTTCACCAAAATATTCTTTAGGCACACCAATACGCAAGCCTTTTACATCTTTCACAAGAGCTTTTGTATAATCTACACGATTCCCCGGAATAGATGTAGAATCATGGAAATCATGACCAGTAATGGCATTCAGCACGATGGCTGCATCACGTACATCTCTTGTAACAGGGCCAATTTGGTCCAAAGAAGATGCATAGGCAATCAAGCCATAGCGAGATACATTGCCGTAAGTTGGTTTCAAACCAACCACGCCACAATAGGATGCTGGTTGACGAATGGATCCACCTGTATCAGAACCCAATGCCCAAATAGCGCTACCGCTGGCAACAGCCGCTGCACTACCACCGGAAGAACCGCCTGGTACGTAGTCTGGATTCCATGGATTTGTGGTTTTGCCTAAAGCAGAGTTCTCTGTGGAGCTACCCATAGCAAACTCATCCATGTTTAATTTACCCAAAATAATAGCATCTTGAGATTGTAATTTTTCAATAACAGTAGCATTGTAAGGAGGCACAAAGTTTTCCAACATGTGGGACCCGCAAGTAGTGGCTACTCCTTTCGTACAAATATTATCTTTAATAGCGCCTGGAACACCTGCTAATGGAGAAATAACTTCTCCTTTTGCAATTTTTGCATCCACAGCTTCAGCTTGTGCTAACGCCGCTTCATGAGAGTCTGATAAGTACGCATGTACTGTAGGCTCTACATTGTCTTTATGTGCCAATACAGCTTTCGTAAGCTCTACGGCAGAAATTTCTTTATTTACTAATTTTTGATGTAATTCAAAAAGAGTCATGTATCTTCTCCTAGTTTTGTACAACACGAGGTACTCTGAAATACCCATTCTCTTCTTCTGGTGCATTTTGCAATGCTTCTTCTCGTGACAATGATGGTTTCATTTCATCAGGACGATATACATTTTGTAATGGCACCGCATGAGCCATTGGCTCTACATCGGTTAAATCTAATTCTTCTAATTCCTCAACATAGGTAAGGATATTACTTAAGGCTTTTTCAGCAGCCTCTAAATCTTTAATTTCTAATCTGGATAATAAGGCAATATTCTTAATTTCCTCTTGACTAATTTTCATAGACACACATCCTTTCAATTTATATATTATACCATATTCTTTCGGGAAAAAGAAAAATACCAATATACAATAGACCTACTTTTCCATGCATATTGGTATTTACTCAGCTATTCATAATGTAAAGCATCAATAGGATTTAACTTCGCTGCTTTTCTAGCTGGATACAGGCCAAATACAAGACCTATAAACATGGAAAATCCAAATGATAATAAAATAGGGCCTGTGGTCACTACAGTTTTTAATTTAGCTACTGTGGCAATCAACTGTGAAGCACCAATTCCCACTACAATACCAATAGCACCACCTACAAGAGAGATAACAACAGCTTCAATTAAAAACTGCGTAATAATGGTTCGATACGTAGCGCCTAAAGCTTTACGAACACCAATTTCTCGAGTACGTTCCGTTACAGACACGAGCATAATATTCATAATGCCAATACCACCAACTAGTAAGGAAATCGCTGCCACAGCACCTAAGAATAAGGTCATTGTGGCTGTATTTTCTTCTACAGCTTTCATAATAGAAGCCATATTATTCACATTAAAATCATCTAGGTCAGGGTTTTTAATACCATGACGGACGCGTAAAATATTTTCTATATCAGCTTGGACACGTTCTAAATCCTGCCCTTCTTTTGCTTGAATATAGATCATACGCAAATAATCAACACCCATCACACGTTCCATCATAGTTGTATAAGGCACTACAATGACATCATCTTGATCATTCCCCATAGTGCCGGATCCCTTTTCATCAAGAACGCCTACAATTTTAAAAGAATTTTTGTGAATCCGAATATCTTTACCAATGGGATCTTCATTGCCAAACAAATTTTTTGCTACTGTGGCACCTATGACTGCCACCCGTTCACGCCGTTCAATTTGACTATCTGTAATAAAGCGACCGGATTTCATAGTCCAGTTATTCACATACTGAAAGTCCGCATTGGCACCATTCACCGTTGTGGTCCAATTCTTGCTCATATACACTGTCAAATAGGAATTAGACGCCACTGGTGAAGCTGCTTGCACGCTATCCATCTTAGAAACAGCTTCATAATCACTCAATTTTATCGTTTTATTAGCACCTGCCACAGGACGTACCCCTGGTGTTCTAGGAGCCCCTGGATAGACCATTAATAGATTACTACCCAAACTCGAAATAGATTCTGTTATTTGTTGACGAACTCCATATCCAATAGATACCAATGCAATCACAGCTGCTACACCAATGATGATACCTAGCATCGTCAGTAAGGAACGCATCTTATTGGCTAAAAA